>JAAYHI010000017.1 GCA_012727415.1 Bacillota bacterium
CCCATAGAGGGTTTCCGGCAGGCCTTGCCGGGGGTGGAGATTTTTGAAATTTCCGCCGCCACTGGCACCGGCACCGAAAAGTTAATTCAGCGCATTTCCCAGCTGCTGGCGGAACTGCCCAGGGTCCCGCTTACACCGCCGTCACCGGAAAATACCCTGATAGAACTCTTGCCTCAGCAGGGAATCCTCGTAGAAAAGGTGGCGGAGGATGTCTATGTCTTGTCGGGACGACGGGTGGAGATTCTTGCGGCAAAAACCGATTTTGACAATGATGAAGCCGTTGCAAATTTCTATCGGGTCGCCAAGGCAATGGGGGTTTTCGACCTGCTGCAAAAAGAGGGGATTCAGCCAGGAGATACAGTAATCATTGGCGAGGAGGAATTTACTTATGAGTAAAGAGAGCATAATCCTCTTTGGCGGCAGTTTCGATCCTCCCCACCTGGGTCACATGGTAGTGGCCCAGTGGGTGGCAGATGCCTTGTCGGCACCTGTACGCTTTTTGCCTGCAGGGAACCACCCTTGCAAAGACAATGTGGGTTCCGGCGACGAACGCCTGGAGATGTTGAAGATAGCTACCCATGGCAATCCCAGTTTTATCGTCGATGAATACGAATACAACCTGGGAAAAGTCAACTATACCGTCGATACCCTGGAAAGATATTCCCGGGAGTTCAGTGTCTCCAGGGAAGAATTATACTTTGTCGTCGGCAGTGATTCTCTCCGGGATTTTAGTACATGGCGGGATCCCCAGGGCATTGCCCAACGGGCTACATTACTTGCCTTTGCCCGGGAAGCGACAGATTGGAAAGAACTGTTGCTGCCTCTGAAGCACCTGGAGGCGAAAATTATTATCTGCAATGCCCCCATTATTCAGATCTCTTCTACTTTAATCCGGGAAAGGGTGAGGCAGGGACTGTCAGTGCGCTACCTGGTTCCGCCCGGAGTAGAGGAGTATATTGCGGAAATGGGGCTCTACCGAGAAGGAATCTGAGCGGTTAATGTGGAAGGAATAAAGGGTGAAGGAGGTGCACCATGCAGTATTTACCACGCGCCAGCCGCTTCCGGCGGAAAAAGAAAAGATTTAGTTTTAAAAAGCTGGGGACACTTCTTACCATCGCAGTGTTCCTCATTCTGTTGTTTTTGTGTGTGCGTTACTTTTCACTCTTTCAGGCGCTGAAGGGTTCAGATTCTCCTGCTGTCTGGCGCCCCCAGGAGAATGAGCGAGTTCAGTTCTTAATTGCCGGACGCCTCAATAACAGAATAACTTCCTGCACACTCCTTTCAGTGCCGGCTTCCCAGGACGCGCCGATTCACATCCTGCGGATTCCTCCCGCAACCCTGATAAGCGGGCAGGCAGATGCCACCGATTCCCTTGCCGCTCTCTATGCTGAGCAGGGAATTTATGCAACCATCGATGCTCTGGAAAAATTGTTTGCCTATAAAATGCCCGTAGACCACTATGTGGTCTATGATGTCCAAAAAATCAAGGATATCGTCTCGGAGATTTCCGGGGTTACTGTCACCTTGCCGGAAGAGTATATTGTCAGCACTGAAGAATCGGATTACATCTTTAAGCCCGGTGCCAACGAAATTCCGTCAAACCAGATCATTCCCCTCATTGCCTCCGATACTGAGTGTCGCGACATTGGGTTTTGGGCGGAAAAATCTCTGCTGGTGGAAGTGTTTAACCAGCTGTTTACGCTGAAACATATCAGCTACTTCGTCACCAACATGGGCAGCATTGCCGAGGGGTACGATTCGGATATGTCGCCCCGGCAGCTGGCAAAGCTCCGGGATTCGCTGCAAGCCCTGGCCTGGGAGGACCGCAATTACTCCCTGTTGCCGGGCAGCTGGCTTGCCTCGGGAGAACAGCAATACTGGTCTTGTGATCAAAAGCTGTTAGAAATGAAAGTCAGTCAGATTGTCAATAATATACCGGGCTATGACAAGTCCTTGCTGGTAGTGGATGTATTTAACGGCAATGGCATTACCGGTTTTGCCGCCAAGACGGCAAACCTGCTGCGGGGACACCTGTTTAACATTGGCCGGGTTGACAATGCTGAGCTCTCCGAGTTTACCCGCATATATTACCAGAAAGAGTACCATCTTGCCGCCGTGGAAATTTCCCTGATCCTGGATGTCGAGGCGGTTCTTATCGAAGACAGTTATATTGACAGTGACAATCCTGTGGCCGTTATTCTGGGGCAAGATTTGAGAGGGAGGTAGAGCATGCAACCGCTGGCAGTTAATCTGGCTGCCGCCGCCGCTGAAGAAAAAAAGGCTGCAGATATCAAGATTATTGATATCAGTGCCAGTTCAGCCTTTACTGATTATTTTGTCCTGGCAACGGGGTTGACGAAAATTCACACCCGTGCTATTGCCGATTTTATTGAGGAGACTTTGGCCGAAAATAATTTCGTACCTTTCAGTAAATCAGGATACCAGGAGGGTGAGTGGATCCTCCTGGATTACCTGGATTTTGTTGTGCATATCTTTACTCCCGAAGCCCGGGAGTACTACCAGCTGGAACGGTTATGGGAGTACCGGGACTGATGGGGGCCTACGATCTATTAGCCAGGTATTACGATTGGCTCATGGCTGATGTGCCCTACCGGCGCTGGATTGAGTTTATCGCCGCCTATGCAAGAAGACAGGGAAGTATTTGCATTGTCGACGCCGGCTGTGGCACTGGCACCGTGGCCCTGGGATTAAGGCAGAAGGGCTTTCGCGTTGCAGGCCTGGACAGCTCGCAGGAGATGCTGGCCCTGGCCCGGAGCAAGGCCGAGGCCTTGGGCTTGTCCTTGCCCCTGTTCCAGGGGAATTTTTCTGCCCTCCCCCTGAAAGCAGACCTGGTTATTTCGACATGTGACGGCCTCAATCACCTTCTCGGCAACAAAGAGGTAATCAGATTTTTCCAAGGAGTCCATCGCTGTTTGAGCCCAAAGGGATCCCTGATCTTTGATATTAATACTGAGTATAAGTACCGGCGTATTTTAGGCAATAATATCTTTGCCTGGGAAACACAGGGTGTGGATGTAATCTGGCGCAACCAATATTCGCCTCCCTTTAATTTCGCGGATATTTCCCTGTATGTGCACAGCAGGGGCTGCTGGTCCAAATCTGTTTTCCTCATTCAGCAGCGTTGTCATTCCGTGTCAACCCTGGTATACTATTTAGAGAAAACGGGCTTTGAGCTTAAAGGAATTTGGAACAATTACAGCTTTAAAGCTGTTTCCCCTGCGACCCAGAGGCTTACCTTCATCGCCCAAAAAAAAATATAAAGGAGTTCAGACTATGAAATTCAGCAAAGATATGACTATTAAAGAAGCACTGCAAGTGGATTCCAGAAGTGCCGAAATATTTTTAAGCCATGGCATGCATTGTATCGGATGCCCAACTGCCAGTGCCGAGAGTATTGAAGAGGCAGCCATTGCCCATGGCATTGATGTCGATGCCCTGTTAGACCAACTAAACGCCCTGTAAAAGCGCCGCGAGCGCTTTTTTTGCAGGACATTCCCGCTGCTGCGCAGAATACAACTCCAGATTCATATTAGGAGGGTAGATTGTGGAGCTAAAAACCAAAGAACTTGCTTATTTAATAGTTCTTGCGGTTATAATAGCTTCCCTGGGAATCTGCAGCAGCCGTAAAGGCACTTTCGCCGAGAAAACCCCCTTGGTCAGTGAGGCAACCCTGACAGTACATGTGGCCGGGGCAGTTAACAACCCTGGTGTATATACTCTGCCTGCCGGCAGCAGGGTCGGGGATGCAATAGACGCTGCGGGGGGCCCTTTGGCGGAGGCTGATATCCACCGGCTTAACCTGGCTGAAATCCTCATTGACGGCAAGAAGGTGCATGTTCCTGCTGTGAGCACCGAGTCCGAATCCCAAGATGGTCTGATCAATATCAATACCGCCAGCGCCAAAGAGTTGGAGGCCCTGCCCAATATTGGCCCTGCCCGGGCGCAAAAAATCATCGAATACCGGGAAACCCACGGCCCTTTTACTTCCATTGAAGAAATCACCAAGGTCAACACAATCGGCCCGAAAATATTCGAGAGCATTAAAGATCTCATTACTTATTGAGCAAAAAAAAAGGCTCCGAGGAGCCTGTTATTATCTTGCAAAGACATGATTGCCGATCTTGGTAATGATGGGCCTGGTCCGAATCCAGAGATTGGTGGCAGTGACAGGATTATAGTAGAACACAGCACCGTACGTGGGGTCGACACCGTTTATGGCTTGCTGTGCTGCATTGTAAGCTGACTGATTGGGTGTCAGCCAGAACTGGCCGTCATGAACAGCAGTAATTGCCCAGGGCTGGTAGATGACGCCGGCAATGGTGTTGGGGAAGTCAGGGTGTTTCACCCGGTTGAGGATAACGGCGGCAACAGCCACTTGTCCCAGGAATGGTTCTCCCCGGGCCTCGCTGTAGACTGCCCGCGCCAGCAATTCAAATTCCTGCGCTGTGACCGTAGTCTTTATTGCGGGAGCGTTGGCCGCAGTGGGGATGACCAGCTTTTGCCCAACGTAGATAATCGTTCCGGTTATATTGTTGGCACTGACAATTGCGCTAATGCTTGTCCCATAGCGTTGCGCCAGAAGATACAGGCTTTCGCCCCGCACAACTGTATGGACTGTGGGAATTGTGAGGGTCTTTCCGGCAATAATGAGATCACTGCTGAGATTATTGGCTGCTTTCAAACTTTCAATGGTTACCCCATATGCGCGGGAAATTTTCCACAGACTGTCTCCAGGTTTAATAATGTGTTGCTGCCCAAAAACAGGGGTGGCGAGTAACAGGCATATGCACATCGCCAGGGCGATTGTTACCGGTATACGCTTCAGCTTCGCTTTTCGCATCTCCATCCTCCTAGTAAAGTATATTGCTGATTATATCTGAAAATAGTCAATGGCAACAAAGGGCATAATCCCTGAAAACTGAGGGTTTTCCCTTGGTGTTCTCATGTTATGTAAACTAGCCTGCAGTCAATCGCAATATTTCAGGGCAATGGATAGATCAACCAATAAGGGGGACGATGATGAAGATAAAAAGCCGTATTCTCGCTCAAGAACAAATCTCCCGCACAATTCGGCGCATATCCCACGAGATAATAGAGCGCAATCATGGCACTGAGGATGTGGTCTTATTGGGGATTCGCACCCGTGGAGTGCCCCTGGCCAGGCGAATCGCCGCCAGAATACTGGAAATTGAGGGTGTAAAGGTGCCGGTGGGAGAACTGGACATTACATTGTACAGAGATGATCTGACCTCGGACCAGGAGCAGCCCACCGTGGCCCCTGTGCAACTTCCCTTTAGTGTCCGCGGTGCCATAGTCGTCCTTGTGGATGATGTCCTTTTTACCGGCAGGACAGTGCGGGCCGCCATGGACGCTGTAATAGACCTGGGGCGCCCCAAGCGCATACAAGTGGCTGTCCTGGTGGATCGCGGCCACAGGGAATTGCCTATTCGCGCTGACTGTGTTGGGAAAAATGTCCCTACTTCCAGGCAGGAAAATGTCCTGGTCCGGTTAGAAGAAATTGACGGCAGCGACGAAGTGCTGATTGCGCAATTGGAATAATGTCCTGGTGGCTGGTAGCCGGTTTAGTGCTGGGTATTATTTGCGGGGAGCTTTTTAATCACTGGCTTCTCGCCGGGCTTTCCCTGGGATTTGGCCTTGTGCTGTTGGTATTCAGCAGAAGGCAAGCAGTTGCCCTCTGTGTTATTTTCTTTGCTGCCGGCATGCTGCTGACGGTATTTCATTTGCAAGGACTGTACAGGCCCGAGTATGGCCGGGAAGAAGTCTTGCTCATTAAGAGCACCAAGCTTGTCCAGGAGGGAGATTCTTATGCCTGGCAGGGCAAAGTCCTGGAACCGGAGTCTTTGGCGGGGGCTACAGTCCTGATTTATTCCGACAGTTACTCTTCTGGGGTGTATCGCCTGCGCGGCGTTTTATACCCCCCGGTGCAGTACCGCAATCCCGGCCAGGGCTGGCATTATAAGCGCAAAATCTACAACGGCGAAATCGGTTGCCTAAACAGGCCGGAAACCCTGTCTTACCAGCCTGTTTCCCTTAATCTCCTCCAGCGGGCCAGGGAAAACTACAGGCAAAACATTCTCGACAACATCGCCTGCCCTGACAGTGCAGCCCTGGCTTTGGCCCTTACCACCGGCGACCGCAGTATGTTGGCAGGGGAGTTAAAATCCGCCCTGTATTTAACGGGAACCGGTCATATCATGGCTATTTCCGGCCTTCATGTGGGAATTTTGCTGGGGCTGATCCTGGGCCTGTTGCGCTTTTTGCGCCTGAGCAGGGCAGTGGCGGCAATTATCGCCCTGGTCTGCATTGCCGTGTATATCGTTTTTGCCGGCCCTTCGCCCTCTTTAGTCAGAGCAGCGCTGATGGCTGCATGGGGCGTTGCCGCTCTGCTGGCAGGCAGAGAGAAGCAGGGGTTTACTGCCTTGCAGTGGACGGTTTTTGCCATGCTCTTGTATAACCCCTTGCAACTATTTGATTATGCCTTTGTCTTTTCCCTGATTTCTACCTTTGTCTGCCTGAGAGCAAAGGGCAGTCTGGACAAGCTGCTGGTTTTTTTGCCGACACTAATACGGCAGACCGCCGCAGTGACAATACTCATCCAGTTGGTAGCCCTGCCCCTCGTCATTGGCCTTTTTGGCAGCTCATCTCTGTGGTCTCTGTTTGCCAATATCGTCATCGTGCCCCTGATGCCATTTTTAGCAGGTTTTTCGCTGCTGGCAGGCTTGCTCCCCGGGGCAATGGGAGCAGTAGTTGCCTTCCCCGCCAGGATCTTATTGAAGGGAGTTGCAGCCTTTTTAACTCTCCTCACTGAATTCCCCCTGCCAATCAGGATGGGGGGGCTGGGCTTAGCCCTCACTGCAGTGGCCAGCCTGGGCCTGCTGTTGCATCTGTCGGGTCTTGGCTTTAAAAAAACTGCTTACCTTCTGGTAACGGGTATGTCAATAGTTGTCCTGGTTTTCAATTTCTTTACTCATTGTGTGACCACGGTTTGGTTTCTCGATGTGGGCCAGGGGGAGGCCATTGTCATCCGCGCCAGGGGGCAGTGGACACTGGTGGATTGCGGAGACGCCCGGGCCGGGGAGAAGGCAGTGCTGCCCGCTCTGCGGTATTTGGGAGCAGACAGGCTTAAGAGGGTGATCATTTCCCATCCCCATGCCGATCACCTGGGAGGGCTGGCAGCGGTGCTGGCGGAAGTTCCTGCCGACCAGGTTGTCGTCAATTTCTCCCTGGACCTTCCCCAGGCGACGGAGGTGTCGGCTCCCGTCACTGTCCTCGACGGCCTGGAAATCTGTTCCCACCAGCTCGAGCTGGCCAATGTCAACGATACTTCCCTCCTGGTTTCCCTGGGAGGGGATAAAGTGCTCCTTACCGGAGATATTGAAGCAGACGGGGAAATGCTGTATTCTCCCCGGTTAAGGCCCCACCAGGTGCTTAAGGTGGCCCATCACGGCAGTAAGTCTTCAACCTCTCCAGCTTTCCTGGAACAAGTCAGGCCCGGGATTGCCGTCGTCAGTTGTGGTTTGGCCAACTCCTTCGGCTTTCCGGATGAATCAACTCTGGATAATCTCGCCAGGGCTAAGTGCAGGGTCTACCGCATTGATGTATGCGGGTGTGTGCGTGCAGTTTTTTGGCCCTGGGGCGGAGTCAGTGTAAAAACCTTTGCGGGGAGATAGTCATGGCTGATAATTACTTCGTTGTCGGTGAAGAGGAATACTTGGTGGATGCCAAAGTCAAAGAGCTCATTGGCCGCCACGGCGGCGATGATGAATGGTCCCTGGAAAGGCTGTCCAGTTGGGAGGAACTGAAAGAAAGGCTGCTGGACATGCCGATGTTTTCCGAATCCAGAGTTTTTCTTGTTGAGTATCAGGAACTTTTTGCAGGCAAACCCGATTCCGGACAGGTGGGGGAGCTCTTGTCCAGCCACGACAATGTCCTCATTGTCTACACCCGGGGCAAGACTGACAAGCGCACTGGCCTGTACAAAAAGTTAAGCACCTGTGCCAGACTGATTGAAGTGGTTGCCCCCAAAGGCCAGGCGTTGGTGCGCTGGGTAATGGAGAGAGGAGCGGAGCTGGGGG
>JAAYHI010000018.1 GCA_012727415.1 Bacillota bacterium
TCCTTCAAAGCCTCGGCAAGTTTTATCGCCAGCAGCACAAGGCCGATGCTTAAGGCCACTGGAGCCAGCCGCAGAATGTTGCGGATAATGATAAATGCATTGGTGGCCGCCAGGGAAATATCGGGATGAGTATTGGCGCTTTTTACTTCATGAATAGTGGTATTTATGCCAAAGACACCAAGATAAAAGACGCTAAATACCAGGATTGCGGCTATTAACGCAAGGAGCCTCTGTATCCAGTCCAACACTCCAATAGTCCCGGCACTGCTGACTCCCCGCAGCAGCTTGAGGATGAGGCAGCCAAAGAGAACAGAATAAAAGCTGATGCCCCAGGCGGCCTTCCCCGAAAGTTGGATGTGCGCATTAAAACCCGTTATCAGCTGTCCCAAGCCCTCAAGGCCGTTAGACACATGCTTAGTAAAGAACGCCGGATTGACCATGAGGTACATCATGATAAAAAGCAGCGCACTCATTACCACCAGGAGGCAATCCTCGAGCTTCACTTTCTTCTTCACCAGCCGCCAGAGAAAGTACAGCAAGGGACAGAGGCCAACAGCACTGTAAACCAGGATTGCTGCAATATTGCCCCACCCCCCCGAAAGGGACAGAGTCCGCAGCCACCCCCCAATCTGAGCAAAGGGAAATGAAAGCCCGGTAGACAATGCATTGGCGGAGGGAATGGCCAGGCATGCCGCCAGCAGGCACAGGACCGCCTCTATGACCAACACCATCGCCAGGTTTTTAATTTTCAAGGGTACCGCCTCCAATTATCGTTAAACAATAATTATGCTTTAAGCTTACCAGTACAATTATCGTTTGTCAATAATTTTTTTCAAAGAAAACGGACCGGGCCCTTGGACCCGGTCCAATATATTAACAAACGCCAGCCTCGGCAACATCGGGCAACCTGCCCCGGGGACCGCCATTGTCGGCACTGCTTCGCCGAAGCGGCGTTTGGTGGCAGGATTGGTGCCATGAGCTTATTAAAGAATGACCAACTCCTGCCTGCTTCATTGTATTACCCCGCCCCAGGGGAGGTGCCAGGTGCCAATAAATATCCCGCCTTTGCCCAGCAGCCACAAAAAAAGCAGGCACTGCCTGCTTCTGTATATTGTTAAATCAATACACCCACTATAAATCCGGCCACCAGGCCAATGGTAGCCAGGTAATGGTGATAATTCCTGGCGTGGGGAATGAGTTCATCGCCCACGATGTAGAACATAGCTCCGGATGCAAAGCCCAGGGCGGCAGAAATAAATCCGGAACTGGATTGAAAGGCAATGCCGCCAATAGCTGCACCCACCACAGTCATAAGGCCGGCAACAGCGGTAAGAACCAAGACCTTAAAGGGGGTCTCCCCTCCCAGGCACAAGGGCACTGCCGTAGCCATTCCTTCGGGAACGTTGTGAATGCCAATGGCTAGGGCAATGGCAAAGCCCAGGCTGGGATTAGCCACCATCCCTGCCCCAATAGCCAGGCCTTCGGCGATGTTATGGACTGCGATGCCAAGGAAGATCAGGTACCCCACCTTTAACATCTCTACCTTGCTGTCCTCACATCCGTTGGAAAAATGTATATGTGGGATCAAATGATCCAGCAAGTGCATAAATAAAGCACCAATTACGAAGCCAAACAGGGAAGGGAAAGTGCCGCCGATTTCAAGGGCTTCAGGCATGAGCTCCATCGTTGCCACAGCCAGCATTACACCGCCTGCGAAACCCAACAGTGCCGATATTAGTTTTGTGGAAGGCTTCCCTGCAACAATCACTATACCGGCGCCAAGAGCAGTCGCCAATCCTGCCATCATGCTGTAAATTAATATTTCTCTCATTTCAACCTCCTGCGCCAAAAAATAGCTTCTCTTATTATACACTAACCGCCGACTGCGGCAAGAATTTCAGCGGCTACCTTCTCCACATCCAGGTCGGCGTGGATTTCCAGCCCCCCCTGCTGCAGCAAAGCCACCAGGCGGAACAAGTCGGGAGCCTGGAGGCCGCTTTTTTCAAGTACGGCCTGTTGCTGAAAGACTTCAACAGGCTTGCCCCAGGCCGCCACCTGGCCCCCATTGAGGACATAGACAGTGTCTGCCAACAGCGCTGCCGGCTCCAGCTGATGACTGGTGAAAATAATTGCCGTCCTATCTTCCCTGCTGACTGACCGCAGCAAGCTGACCAAGGATTTTATCGCAGCCATGTCCAGCTGGGAAAAAGGTTCATCCAGCACCAGCAACTCCGGTCCGGTCACCAATGCTCCCGCCAGGGCGACTTTCTTTACCTCACCGCCACTGAGGTAGTGAGGTACTTTATCCTTGAGGTGGCTTATTCCCAAGCGCTGCAATATTGCCTCTACGCGAGCGTCCTGCTCCTGGCGGCTTAACTTCAGGTGCCCCATGCCAAAGGCGATATCCTCCCCCACCGTGGGGCCAATAATCTGTTCCGCCGGATTTTGAAACACCACTCCCAAACGAGGGCGGACCCTCTCAAAGTCCTCATAGGGATCCAGGCCAAAGACCCGGACGCTGCCTTCTACCGGCCGCAGCATGCCGGTAATATGCTGAAGCAATGTGGTCTTGCCTGCCCCATTGGCAGCCAGCACGGCGACTATCTCCCCCGGGTTGACTTCCATCTCCAGTCCACAGAGGGAAACTTCGGTGCGGTCAGGATAGACATGACGCAAGCAGTTGACTGACACCAAAGGCTCAAGCACAATACCACCCCACTCCTATTGCGATTATCGCAGCCAATAAGGTCAAATCCCAAGGGCGCAAACGCCAGTCCCGGTTGATCCTCAGACCCTGTCCCAGGCCCCGCAGTCTCAGCAAATCATATTGCCGGCCCGCCATGTCCCAGGCCCGCACCAGGGTCATGCCGTACACCTGGGCCATTGCCCTCACCCGGGACAGGCTTATTCTTTCCCTGCCCCGGCGCAATCTAACAGCGCGCAGGGTATTCTTGAGGCTCTCCAGTAACAGAAAAAATGAACGATAAGTAAAGTACATTAGCTCTCCAAAAACAGCAGGCATCGGCACTGAAATGAGGCCCAGGAGGCGAACCGGAACAGTAGTCATAAAGACCATGGCCACTGTCAGAGCCGATACAACTGCCCTCCCCAGGACAAGCACGCCCACATTCCAGTCCCTGAGGCTGATAGCAAAGACGCTGGCGAAAAACAGGGGAATGATGGCCAGAGTCAGAAGCACCCGCCAAGGAAGGCGGTTGCTCAGGGCCAGCCCCAAGATAAAGACCAGCATACCAAGGAGAAAGGCCTGGGACCTTGTAGTCAGGAGAAAAGTCAGTACCCCGGCCGCAAAGAGAACCTTGGCCAGGGGAGAACACCGTTGCAGCCAGCAATGGTGATTGGCTGCGAGATAATCCATAGTCGCCAGATCCACTGCCATCACCTCCCGGCAAATACGTCCCCGCGAACTTTGTTAATATATGCTGTCACCAACAAGGACACCCCCAGCTCCACTGCAACCCATATCGCCAGCAAAGGGGCATACAAAGGCAATAAGGTCTTGAGAAATACCGTCTCATGCCCTTCACCCCCATGCTCTTCATGTTGATGAGCCAGGGCCTCTAATCCCAGCCCTGCGGCACCGGTTACCGCCACAACTAACAGGGAAGAGACAACAAGGGCGATGAGCACGGATACAGCTACCCTCGGCAAAAGGCCCTTGTCGGCGCCCAAACCCCGGAACAAAGCTCCTGCCACCAAGGCTTCGCTGCCCACTAACAGGGCGTTGACACCCAGTACTGTCAGCCCGCCATGCCCAATAAGGGCATTAAACACCAGCATAATGAAGGTAGCCAGGAAGCCATTGAGGGGCCCCAAAAGAATTCCCGCCAGGGCCGATAAATTTATATGCACCAGCAAGCCCAGGGGGATATTCATTGCTGCCAGCCCCAGGGCAGCCATTATCGCCACCTGGGACAGGAGACGGCGCTGTTTTCGCAGCTTTAACAGGGCCAGCAGCGTCAGCAACCCAGTGCAAACCATGCCCCCAATCCATAACCACCAGGGCAATATTCCATCGCTAATATGTAAATGGCTCACAGAAGCACTCCCCCCTTTGGCTGGTTGGACTGACAATCCTTGCAGATTCCCAGCAGCTCGAACTGATGTTCATGGACCTCAAACTGAGCTGCGCGCAAATCCTCTTTTAAAAAGTCCAGTGGACAAACAGCGAGGGCAACCGTGGCCCCGCATTCAGTGCAGACGAAATGATGATGGTGGCTGCTCATGACACCTTCGTACCAATTCTTGCCCTGGAAATGGGTTCTGCGCGCCATTCCCGCCTCCACCAACATGTCCAAGGTGCGATAAATAGTGGGATAGCTGATGCTCTCATCCCTCCCCCTGCACTGGGTGAAGATATCATCCACATTCTGGAGACAAGGATTGGCGCGGATTACCTCCAACACCAGCCTTCGCTGCCGGGTAACCCTGTAGCCCAGGGCATTGAGCCTGGCCAAGTCCTGCTTAATATCCATTTATTTACACCTTCTTGTAAATGATTATCATATAACAATAGTATATTATGATGCTGCCGGTGTCAATTATTCCCGGCAGTCCCCTTCCTTACTTCCGGGTACCGGCATCATGACCCTGGAATCCGGCATAAGCCTTTGGTATACTGGAACCAGAAAAATTGAGGAGGAAAACAAATGGAAAAATATTGGCCATATATAAAAGAGACCTTGCTGGATCTCCTGACCATCCCCAGCCCCAGTGGCTATACATATCAGGCCAATGGTTATGTCAGCCAGGAGCTGGAGGCAATGGGAATCAGTTATGTTACTTCCACCAAGGGCGCCATCATTGCCACCGTCCCCGGCAGGGATACTGAAAACCAGCGCCTGATTAGCGCCCATATTGATACATTGGGGGCCATGGTCAAAGAAATCAAGAGCAACGGCATGTTGCAGCTGACTAATATCGGCGGCCTGGGCTGGGCCAATGTCGAAGGGGAAAACTGCACCGTCATCACTTCTTCCGGCAAGGAATACACCGGTACCCTTCTGCTCAACAAAGCTTCTGCCCATGTCCACGGCGACGAAACCGCCACCAGTGAACGCAAGGCCAGTACCATGCAGGTGCGGCTGGATGAAAAGGTCGATTCCGATGAGGACACCCGCAAGCTGGGCATTGAAGTGGGGGATTTCGTCGCCTTTGACCCCCGCACCGTTGCAACTGAATCCGGTTTCATCAAGTCCCGTCACCTGGACGATAAGGCGGGGGTGGCTGTAATTCTGGGAGTGCTCAAGGCCATTCAGCAAGATAGTCTGGAGCTTCCCTGCACCACTCACTTTTTCTTCAGCAACTTTGAAGAAGTAGGCCATGGCGCCAGTGCAGGCATCCCCGCCGGGGTTAAGGAAATGCTCTGCATTGACATGGGCGCCCCTGGCGAGGGCCAGCAATCCGACGAATTCAGCGTCTCCATCTGCGCCAAAGATTCCACCGGCCCCTACAGCTGGTCGCTGAAGGAAAGGCTCGTCGCCCTGTGCAAGGACAATAACATTCCCTATCGGGTGGACATTTATCCCTTCTATGGTTCCGACGCCTCGGCCTCCTTGCGGGCAGGCCATGATATAGTTGCAGGCCTCATCGGCCCCGGAGTAGACGCTTCCCACTCTTTCGAGCGCACCCACAAAGACAGCATCATTGCAACAGCCAACCTGGCCCTGGCCTACATCAAAAGCGAAGTATAAAATGTGGCACTGGGAATTCCCAGTGCCACATCACTATTCTTTGAAAAGGACAGCCAACAGGCTCACTGCGCCATAAATAATCACGATTGCCAGGAAGATGCTGAGCATTCCCAGCCCCATTACTTTCAGGGAACTGAGAAAATTCGAATAGGCTATTTCCCAACTGTAGTCAGTAAACATATTATTATCTCCATCCTTCTCGCTAGAATAAAAGCGGCACCAATCTCAGGATAACACCACCGGCAACTACAGAGGCAATCTGCCCGGCGACATTGGCCCCTGCAGCATGCATCAAGAGATGGTTCTGGTCGTTGGCTTCCAGGCCCATCTTCTGCACCACCCGGGCGGACATAGGGAATGCGGAAATCCCGGCGGCTCCAACCATGGGATTAATCTTGTTTTTCAGGAAGAGATTGAGGATTTTAGCGAACATGACGCCACTTATACTGTCAAAGACAAAGGCAAAAAGACCAAGTAACATAATGAGCAGGGTTTCAAAAGTGAGGAACTCAGCGGCCTGCATCCTAAAGGCAATAGTAATGCCCAGGAAAAGGGTGACCAGGTTGGCCAGCACGTTCTGGGCTGTCTTACTCAGGCTGTCCAGTTTGCCGCACTCCCGGATGAGATTACCAAACATCAAGAATCCAACCAGGGATATAGAACCTGGGGCCGCCAGACCTGCAACAATGGTGACGATAATCGGGAACAAGATCCGCGTTGTCCGGGAGACACTCTTTGGATTGTACTCCATCTCCATGGCCCTTTCCTTCTTGGTGGTAACCATTTTAATGGCAAAGGGCTGGATTATGGGGACTAAGGCCATATATGAATATGCCGCCACGGCAATAGCCGAGATATAATTGCTCTTAAAGATGTTAGACACCAGGATTGACGTCGGCCCGTCAGCGGCACCGATAATGGCAATAGAAGCTGCATCCTTCAGTTCAAAGCCCAGCAATGAAGCCAGAGAAAAAGTAAGGAAGATACCAAATTGCGCCGCCGCACCGAAGAGCAACATCCGGGGATTAGACAGCAAGGGGCCAAAATCAATCATCGCGCCAATACCGATAAAGAGGAAGAGAGGCAGTGCTTCAGCGGCTTCAATTCCGATTTCATACATCCAGGAAATAATACCGGTGGTCTCCCCAATTCCAGGCATCACCTGATTGAGCACGCCGGAGAGGGGCAGGTTAACCAGAATAGCTCCGAAGCCCATCGGCAGCAATAGTGAGGGTTCCATATCCTTCTTTATTGCCAGGTAGATGAGCAGCCCTCCCAGCACCATCATGATTCCCTGCTGCCAGGTAATAGATGCGATACCACTGATTAATACATCCACATTCATCATCCTTTTGTCAATGATTGTAAGGCCTGAATCTAAAAGAAATATTATCCCATCCCGGACAGGCTTGTCACTCTCTCCTGTTACCAGGAAAAAGCACAAGCGGGGCAAAACCCCGCTTTTTGTATGCCCTGGGCAAGCCCCTTACTGCCTTACGCACTATGGTTGCGGCGTCAGCTTCTTCATGCCGTTCATATAGGGCCACAGGACTTTGGGAATGTTGACACTGCCATCTTCCTGCTGATGGTTCTCCAGCAGGGGGATGAGGATGCGTGGAGAGGCAATGCCGGTATTGTTCAAAGTATAGCAGAACTTAGACTTGCCGTCGCTGTCCCTGTATTTAATGTTGAGCCTTCTGCTCTGATAATCGTTCAAAGTCGAACAGGAATGGGTCTCGCAATAGGCTCCACGACTGGGCATCCAGGTCTCCACTTCATGCTTAAGAACCTGTCCCGCGCCGATCTCGCCGGTGCAGGCAAGGGCTACCCTGTAAGGGAGTTCCAGCTCCTGCAGGATTTCTTCCACATTGGCAAGCAGTTCCTCATGGAGGGCAGCGGCAATTTCAGCATCGGCAGGGCAAAAGATTACCTGTTCTACTTTCTGAAACTGGTGCACCCGATAGAGACCACGGGTGTCCTTTCCATAGGTGCCTGCCTCCCGCCGGAAGCAGGTAGAAAGGGCAGTGTAGCGCAAAGGCAGATCCCGGTAGGATAAGATTTCATCCATGTGAAAAGATACCATGGCTACCTCGGAAGTCCCCACCAGGTACAGCTCATCCTCGGGAACGGCGTAGGCCTGGTCACGGCCCAGGGGAAAGTAGCCCGTCCCCATCATCGCCCGTTCCCGGACCAGCACCGGCACAGTCAGCAGGGTATATCCCCTGGCCATGAGCTTGTCGATGACAAACCGGGTAACAGCCATCTCCAGCAGCGCCCCGGAATTTTTCAGGATATAAGAACGGCTGCCGGCTATTTCTACTGCCCGGGGGACATCGACTATATCCAGAGCTTCGGCCAACTCCAGATGGTCTTTAAAGGGGAAAGAAAACTTCGGGACATCTCCAACCCGGCGCAGTTCCACATTATCGGCTTCATCTTTGCCCACGGGCACTTCCGGCAAGGGAACACTGGGAACCAGCAGCATCAATTCATCAAATTCTTCCTTCACCGCTGCCAGCCGGCCTTCGATTTCATTGATTTTATCTTTTAAATCCCGAACCCGGAGAATCCCCTCTTGTTTTGCTTCCCCATTTAGCTTGGGTATTTCCCGGGAAAGGCTGTTGCGCTCTCCCCGCAAAGTGTCGGCCTGGGAAGTGAGAGCTTTTACCTCCTGGTAGACGGCCAGTAGCCTGTCAACGTCCACCTCCATATTCTTGTCCCTGGCAGCCTTTTTGACGACATCGGGATTGTCTACAATAAACTTGATATCCAGCATAATAACACCTCCATAAAATTAAAAGCCCGCCCCCGTAAGGGACGAGCTCAATGCCCGCGGTACCACCCAAATTAACCGCAAATCGGTTCTCTTATTCGCGCCTTAACCCTGCGCCCGGGTCCGACTCATCGCCGGACTCCTCCAGGGCGGAATTCACAAAATCCCCCGACTGGCTTTCACCTGCCGCCAGCTCTCTGCACAGGAGTATCTTGTTACTCTTCCCCTTCATGGAAAAATATTAACTTGCCCTTATTCTACCCCATACCTCTGCCTGAATGCAAGAGTTCTCGCCTAAAGATAACATTGGCCCAATAAATTGTGCACGGATTTCCAAGTATCATGTCAGGTAATGAGTCTAATACTAACCAGAGGAGGGATTAAATTTGAAGATACCAAATCTCAAAGGGATGATGCCCCTCGGCAGAAAGGGAATGGGCACTACAGCCAAAGTGCTGTTTGTTGCCCTGCCGGTAATTGCCTTTTTCGCCGGCACACTCCTGGGAAGCCATAAAGAAGGGGAAGGCTGGTAGCTCCCTCCTGGGACAAAAGAGGGTGCTGGGTTATTTGCCCGGCACCCTCTTATTTTTACCGCCCGTTATCAGAATAAAGGCGCAGTACCTTTTTCACTGTTTCCAGAAGGTATGGAGTCAGCTCCAAAGTCTTCCTATAGATTTCATCCACGGTATCCAAAACATATTCATGGGCAATGTCGTTGCGCAAATAACGGATTTCCTTAAAGGTCTCTGCCGAAATAAGGCCTCGCCGTTCCGCCCTGTTAATCCTGTCAATGGCAGTGCCAGGCATCTCCAACTCCATATTGTCCAGGGTGCGGAAGATCTTTTGAATGAGGATATCGCTGGTCCTGGCAAAACGGCCGGTCAGGGCCTCAAATTTGTCCAGCTCCTCATAAGTATAGCCCTCCTTGAGGCCAATCTTACTGCATACATTATAGGAGTACTCCAATATCTCCCCTGCTTCCCGGAGCTGTTTCAGCTCCATCTCCAGCAATTCCTGCAGATATTTGCTCACAGCAGCACACCCTCCTTTAATGCAATGCTGACAATAGGGTGGGAAGAATCCTTTGCCACGATAATATCTATTCTTTGTTCGCCAATGCGCTCCCAAAGGGCGTACTTTAACTTCCATATATCATCCCGGGTCAGCACCTGGCTGATAACCAAGAGGTCAATGTCGCCGCCTGTAAGTTCATCATTAACCCGGGAGCCAAAGAGATAAACCCGGGCTTTGTCGTCTCGGGCCCCAATTACCTCTTTTATTGCCTCAACTTCTCTTTGGGTTAAACGCATTAACAACACTCCCTTGTATATTGTATCATGGAGGTTCACTCAGAGCAAAAACCCCGTCCCCTTCTTTAAATGACCCAGGGTTAGGGAGAAAAGAATTATCGAGCTTACTGTGTATCAGTATCTCCCATATTGATATACCAAAGGGCGTCTGTGTCTTCAAAGCCCCTGTAAACATGATATATTTTCAGCTTTCTCGGAATAAAAAGGTGGGAATTTAGTATTCTCCGGTGCAGTGGATGGGCATACCATGTCTTTATCTGCCTGACCTTCTGGGATCGAAACCATTGTATACAGCCCTTTAGCAGCTTAGAAAAGAGCTCCGGGTCATGCCCCCGCACTAAATAATCTACAATTTCGCCCCCTCCGGAAGCAGTTAGAGCCAAAACTGCATACCCAACTAATTGATCAGAGGACTTCATTGCCAGAAAACGGTATATTTTATTATTAGGGTTCTGCTGAAACCGCCAATTCAGCCATTGCTCGCTGCGATACTGGGCGATGCAGTTGCTGTCTTTAAAGGTGTCCTGAAACAATTCTTCCGCCCCAGGCGGTGCCGAAACTGAAAGATCAAAATCCTTGGCCGGAGAGCTGTCCGGTGTGTAAGAATATACAAATCTCCCCCTCCCGAGCCTAGATACAACTGTACTTTTTAGGGAAAAGACTTTTATTCCCGCCATAACAGCACCATTACTTGACCATCCATTGCGAATATTGCCTGGATAGGAGTTTGTGTTTGGAAAGTTAAAAAAATATTCCATTCCTTGTTCCCTGAGATATTTCAGAGCGTACTCTATCATTCCGGAAAACAATCTTTTTCCCCGATAATCAGGAAGCAACATAGTATCACAGGGCTGAGCAGCCTGGTACAGCTTTCCTTTATAGAATATGTTCATTACTAAAGCTGGCCTGGCACCCACCAGGCGATCTCCATCCTTCGCCACAATGATATTGTAGCTTTCCTTATCTGTCTGGCAGGGATTGTCAATATACTTCCACTGAAACATTTGGGCATCCATCTCTCTGCCGAAAACTGCTTGGAAAAGTTGCCTGAAATGCCCGATATCA
>JAAYHI010000019.1 GCA_012727415.1 Bacillota bacterium
ACCAGGCGCAGCACTGCCCTGCGCACCGTCTCCCTGCCGACGCCGTACTGCTTCATCAGGCTGGTTTCAGAAGGGATAAGGAAGCCTTCCGGCCAAATGCCCCCGGTTATCTTCATCTTCAGTTTATCGTAAAGCTGCATATATAAGGGGATGCCCATGTCATTATCCAGCACAATTTTCACCGCCAGCATTTTTTTCTATTATAGCATGCCGGCTGGGGGTAATAAAGAAAGAGCAGGCAGGGATTAGCGGCACTGTTATTGAATTGTTAGAGAAAGGCCGGAATAGTGATGAGGGAGAATTACAGTCAATAAACGGGAAAGAATATTTTGGCAGCCTCCGCTTTTAACCCTTTTTGGGCGCCAGAAATATCGAATATACAGTAAAGGGGGACAGGGCCCCATGGATTACTTGTCGGCAAGGGAAGATGAGTCGAGCCGCAATAAGTTTCTTGAAGAGCACAAGGCCTTTGCCCGCAAAGTGGCTTGCGCCCATTGCCGCCGCCTTTTAGAGTGGGGGCGGGATGAGGAATTGAGTATAGCCATGATGGCCCTTAACAGTGCAATCGATGATTTTCGACCGGACAAGGGGGCAAAATTCACGACTTTTGCCTCAGTGGTAATAAAACGCCGCCTGATTGATTACCAGCGCAGCAGGCAACGGTTTTCAGAACGGGAGGTAGTAGTTGAGGACATCTTCCCCTCGGCGGCGCAAGTTTCCTGGGTGGAAGAATATCTGCGCCTGGAACGGGCAGCGGAGCTGGAAGAATACTCTGCTCTTCTGGAGCAGTATGGCATCAACTTTGCTGATCTCGCCCGGGAATCCCCCAGGCAGCAAGGGGTCAGGGACAGGTTTTTCCGGGTGGCAAAGCTCGTTGCCTCCAGGCCTGAACTGATGGCTAAGATTCTGTCCCGGGGGCGCCTGCCCCTGGAACAAATAGCCCGGCTTACTGGCGAAAGCCAGAAAAGTTTAGGCAAGCGCCGCCGCTATCTCATTGCTTTGCTGCTGGTGGCGGCAAGGGAACAAGATTTTCCGTTTATTGCTTCATATCTTGGAATAAGGGGGGGGTTGTGATGAGTAAATCCGGGGTAATTTGCCGCATTGAGTCTGATCGCTATTATATTCTCAGCCAGCAGGGCGAGATTATTATGCGCCGGGGCAGGCCTCCTGCCGGCAAGGATTTAGGCAGCTTTGTCCCTCTGACTCCTTCCCCCCGCCGCAAGTGGGTGGCGGTAATAGCTGCAGCGGCTGCCGTTGCTGTGCTGGCAACATCCACCCTCATCTCTTTTCCCCGGGCAGAGGCCAGCCAATACCGTCTCGCTATTGACATCAACCCCAGCCTGGAGCTGGTCTATACCGAGGATTACTTGCTGAAAGAATGGAAGGCCTTTGACCCCGAGGGAACCGAGCTGCTGGCCAGCCTGGAAATGCCGGAAGATGTATATGCGGCAATGGCGGCGATCTTTGAAGGCTGTATCGAAAGGGGACTGGCGGAGGACGAGCAAGCCATTTTTGTCACTGCCGATTCTCAGGCTCCCATTGACAATGACCGTCTGATGGGTGCCTTTGAAGGCCACGGGATTGCAGTCAGGATTCATGTGGTGCGCTTAAGCCCCAAAGAATATAAGGCTGATAAGCAGTCCCCCCTGAGGGACTATCTCAAGCGCAAGGGCGGGAAAACTGAGCTTGCATCCATTCCCCTGGAGGAACTGGAGGCAGAGCTGGAAGAGACCATTGATATTGCCCCTTGGCATGATAACCCAATTGTCCAGGCCCTTGTGGAGAAATACCTGGTCAAGGGCAGCCTGGTGGAAGAGATGCTGGCCTATGACATGACCGGCGAGGAGATTGAACAGCTCTTAGCCACGGCAATGGCGGAAAAATGTTCCCCTGCCGATCTGTTTGCTGCTTTGCGCCAGTCAGGCCAGTCGCCGGGGCAGTTCCTTAAACAGCACAAAAAACCTCCTCTAAGCGAGGAGCCCCGGTTATCCTATCCCGATTGGCTGCCGGAATTCCTGGCGGCGGAGTTTGACCACCCCGCCGGGCAATTGTCCAGCAATCTGCGCAAGGGGATTGCTGCCGATGACCTTATGTCCCTGCTGGTCCTGGAAGATCTGGGGTGCGGCAAGCTGCAGAAGCTCATTAAAAGTCTCAAGACCGACAGCGTTGACGCCATTGCCGACAAAGGCGGCATAGATGCCAACGCCTTTGCCCAGCGGCGGCAATGGTTGCGAGAGCTGGTTGCCCGCGGGGAGGAGCATGCCGGCAAGGCTGAAGTGGCGAAGCTGGCTGCGGCAAAGAAGGTGCCAAAAGGAGCAGTCTTGTATATCCTGGCCCGGGGCTATTCCCTGGAACAGGCCGAAGAAATCCTTAAAAGCAAGCGCCCCAATATCGGGATAAAGGAGTACCTCGACAATCTCAACGGGAATTCGGGAGCGAAGAAGGGCCCCGGCAGAGGCAAGTAACCGGCCCAATACTGAGCCGGTTCTTTTATATCCAGGAGTATTGAGGTATACTGACATTAATAGAATGTTAAATTCAGGCAGGGGAAGTGCGATGATAATAGGTGTCGGCATTGACAGCATCGAGATTGCCCGGGTGGGGGAGGCAGTGGACCTTAACCCCAGGCTGGGCCAGCGGCTTTTTACTCCCCGGGAACTTGCCCAATTGCCCCCAGGGGCCAGGAGGGCGTCCCGGCTGGCGGCCCTTTTTGCTGTCAAAGAAGCTGTCTTTA
>JAAYHI010000020.1 GCA_012727415.1 Bacillota bacterium
CCTAAGTCAATTCCTATTACTTTTCCCATTAATCTGCATCCTCCTTCTTAATATTTACCTTTACTGCTGCAGGGCGAATGACCTTTCCCCCCAAGGTATAACCTTTGCGCAGCTCCTCAATAATGGCGTTTTCAGGGAGATCAGGACAGTGGTCGAAACCAACTGCCTCATGCACCATTGGGTCAAAGGTGCAGCCTGTGGCCTCTATGACCTTTACTCCCTCCGCCTCTAAAACTCCCATCAGCTGATCATATATCATAGTCATACCCTTGAGCACCGACTCGTCAGTTAAAGACTCCAGGGCAATGCTGAAGTTGTCCAGAACAGGCAAGAGCTGACAAAATAATTCCTCATTTGCCCGGGCAACAACTTCCTGAGTCTGGCGCTGGGTGCGCTTGCGATAGTTGTCAAAATCTGCGGCCAACCTGATGTAGTTTGCCTGCAAGGTTTCCAACTCAGTTTTTACTTTTTCCAGCTCAAGGTTATTTTCGTCATTAACAGATTGCTCTACGCATTCTGCACATTCTTTTGGAGCCAGGTCTTTTTTTGCAGTCAATCCTAACTACCTCCGCTACTGAAATATTCGCGTAACCAGCGTATAAAGCCAATGGTTTTCGCGTAATGCATTCTGGCAGGGCCGAGAATACCCAAAGTAATCTTGCGATCCCGCAAGGTAAAGGTTGCCACCACCAAACTGCAATCGGTAAAACTCTCCAGGCCCATCTCCGGGCCGATTTTGATATCCAGGTCCTCCAGGTGGCTTGAACCGGAAACCAGCAATTTCAGGATTTGCTCATCCTGTTCCAAAGTGCGGAACAGCTCTCTGACCTTCTCAACATTCTTGAACTCAGGCTCCTTGAGAAGGTTAGTAGCACCGTCCATCACCAGCTCCTGGCCGGCAGCGGCCAGGGCATGCTGGAACAAGAAAAAAATATCGTCGATTAATCTGAGGTTGCCTGCGAATTCAGTTTTGAGGCTGTGCAGAAGCCTGGAATCAAGGTGCTGAAGCTGAACACCCTGAAGCCTGTTGTCGATAAAATCCGACAAAGCTTTAATCTCCCGGGGGGTGACCCCCTCGGGAATGCTCAGGGAATGGTGCCGGACAGAGCCGTCACTGAGAACCACCAGGCATATTGCACTGGCCGCAGACAGGGGAATAATGTTAATATGCCTTATTTCCTGGATAGTATCGGATGGCTCGGCGATTAAAGACAGATAATTGGTTACTGAGGCCATTAGCCTTGCCAGCTGGCGAGGGTTGTTGGACAGAGAAATGCCTGCGGCGGAAATGAGCTCTTCCACTCTGGCCAAATCCTCAGGAGCCGGGCTGGGGTCTCCCAGAATCGAATTGACATAAAATCTATATCCCTTGGGCGAGGGAATCCTGCCCGCAGAGGTGTGGGGCTGCTTTAAATAGCCCATCTCTTCGAGATCGGCCATTTCGTTGCGAATGGTCGCCGGACTGAGGTCGATCTGGTGGCGCTTGACCAGAGATCTGGAACCAACGGGTTCAGCGGAAGTAATATAGTCCTGAATGATGGCATGCAGTATCAGGCGTTTTCGCTTATCCACTTCTTACCCTCCCTTCTTGTTAGCACTCTATTATGGCGAGTGCTAATTCCTCATAAAAAAAATACCACTAGGGCTCCGATTTGTCAACATCCAACAAAGATCTTAGTCTTTCTATACTGCCAAGGGTAATAAAGCGGGGCAATCCCAGCCTCACCTCTCCTCTGGCAAAGTGCCAGCAATTATCCCCCATCTCAACTGAACACAGGTCTAAACAGGGCAGGTGAAGCTGTTTGCCGGGAATTTTCAGCTTTATTCCATGGTCATATTGCACCGCCACCGAGATAAAGGGCTCCTCCGGCGCAATTAAGCGGTTGAGGCCTGCATCGACAATGCTCAGCCCTCCCAGCACCACAGCGAGAAAAAACAATACAGCGACAAAGTAGAGGTTGTTTTCCTTGACCTTCACCGGGCACCTCCATAATATTCTATCAAGACATCGGCGAAGAGTTCAGCGCCATAAATGGCCTCCTCCAGAGTATTCCAGTGGCCTCCTATCTCCACCAAAATTGCCCCGGGATGCAGATCCTGATGAAATGCCGAATCAAGCCGCAGTACTATTCCCCTGGACAAGCCGGGATATTTTTCTTCTATAATATTGTGCAGGTCATTGGCGATACGTTGGTTTTTCTGCCAGTCGGGATGGGCAGAGCTGATGACAAACATTATCCTGCCGGC
>JAAYHI010000021.1 GCA_012727415.1 Bacillota bacterium
AATTAGATTGCCAATCAGCTTTGCTATTGTTTGAACAGGTTTAATTGCATTCCTGTTTGCCGATGCCATTACAGATAATCCATGGGATTAATTATTGCCCCAGTTAATATAACCTGCTTGCTGATTCTTGGCCTGGGTAGCTTCTACAGTCAAACAACCTTCAAATGTGCTGTTTTGGTAATCATTGCCTGTTTCCGCCGGCAGATGGAAGGTAATGGTTAAGGTATGGTTCTCTGCGCCAGCGTTAATGCGCATGGTAGCCTCATCAAAAATATGGCCAGCGGTGATAATTTCCTGTAAAGTTCCCTTATCTTCGCCATCAATAATGACATGCAACACTTCCGCCAAATCGCCACTGCCGCTAAAGCACAGACGATAGTACAGGTCAAGGGTCCCTTCATTTGCAATGGTGATCTTCCAGGGATCAGTTCTATCGTTGGGAGCCATATTGGAGATGCTAAGTGGAGTGGCGATATTCTCCCCCAGAATAATGGTCCCTGTAGTAAAGGTAGCCTTGACTTGTTTACTGTCGGTAAACCATGCGAAGGTTGCTCCCCCAAGCAACGCTGCTGCCAAAGCAATAATCAACATACTCACGACAACATTCTTTTTCATCCTTACATTTCCCCCCAGAGTGTTTTTGGCAGCTGAATTATATTCAGCTTGGCCATGACTGTTATTTTACAAGCGAATTCTAACAAAATCCTTACAAAAAATACGCCTTTCGGCTCCTTTAGCTTTTTTCCCTTACCCGTATTTTTCCTCATACAGTTCCTGGTACAACTTCCGCGTAGATATTGCCGGTTCCATGTCATATTCCTCCCGCAGCACTTTAACCAACCAGCGGTAGTGCTCTATCAACCCGGCCCCGTTGTTCAACCTGGCATAGTACTCCAAAAGCAGATTATTCCCCTCCTCATCGTAAGGCACCAGGTTCAAAAACAGCTTTAGCGGTTGGACCATTCCCTCCATGTTCCTTTTTGCAAGGCACTTCTCCACATGGCTTTGGAGAATAACGCACAACCCGGCGCGCATTTCCTCTTCTTTTTCCATAGCCCAGAGATAACCCCGGTCTTTAAGGAATCCCCTGCAGAGCAACTGACATGCCTTTTCAACCGCCCCATAATTAATGACATCGGCTGCAGCACACTTGCTCAGGACATCTTCTACGAAGAAATAGTCACATTTGCTTTCAGCGATGGTCAGACAATATCTGCTGTCTGCGTATTCAAGCCTTATATTCCCCTCCAGAGGCGCGAAGATGTTGCGCAGCTTGCTTGCCGAGGTGTGCAGTATGGGCAACGCCCTGTGAGGATCATATCCCGGCCACAGGTTCTCGAGAATAGTCTCTTTGTGCACCCCGCTCCCTTGGTTCACCAGCAGGTAGCAAAACAATTCCTCAGCCTTGGCCCGCCCCCACTTAACCGGCTTGCCACCTATCCTGACCGCCAAGCCACCGAAGCATTCAATCTCCAGGGTTTCCTTAGCATTAATTCCCTGGCCAAGGTCAGTATTGGCAATGCGCTCAATCATCACCTGAAAACGCCTGGGGTTAACGGGCCTGAGCAAGTAATCCACAGCATTGAGGTCGAAGGCTCGTACTGCATACTCACTATAGGCCGTGATGAAAACCACCAGAAGATCCGGGAATTGCTGGCGCAAATTCTCTGCCAGAGCCAATCCATCCATCCCCGGCAGCTCAATAGCGATAAAGGCCAGCTGCGGCAGTAATTCCCTTGCCTGCTCCAGGGCAACTGCGCCGTCAGTGAATGCCCCTGCCACAGAAATAAAGCCGGTTTGCTTCAGCATTTCCTTAATAGCCGACAGAATCTGCTCCTCTTCCATGACAATAATGGCGCGGATCATCCTTTTCACCCTTCTCTGATTAGATTGGCGAGGCGCCCCCACAGAAATATACACCAATCTCCAGATGCGGGGACCCCCCAAAAGGGGGGTACGGGATTAGTTCCAGGCTCTTATGCGGAAAAAACCCTCTGACACAGTCAGAGGGTTGAGCGGATTACAAGTCAACACCACGTGCAATAATACTCGTTTACTGCCATACGAGAAAGACACTGATGTCCGAAGATATTTCCTTTTGAATTTGTTCACCCGGGGGGTAAAATATAACTGTGAACAAGATTGAACCTCCATACTCCCCTCCACCTTTAGGTTGATCGGGAGTACCATTATTAATTTTCCGGTCAAAAGTGATATTGAACAGGGTACTCTCATTACCGGCCAAGCTAAGTGTATAAGCCCTGGGTGTATTTTGGCTGGCACCCTGGCTTGGCCATTTCCCCTCAAATACCACCTCAACATCCATTGGCCAATTGCTTTTATTGGTTATTGTCCCCAGGTTGAATGCAAGGGGCTGTCCATGAGCTGCGGGCCTGTATAATATAATTGTACTTTCAAAAAGTTCGTTGATGCCAGTACTTTCAACAGAAGCATAGTCAGATTCACTGGCCCCTTCCGGAGAAATAAGCAGAAGGAAATACGCACTGTCGGGGTCGGCAGCAATATTTACAGGAGTGCTTGTGGCATCAGAGAAGTAGGCATCACTGCCACTGATAGTCAATGGAAAAAGCAGAAGCACAGCGAGAGCAGCTAAAACTAACTTTCTCATTATTAGACCCCCCTGCTCATGATAAGCACTGCCCTGTTGCTAGTTGCAGTTTACCACTTCGAAAATAGATGTCAAGAAAATTGTCACTGCCGGGAAGAGATTTTTTTCAACAGTTTATCCCGCATCCTTGTCCATAAGCCCAACGGAATCCCAATCCAGGTTACAACATCCCGCCAATAGAAAAACCCCCCGATTGGGGGGGTACTTATATTATTTTCAGCTCCCTGGCTTTATCCACTGCCTGCACTCGGCGGTGCACCCCCAGCTTGTCATAGATAATCTTGATATATCCTTTGACTGTGTTGATAGTTATTCCTAATTCAGCTGCGATCTCCTTATTGGACATGCCCTGGGCTATGAGGTTCAGGACCTCCGTCTCCCTGGAAGTAAGGGGATCCGCCATGTAAAGGCTTGCATCCGCTGGGACTTTTCCCTCAGTCGCCATAGACCCCCGCAGTGCGGTAGTACACGCGATCTGCGTGGTCAGCATTTTCAGGATCTCCTGGGGCCCAGTCGAAAAAACCCCGGCCATCTGGCTGTTCTCCAGGTAGAGCACGCCCACAGGAATCCCCTTAATAATTAGGGGAGTAGCAGCAATTGAGCAGGGGCCGGATACAGCAATATACGGGTCGTTGGCGAATATCTCAGCGGGGCTGTCGCTGTTTACCACCACGGTTTCTAAAGTCCGGGCAACATAGCGCACCACTGCCCTGGCTATATCCTTCACTTGATCCAAGGCCACTGATTTCAAAACA
The DNA here is from genome assembly GCA_012727415.1 of Bacillota bacterium. Taxonomy (GTDB): domain Bacteria; phylum Bacillota; class Proteinivoracia; order UBA4975; family UBA4975; genus UBA4975. The sequence continues at coordinate 3,385 of JAAYHI010000021.1, forward strand.
ACATCGTTTCTGCCCGGGGCCAAAGCCGCCTCAATATTAAGACCGTCGTCTCTCAAAAACAGGATATATCCCCGGTCAGCATTGATTCCTTTAGCTACAAGGCTTAACAGGTTAATGAGCTTCTTTTTGCCATCAGTTTCCCTGGCCACATGCTCCACCACCTGACTCACAAAGTCAGGACCAGGGTCTTGGGGGGCCAGGGCGCTAAACTGGCTTCCCTCGAATATTTCCTTTAAAATCTCTGCCAAACCCCAATCCACATCTGCCCCCAGGATATGGGAGTACTGCTGATAGATCCGCTGGACAATAACCGGCGATCCCCAACGGGTAAAGCCTTGACATGCATCCAGGAGGTGAGTTCTGGCCAATTGCCCCAGGCCCTGCCGGGCATAGAATTTTCCCGCCACTAAGTTTGCCAGGGCCTCATTTTGCATGTAGCCAGATTGCCGGGCTGAATCTACAGCCTGCTGGAAAAGAGCCATGGCCTTAACCTTGCGCTTTTTCAAGCGGGCGGTCTCTGCAGCCAGCAGCAGGTACTTGTGCTGAAAATTCTCCGGGCAAGACTTTGCCCATTTTTTCATCTGGGCTAAGTTCTTCTGCAATTGCCTCTGATAACGCCCTTTGAGCGAAGCTGGACAGTCCTGAAGGGCTTCGGCAATAGCTAAAGAATAGTAGAGATTGTATTCGGCACTATTCAAAAAACCCATTATGGCGTCCTCCAAGGATTCGACCTTGCGGGCAACAGCCAATGCTTCCTTGTACCTGCCAACCAAGTATAATAGTTGCGTTTCCAAAATGTACAATGTGGCCAAGGCGCATTTGTCTTTTGTCACCAGCTCCCTGTGTTCATCCCGATGCATCTTTTCAATTGCCTCAACCACAGTAATCTGCCCGCGGAGGGCCGCCAGGAGGTAAGAGTAAATACCGATGTTGATGTCCAGGTTATCGTGTTTGAGGCCCTTGGCTGCATCCTTCTTTTCCTCCAAAATGGAGGCGACCTCCGACAGGGGTCTTCCAAGCAAGTAGTTGACTTCCAGAACCATGCAATGGGCATAGCCCATTACCATGATATTCCCGGCCGCCATGGAGTAAGTAATAGCCCTCTCGAAATACTCCAGGGCCAAAGCCGCATAATTTGTCCAATGGACGATGAAGCAACCGTAGACAAAGTTTATCAGGCACTGGTAGGAGCTGTGGGGGTACCTTGACAACAGGTCCAGGCACACCCTGCCATATCTTTCCCCCGCAGCATAATTGCCCAGTACACTCCCGGCTGTGATAGCATAGCCCAAGTAACCCATTGAGCACATTTCGGTATTGCCGTGCCGAACGGAATGGTTGCCCGCCTTGATGATAATAAAGCTGTACAATTCCGGATGCCAGGCCAAAGTCACCGTGCACAAACGGGAAAAAAGCTCTGCAACCTTAGCATAAACAGGTTTTCTTGGCTCGGGCAAATCCCTGAGATCTTCAATTTTCTTATTGAGCATATACCATCTTGAAAGTAAGAACTCCCTGGCATAGTCCAGTCTGGAGGGCTGCAACGGGACCCTCACGCCCAGTTTTGCCAGGGCATTTATCCCTGTCTGCACTGCTTCTGCATATTTGCCCGCGCCAGCATATAATATCACCTTGATGGCGTATATATCCGCCCGTTCCAGCAGATCAGGAGTATGATCCAGAACAGTTGCAAACAATTCCTCAGCCTCTTCCATATTACCCACCAGGTGTTGTGCCTGAGCAAGTTCCAGATATAGATCATGAGTCAGCCGATAGTCTGTATCCCAGGCGGCGGGGGGGAGCAGGGATTGACCCATACGAAAGTACTCCAGGGCAGCAGCAAATGCCGCCGTTGCCTTGGCCCTGCGCCCGGCCAGCAGGTTATACCGGGCCAGTTGCCCTCTTTCATCTGCGCCGTCAACCATATCCAAACAGCGGTTGTAATGGTCCATAACCGCAATAATTGCCCCCGGGATGTCCCCTGCCCCGTGCAGCAAGGTACGGCCAATGGCTAAATGCTTCCTCTTCTTCTCAGCCTCAGAAAGCGAAGTGTAGACAGCCTGCTGCACCCGGTCATGCAGGAAGACATATACTTGCGTTTCGGTACCCTTCTCCTCCAGGATCAGACCCTCCAGAACCGCCGGCATAAGCGAGGAAATTGTTTCCTCAATTCCCCTCCCCCAGACGGCAGTTAATAACTCCAGGGTAAATGTGTTGCCGATACAGGCTGCCCACTCAAGTACTGCCCGGGTCTCCCCAGGGAGCAATTCCAATTTATCCAGGAAAAGCTCCAGAACATCCTCGCCGGGTTTGAGAGCACCGATGGCACTGAGATCCCATTTCCAGGCTCCGGCCTCAGCATCGAAGTACAGGCTCCCTTGTTGGTAAACCATCTTTAAGAGCTGGTGCAGGAAGAATGGATTCCCTCCCGATTTATGATGTAAAATGCGGGCCAGGTCCGCCGAGGAGATGTCGGTGCCAACCACGTCTTCTACCAGCATGGCTGTATGCTCCAGACCTAAAGGCATCAGGGAGATGCGAACCGAGGGAGCATATTTCTGCAAGGGATGGTCTGGGGATATTTCATTATCCCTGTATGCGCCGATGACTAACAAATTGCTGAGGCTGGCATCACCCACCAGGTACTGGAGCAGATTAAAGGTTGCCGGATCAGCCCACTGGAGGTCATCCACAAAGATCACCAAGGGATGAAGTGGTCGGGCAAAGACACGGATAAAGTCCCGGAACACCATAAACAAACGATTTTCTGCCTCCTTGGGCTGCAATACGTCTCCAGGTGGCTGCCGCCCGATGACGCTTTCCAGTTCCGGGACAATCCCGGCGATTACTGCTCCGTTGCGCCCAAGGGCTTTGATTATTTTTTTTCGCCAGCTCTCCAGCTCATCAGGACTCCTCGTCAACAACATTTTCAGCAAGCTTCCCACAGCCGTTGCCAAGGGGGCATAGGGAATATTTCTCTTTAACTGGTCGCATTTGCCGGCAATGAAGAATGCCTCGTTCCCAATCAAGGGACAAAAGCCCTTGGTAACCAAAGCTGTCTTGCCAACCCCGGCGAAACCGCCAATGAGAACAGTTTGCGTGGCTCCCGCCAACGCCTTTTCGTAAGCTGCCCGCAACAAGGCGATTTCATCCTCCCGCCCATATAGCCGCCGGGGCAAATGAAAGCAGGCATACTTATCCGCTACCCCGATGGAGAACTCCGCTTTGCCCAACTGAGCCAGGTCCCGACTGCACCTTGCCAGATCCGCCTCCAAGCCCCAGGCACTCTGATATCTCTCCTCCACTGGCTTGGCCAGCAGCTTCATAACTATATCTGAAATCAGCTGGGGCATATCGGGGTTCAGCTCCCGAGGCGGGCTGGGAATCTGAGTCATCTGGGCATAAATCCATTGGTCAGGACTTTCTGCCTGCAAGGGCAGCTGTCCGGTCAGCAACTGGTACAAAACGACCCCCAGAGAATACAGATCACTCCTGTGGTCTGCTGCAATGCCCCCACATTGCTCTGGAGACAAATATCCCCAGACCCCAGAGGGAACAGGTGGCTGGGTACTTGCCCCGGTGTCAGATACAGCATCGCCAATATTAAAGAGGTACACTGATTCCGTCCCGGGATGGATGAGAATCTTGTCCCAGGTCAATGTCCTGAGAATTATCCCCTTCTGGTGCAGGCCGCAGAGGATTTTTGTCAGTTTGCTGGCCAGCTCGAGAAAAGTATATATTTCCAGCCGGCCTTTCTTCTCCACCCACTCCTGCAGGGGCACAGCATCAACGCCTTCCATAATCAGGGCAAAATTTCCGGAATGCTCTAAGGCCAGTGGCGGAACAATCCCAGGGAGCTTCAACTCCCGAGTCAGCTCATACTCGTGGATAAGCCGCGCAATCCCAAATACATTCATTCCTTGATTCTTGAGAATCTTTACCAAAACAGGCTTCTGATCCAGAATCGAATTGCCCTTGTATATCTGAACAGTCTCATCCTCATAGATCTTTCGCCCTAAAGAGTAGCTCCACATAATAATACCCCCCTATTGTAATCAATTCTACCATTAGGACGAGTTTTCCTGTATGTACTCCCAGGCTCACACTGCCAATATTTGCAGGCATTTAAAACCTGCTGAAGACTAGTTATTTCTCCTTAACATTGTATTGGCGGCTGACCCAAAATGAGTAGCCTGAAACAATAATGGCTGTCGCAAGTATTGCGACAGCCTTAGCATCATTTTAAATCTACGACAGTCACTCCGCTGCCGCCTTCGCCGGCAGCACCATACCTGTATCCAGAGACTGCGGGATGGGTCTTGAGATACTCCTGAAGTCCACGGCCCAAGGCCCCGGTCCCCTTGCCGTGAATAACAGTGACCTGGGCCAATCCCGCCAGCACTGCAGAGTCCAGATACTTCTCCAGATTTATACAAGCTTCTTCCACCATCTGCCCTCGGAGATCTATTTCCGGGGAAATCGTCGCCGCCGAAGTCCTGACGATGTTCCGCCCTTTGCCCTCAACAGACTCTTCTGCGGCCAGGCGCAAATCCGCCAGCTTGACATTGACCTTCATTATCCCAACCTGGACGACGGCCTCTTCTTCAGAGAGTAAGGAGACAATAGTCCCGGATTTATTCAAGGACAGCACTCGCACCGGTTGCCCGGGCGAGAGCTGAGATGGTTGCGGCGGCGTCCCCTCTGGGGGCGGGGTTGAGCCTGGTATGGGCTTCAGCTTCTCTCTGACCTTCCTGGATAACTCGCTTAAGTCTCCTGCCCGGGACTGAGCCTGGCGGAGCTCTGCCAGCAAGGCCTCAGCCTCAAAGCGGGCACTCCTCAGCAGCTCATTGCTTTTTTGCCTGGCCTGTTCCAAAATCTTTCCTTGCTGTTCCTCCAGTTTCTGCAGGCGCTGCTCGCTGAGGAGGCGCAATTTCTCCGCCTGGTCCCGCTCTGCTTTAGCCTGGGCCAGGGCCTTTTCCGCCTCAATGCGCTTTTCCTCCAGGGAGGCAATGAGGTCCTCGGTGCGGCGGGTGTCTGTCTTCAGCAGTTGTCGGGCGTTATTAACCACGTCAGGATTAAGCCCCAGGCGCAAGGCGATTTCGAAGGCATTGCTCTTCCCCGGGGACCCGATAATGAGGCGATAGGTGGGGCGCAATGTCTCGACATCGAATTCCACACTGGCGTTTTGCACGCCGGGCTCAGTAGAGGCATAAGCCTTGAGTTCACTGTAATGGGTGGTAGCCACCACCGAGATGCCAGCGGACTTCAGTTTGCCCAATATAGCTGTGGCCAGGGCAGCCCCTTCGGCGGGATCCGTTCCTGCTCCCAATTCGTCCAGCAGCACAAGGGAGTTGCTGTCGGCCAGCTCCAGTATCTCAACGATATTGGTCATATGGGAGGAAAAAGTACTCAGAGATTGCTCAATACTTTGTTCATCGCCGATGTCGGCGAAAATATTCGTAAATACCGGCACACAGCTCCCGGAAGACACCGGCAGCCACATCCCGCATTGGGCCATGAGGCAAAAAAGGCCTGCCGTCTTTAGGGTTACTGTCTTGCCGCCGGTGTTAGGGCCGGTAATCACCAATACTGAATAGTCATCACCCAGCACAATGGTCACAGGAACCACTTCCAGGACTGAAAGAAGGGGATGGCGGGCATTTTTGAGAACCAGGCGGCCATCCCGGCGAATTTCCGGCGCCGTCCCGTCCAGAGCCAAACCCAGTTTAGCCTTGGCAAAGGCAAAATCTATTTCTCCGGCAGCATCCAGGGCCATGGCAAGATCCTCATGGTGGGCGCCAATTCGGCCCGAGAGATCCCGAAGGATCCGCTTAATCTCGTCCTCTTCCTGGCGCCGGAGGCCGGTGATTTCGTTGCTGGTCTCGACAACAGCGAGGGGCTCAATAAACAGCGTGGCACCGCTGGCAGACTGGTCGTGAACGACACCGGGCACCTGTCCCCGGCATTCCGATTTCACCGGCAGGCAAAAGCGCCCCTCCCGTTGCGTGACAAGGGGCTCCTGAAGGTACTTCTGCATGGCCGGGGATTTTATCATGGCGTCCAGCCGGGCCCGCAACTTGGCTTCAGCGGTTTCGATTTTCCTGCGCAGAGATCTGAGCTCAGGGCTGGCACTGTCCAGCACATTCCCGTCCCAGTCCACCGCCTGGCGCAAATCCTTCAACAACTGCGGCAAGTCCACCAATCCGTAAGCCGTAAGATATAACCAGCTGTCCTCTGCCGCATGTTTTTTCATAAATCGCTGCAGGGATGCCGACCCTTCCAAAAAAGAAGCAACCTTAAACAGGCTGCGGGGATCTAAAATTGCCCCCTTGCCTGCACGACTAATCTCATCGCTGATATCTTCCAATCCGGAAAGAGGCGGACTTTCTTTGCTCAGCACATCTGCAGCCTGGCAGGTTTGCCCTTGCAGGTCGAGGACCTGGCGGTAATCTGTTGCGGGTATGATTTCCGCAGCCAAATCCTCCCCCATGGGAGTTGCGCATCTTTCCCGGAGCATGTCGATTATTTTCTCAAATTCCAGCAGGCGCAAACTGCGCTGATGCATTGCCATCACTCCTTTGATGGCCTAATTATATCACAAGAAAAAGCCCGCTGACGGGCTGGTTTATCAATCTGAAAAAGAAGCAATAATTTCTGCTAAAGTATCTACTGCCTGCTGGGCATCTTCTCCCTCGGCCTTGATTAAGATTTCGCTCCCCGGGCCAGCTCCCAGGGACATAACCCCCATTATGCTCTTGGCGTTAACCTCTTTGTCCCCCAGGGTTATGCTTACATCACTGGAAAATTGGCCGGCCTTTTGCACAAATAGAGCCGCAGGACGGGCATGAAGGCCTGTCTTATTTTTTATAACAACCTTCTTTTCTGCCATTGCTCTTCCTCCTTCTTCCCTTATAATATATCCTTTAGTTCTGCTTCCAGAAGAATCCTGATTTCTTTGCCGTCAGTGCACTTCTGGGCCCGCTCCCACAGCTCCCTGCAGCGCCCGATATCCAAGGAACGGATAACGGCCTTGACTTTAGGAATGCTGGAGGCACTCATGCTAAATTCATCCAGGCCCATAGCCATCAACAGGGGAGCCGCCAGGGGCTCACCAGCCATTTCGCCGCACATGCCCACGAACTTGCCGTATTTGTGACCGCAGCTGATTACATGGGCAATGAGGCGGAGTACAGCTGGATTAAAGGGGTCATATAAATAAGATACCTTCTGATTCATGCGGTCGACAGCACAAGTATACTGAATCAGGTCATTTGTGCCAATGCTGAAGAAGTCCACTTCTTGAGCAAAATGATCGGCCTGAACAGCTGCGGAGGGAATTTCGATCATGATGCCCAGCTTATAATTCCGCGTAAACTCTGCCCCTTCAGCTTCCAGTTCGGCCTCCACTTGCCTGAGCAGCTCCTTGGTCTGGCGCACTTCAGCCGGGACTGCAACCATGGGCAGCATGATCCAGGGATTGCCTGCCACTCCGGCCCGGAGAATTGCCCGCAGCTGGATCCTAAACATCTCCGGGTTGGCCAAGCAAAGGCGGATGGCCCTCTTGCCCAGGAAGGGGTTGAGTTCCTTGTCCATCTTCAGGTAGGGCAACTCTTTGTCGCCGCCGATGTCCAGGGTCCGGATAATCACAGGCTCATCGCCAAAGGCCTCGAGAACCTGGCGATAGGCATGATACTGTTCCTGTTCCGAAGGCATGTCGGTGCGGTCCATATACAGAAACTCAGTGCGATACAGGCCGACACCGTCGGCGCCGTAAGCCAAAGCTGCCTCCACATCCTTGGGGGTGCCGATGTTGGCGGCCAGCTCAAAGGTGGTGCCATCGGTGGCCGCGGCCGGCAAGTCCTTGAGTTCCTGGAGTTGCGCCTTGCGCTGGTCGTACTTCACTTTTTTCGCCTGATATTCCGCCAATACTGCCGGCGAAGGATTGACGAAAACCTCGCCGCTACAGCCATCTACGATGACGGTATCCCCGGAATTTACAGCACCCAACTCCCCCGCTCCCACTACGGCGGGAATCTCCAGGGATCTGGCCATGATGGCGCTATGGGAAGTCCTGCCCCCGATTTCGGTGACAAAGGCCAGGACCTTGTTTTTATCCATTTGAGCGGTGTCCGAAGGGGCCAAATCATGAGCAAAGACCACAGCAGCCTCCTGCATATCAGCCAGGGTCTCGGTCTCCACTCCCAGGAGATTATTGACCCAGCGCCTGCCGATATCCCGGACATCTGCAGCCCTGCCCCGCATATATTCGTCTTCCATAGCGTCGAACATGCAGGCATAGGCCTCACAGGCGTCGCAGACCGCGGCCTCAGCGTTGCTTCCCTGGACAATCTTATCCGAAATTGCTTCCGTGAGCATCGGGTCTTCCAGGATCATGAGATGGGCATCAAAGATAGCGGCCTCTTTCTCTCCGGCCTTGGCAGCCAGGCTTTCCCGGATACCAGCCAGTTGAACCTGGGTCTTGTTCCTTGCCTGTTTAAGCCTGGCCAGTTCCGAATCCCTGTTTTCAGGGGATATACCGTATCTGGGCAACTCAAGCACAGATTCTTTCACTACAAAAGCTTTCCCAATCACTATACCGTCAGATGCTGCAATTCCTTTTATCACATGTAAACCTCCCACTAACAAGTAACATATCCGTAAAAGTCGAAACACATGCGCAAGCCTAAAGGGATTGGCTGCCCAGCCAATCTGCCACTTCCATCAGCTCCAGCCTTGCCCCGGCTGCAGATTGGACTCGGCTCCTTAGCTCCGGAGGTGACAAGGGAGCCCCCTTAACAGCCTGAGCAATCAACGGCGGCAAATATACATCCAAAGAGTCGCTATAAACTTTTGCCTCGTTAATTACACCGTCTTTCACAGTCAGGTGAAGTTGTACCTCACCCCAGGAAAACCGCTCCTCCAGAAGCATGTCAAACCTGGGTGTCCGTCCCAACCGCCATTGCCAGGAGGAATGCTTGCTGTACAACCCCTGAATCTCCTTGAGCGCTTCCTCAGAGAGTTCAAGGATCTGGTAATCGCCGTATTCTTCAGCGAAAGTAGCGCAAAGCGCCTGCTTAACATTGTCAACGCTTAGTCCCGGGGCAAAATCTGCCAGGTTGCACACTCTGGCCTGGACTGATGCAACTCCTTTTGCGCGAATCTTTTTATCTGATACGCTCAGGTACTTCAGAAGCCGGGAGAGGTCTGTATTTACCAGCAAGGTGCCATGATGCTGGCGGCCTTCCCTGACCTCACAGAAGGCATTGCCGGAAAACTTTTTCCCCTGGACCAGGATGTCGTTTCTGCCGGAGAACTCAGCGGGAATTCCCAAAGCTTGCACTGTGCGGATAATTACATCCATTTGTCTGGGCACGTGATACTTTTTCTTGTGGGCAATAAATGAAAAGTTCACATTGCCCAAATCATGAAAGACTGCGCCCCCCCCTGAGATGCGCCTCACCAGCTTCACCCCATCTGCTTCCATAGCGGTCAGATTACATTCACGCCAGGGGTTTTGATGCTTGCCAATGACAACACAAGCAGCATTGACATATAAGTGAAGGATGATGTCATCCTCCCCCACATTGCGGAGCAAGAACTCATCGACGGCGAGATTTTGCCAGCCATCATCGGTTTGATGGAAAAATACGTAATTGGCCATATTTTCCTCCCTGCCAGGGGTGGCACATAAGTCTTTTATCTGCTGAACATATCGGCATAATAAGCCCGACACTGCACCTCAGTGAGAGGAACTGGCGACAGCTGCACAACTGGCTCGGCCATTGAAGCCTCAACTATCCTGGGAAGATCTTTTTGCTCTATTCCCAATTCCCGCAGTGTAGGAATGCCCATGGCTCTGCTAAAAGCAAAAATCGCTTCACTGACTTCATTGGTCAGCTGTCCGGGAGTTGCATCTGCAGCCATGGAAAGCCCCATTGCTTCTGCAATCGCTCTAATTTGCCCAGGAATAATGTACCCGCAGTGGAGAACGGCATAGGGCAATGCCAATGCACAAGCAGTACCATGGGGCAAATGCCAGAGCGAACCCATAGCATGGGCAAATCCATGGCCCAAATGGCAACCGGTATTGCCAAATCCCATTCCCGCCATAGCGGCGGCCAGCAGCATGTTAGACCGGGCCTCAATATTCTGCCCATCTTCAACACAAGTCTGCAGATTTTGCGTAATTAATTTAATGGCGCCGACATTCAGGCTGTCTGCCATGGGGTTTGCCGCTACATGGGTCATGGATTCAACTGCATGGGCAAAAGCATCCATACCTGTTGCGGCAGTGACTGACTTTGGCAAGCTCTGTGACAATACCGGATCAAGCAGCGCCAAAGCCGGTGCCATTTTCGGATCAGCCATGCCAACCTTGCGCTTATTTTGCACGTCTGTAACAACTGCAATACATGTCATCTCGCTGCCGGTACCAGCTGTTGTGGGAATGGCTATTAAGGGTAAACCGGCATTTTTGACTAATCCCAGCCCAAAATAGTCGCGTAACTCTCCCGGGTTTGTTGCGAATACGTTGGCAGCTTTGGCAGCATCTATTGAGCTGCCACCCCCAATGGCGACAATACTGTCAACATTCTCCCTCTGGGCGCAAATTCCTGCCATTTCAACTATTTCAATCGTTGGATCGGCGATTACATCCCCAAATTCAACGACCTCTATTCCAGAATCACGAAGCGCCCTGAGGATTGGAGCGACAATGCCGGCATCGTTAACGCCTTTGTCAAACACGCACAAGGCCCTCTTACAGCCCCAGGAGGCCAGCATTTTTCCAGCCTGCTGCGATATGCCTGCGCCGAAATTGCATGTTGGGGTGAAAAATGTGAACTTCATAATACCCTGCCTTTCTCTCCGGTCCAACCGTGGTAGTTATCCTTTTTCAAAAACAGGCCCCAGCTTACACCAGCAAGTTGGGGCCTTCTCCTATTATCAACAAACTGCTTTTTACAGGGCACGCCCGCTCTTCAAAATAGCTATCATCTCTGCCAAGACCTGTGGATCGATGCCCTTAACCTTTCCTGCAAGGCGGCAGTAAAAAGTTATTTCTGCACCTTCCTCGATATACTCTGTGCAGGTCATCGCTTTATCAATTGTCGACCCGACAGCCAACATGCCATGGTTTTCCATGAGCACTGCCGAACCCTTTTCGCCAAGGCCCTTTACCACTGCCTCAGCCAAGGCAGCTGAACCGGGGATTTCAAAAGGAACTATCGGCGCAGGGGTAGGAGCATATCCCAGCAGGGGAATAGTAATTAAAGGAAGTTCCTGGCCAATAATTGACAGGATGGTAGAAAACTTCGAGTGGGTATGAACCACAGCATTGACATCTTTCCTGTTCCTCATAACTGCAGTATGCATGGGACACTCGGAGGAAGGCTTTGTGGTGCCGTCAACGACGTTTCCATCCAGATCCACCAGGGGAACCAGCTCAGGAGTTAAATCTTCATAGGGAATACTGGTTGGACTAATGGCTATTAACCCGCTGTCCTCACAGCGAACAGAAATATTGCCTGACGTACCGCGGATTAACCCCAACTTCTGAGCTTTTAATGAAGCCTCGATAACCTGTTCGCGTATTTCTCTGTATTTCATTGTCCTACCTGCTATTCGGCAATTTTGATCAGATTCTTAATGCCAACCTGATTATAGTGATCCTCTAGTGCCTGGACGCAGTTGTCCAGGGTATACTCGCCTGTAATCAGAACGTCCCTGGAAAGGACTCCCCTGCGAATAAAATCGTAAGACATTTCGACGTGGCGGGGGGTAGTGTGGAAAATGCCTTTGATAGTCAAGTGGTGGTAGTGGAGAAGAGCGGTGTCAATGCTGATTTTAGTTCCGGCTTTGCAGCCGCCGAACAAGACGATAATTCCACCCTTGCGAACCATAGGAATGGTCAGCTCCCAAACTTCGGGAAGGCCAACGGCTTCGATGGCAACATCGCAACCACGCCCATTGGGAGTGAGGTCACGAACTGCTTTTACCTGGTCGATGCCATCGGTAATCTGGATTGTCCATTCTGCACCCATTTTTTTGGCTAACTCCAGGCGCTGGGCACTCTTGTCGCAGCTGATTACGCGTCCACCCAACCGGGAAATGCATGCAATGATACCTAAGCCCAGGGGGCCGGCGCCATTGACCACCACATAATCACCTAAGCGCACTCCAGCCAGGTCGGCGCAGAAAGTAGCGCTGGCCATGGGCTCAACTGCAGGCGCAACTTCCAAGGGCACATCATCGGGAACTATGAAAGTGCTCTTTTCGACAAACAGGGCAGGAACTGCCAAGTACTCTGTCCAGGTTCCACCAAAGAACTGGAGATTTTCACACACATTTGCCTGGTCCCGTTTGCACCAGTAGCAGTTGCCACAAGGAGCTGAGTCATGAACCACAATGCGGTCGCCAACTTTAAACTTGGTAACATTTTTCCCTACCTGATAGACTGTCCCTGCGCCCTCATGGCCAAAGACTCTCTTTTCACCAGGCTTGTGGAGAACATGTCCACGTTTATAGGTTTTCACATCGGTGCCGCAAGTGGTAACATAATGGACCTTCATAATCAGGCCGTCATCCGGACATTCGGGCATGGGGATTTCTTCAATGCGAATGTCACCAATACCATAGTACATAGCTGCTTTCATCATCTTAGGTTGCATCTTCTTTCCTCCTGTTTTATTTTTTTATATTTCTGGGTGACCCAGTAAAAAGCAAAGCCACTTAGCCGCCGTAAATCATTTTGTCTTGCAGCTTGCGCAATTGCACTATTGTCGAGTCGGGATTAAGGTCAACATCATCGTAAGTCAGATATTCGCCCTTCTTTACCTTTCTCTTTACCACGCTGCCTTGGGCTAAAGCCAAGGGAAGCAAGCCCTCTTTGCGTGCAATATCAGCCTTATCCATGCTGCCGTATACACAGAAGCCGCCAATTCCGTCGATAACCTCACCGGGAACAAGTTCCTTTTTGGTGCAGCATATTACTTCGCAGAATAATTTATCCTGGGGGGCAATAGCTGCTTCGCCAAGCAGTACGGCCTTGGCTGCCGCTAGAGGTGTTTCTAATGAGGTGAGATGGTATGGCCTGTACAGGGCATACACAGGATCATCACCAAACATCCCGCCAAAGGTATCGATGGCAGTGGGATAATCCCCTGTAACCACACAGAATACTCCTGGGGCAACACCAATGCAGTAGTCAATAACGTTGGTGCCGCTTAATATGCCGCCCCTGTCCTTATGGGTGAAGACCTTGTGAAGATTATCACGAGTGGCAGTAGGACCATGCATGCCCCTGACTTCCGGGAGAAGTCCTGCCGCATTAGCGATGGCGGACATCTCTATGGCCGTCTTGGAACCATCCACAAATTCACTGATCATGCGGGGATTGATCCCTGGCCTTCCCTTTAACTTGGGCATGTAGTTGAATACAGTCTCAGGATTAGCATCTGGATGCCAGGGAGTATTCTTGCCTTTCCCGGCGGCAACTACTTCCAGGCCGAGACTGCGGGCAAAATCAATTAACTCCATGGTGCAGGCAGGCTCATCGCCGCATGCGCCGGTGTAAATAACATTAGCGCTGTCAGCCATTCGCTTGAGCAATGGCCCAATACAGACATCGGTTTCCACATTCATCATGACGATGTGTTTACCGGCAGTAATAGTCCTCAGGGCTACATTTGCCCCAACCTCAGGAATACCTGTGGATTCTGTAACTACATCAATAGACTCCAAATCTGCTGCCAACAGACCATTAGTAGAAGCCACGTGCAATCCGGATTTTATAGCTTTATCCGCCTGGACAGGGTCATCTGTGACGACGATATTCTTTTCGGCAACACCTGCTCTCAGCAAAGCCTGTTTTGCCCGATCAACTTCAATATCAGCCACAAAAGATGCTGACATTCCCTCCATCTGTGTCATTACATCAA
>JAAYHI010000003.1 GCA_012727415.1 Bacillota bacterium
AATTAAAAAAGAAGGCAATAATGGGAACCTGGAGGGCGGAAAGAGTAGCCAGGAGCAAGGTGTCCCCGCTGCCGATTTCCAGGGCGCCGCTGAACCAGATGATGAAGAAGCCGGCAATCACGGCCAGGACAAAGGCAAAGGAGATTTTGAACCAGATGTACCAGTGCACTGAAATGGGGGAAATCTGGATGGAGTCCAGGACCTGGTCGTCCCGGTCATCCAGGAGGGAGAAGCCGCCCATGGCCCCGTAGGCAAAGCCGCAGAAGAGGGCAAAGAGCATAGCAGCTATGCCGACGGTGTTACCGCCGATGATCCCCCGGTCCAAGAGAATCCTCCCGATGATGCCGATAGCCAAGGGATAGAGCAGCATGAGCAAGGTCATTCTTTCCCGGAGCAGGTTTTTAAATTCATGCTTAATCATGGTAATGAGCATAACTACACCCCCGTTTCCCGCATGGCGTAATCATTGAAGCGGGGTTTAATGATGTATTTATAGAGAGCCAGGGAAAGGGCAGCCAAGTAGGCAATGCCGAAGATAATTTTCCACAGGTCCACGGTGGCAAAGCTGGCCTTGAGAATGGTGCCGGCGGCGTCGGGGGGCAGGATGAGGAAGAACCGGGAGACCTTTTCCCCTATGACTCCCAAATCTGCCAAGACGGTGGGCAACATCAGCATTATTACATAGAGCATGAAGTTGACCAGCAGTGAAGTGAAGTTTTTGGAGAAGTAGGCAAGCCATATTGCCAGCAGGGTATGAAACACTGTAATTATTATGATGGCAGCTGTCGCCAGGGCAAAGTTAAAGGTAACCCCTTTGAGGAAATACACTGCAGCCCAGAGGGCTATGATGGTTAGCAGGGAGTTGATGATGCTGACAATTATCTTGGCCAGGATATATTCAGTTTCCCGGACCGGGGTGACCAGGATGGAGTTAATGGTGTGCTCCTTCTTTTCGTAAAAGAGGGTGGCTCCCACCAGGGCAACGGTCATCGCAGTGCTGTCCATGAGCAGGATTAGGGGCACAAAGGCGATAACCTCCTCGGCTTCCAGTAGCCAGGTCATCCCCACCCACAGCAAGAGCACCACCGTGGTTGCGGTGAAGAGGTTGTACTTTTTCAGCCGGTCCAGCTCGCCCCGGACCAATATTCCCAGCCTAGCCATGGAGGGCCACTCCCGTCACTTTGATGAAGATGTCTTCCAGGGTGGTCTCGCCGCTGTGCAGGGTCTCGATATCCTTGGTCTTGGGGGTACTTGAACTTAAGTCCCCTTACCTTAAACAATGGCAATCCCTCCTCGTAGAATTTTCACCAACTCTTCCACCTGGGGCAGCAAGTCATCCAGATTCCCCCGGCGGATGATGGCTTTCTGAAAGTGCAGGTTTAGATTGTATAGGATTTGAATGACCATATCGCTGTTGACATCGGGACGGATGCGTCCCAGCTTTTTGTCCCGCTCGATGAGTTCTCGGAGCCTGCCCCAGGCATTTGGAAATTGGGCAGTAAGCTTGGCGATGAATTCGCTGTCGTCGAATTCCATGAGCATCCATATTTTGGTGTATAAGGGGCGTTCCCTGGCCCAGGCCAGGATATCTTTGATCATGGCCAAATAGGCGGTGAAGAAATCCTCATTGTCCGATACCTGATGGGGCACAGCTGCGGATATTTTCTCCTTGCCAATCTCGGTAAGTACATAGAGGTAGAGGTCTTCCTTGCCGGTGAAATATTGGTAGAAGCTGCCTCGGGATATTCCGGCCTCTTTGACAATCTGGTTGATGGAGGCCTCGCTGAAGCGCCGGGAGGCAAATTCTTCAACTGCGGCGGAGAATATCCGCTTCCTCTTGGGTTCGCTGAGGTTGAAGAAAGTTTTCGTCGGCATTGGCATCACCCAGTACTAATACTATCATGAGATTACGTATATGACAACCCTGTCATATGCCGAAGAAAAAATAAATTGTTGACAGGTGTATCAACCCATGCTATTATTATGTCACACGATATATCGTGACACATAGTAATGTGGGGTGATTGTCCTGAGCAGTAAAAATGGCCCTATGACCGAAGCTATGTACTATGTCTTACTGGCTTTATGTACGCCGCTGCACGGGTATGCCATCATGGGCGCAATCGAGGAACTGTCCCGGGGGCGGGTTGTCATGGGCCCGGGAACTTTGTATGGAATCTTAAGCAGGATGGAGAAAGAGAAGATGATTGCTCTAGAAGAGGCTGATGGGCGCAGGAAGATTTATAAGCTCACTTCTGCAGGTCGGGAAGCTCTGCGTCAGGAGTATCTGCGCCTAAAAGCCATGGTGGCTGACGGCAAAACACTTGTCGAGGAGGGAGACAATGGCTAAGAAAAAACGCCGAATCTGGTGGTTCCATGTTGACGAAATTGAGGAAGCCGAGACTTGGTTAGGTGATATGGCAGCTAAGGGATGGCATCTTTCTGGTTCCGATGCGATATTTGTGCATTTTACTCAGGGACAGCCTGAGACTGTTCGCTACAGATGCGACATCTTTTCCCGCAAGGACGGGTTCGAGGAAAGAATCGATCTGTACACTCAGACGGGATGGGAGTATGTAGCCAGCGTCGGCAGCTCTCTTCACATCTTTCGGGCCCCGGCAACGGGCGCTGTTCCGGAAATTCATACTGATCCTGTTGAAATGGCGCCTACACTCAATCTGCTTCTCCGCCCGTACTATATGTTGGGCTTGAGTGCATTGGCCATGTTTGCACTCTGTCTGATACCCCTGTTTATTTACGGGAATGTCCCTCTCGGGTTGCTGGTGTATGCTGATTATCTTTTCATTCTATCTCTGGTGCCTGCAATAAGTCTTATGATTATTGCCGGGAATGGCATTTGCAGGGTAGTGCGAAAAAGAAAAATGTTGCGGCGAGGATCGTCCTTTTCCCACAACAAGCCCTACCATTACGTCTTTTCAAGAGGGTGGGGAACGCTTTTTGTCTTGGTACTTGGCTTAGTGCTTGTTGCTGCCAATGCTGTCAACGTGTTTAGGTCAGATCACTGTTCTCCTCTTCCCCAGGGGGAGTTGCCGGTGGTGCGCCTGTCAGATATAATTTCGCATACTGAATATATTATTATCGAGCCTGATGACTTTGAACTATTCAACGGCTGCTTTACTTCCAGCAGCCTCTTAGTGCCTTGGCAGTGGTATTCAGCTGAATTTGCCGGGCAGTTGGCAGGGGGCGGCTCAGTCTCTCGGACTTCCCTGGTCTTCTCCTCTTACCGCGCCAGAACAACGGGATTGGCTGACATTTTAGCCAGAATGCTTCCAAGTAAGTTTGAATTGCGTAAATCAGAATCCTACCCTGGGGATTTGTGGATATATCAGCATGGAAATGTACATGAGTTTATCCTTCTTAAGGACAAATATGTTTTCTATGTCGTCTATAACGGCTTGGAGCCTGTTGAAAAATTGATTCGTTTAGTCGAGGACAAAATCGCAAGCCTCAGCAAATGATACTGCGTAATCCAAAAATGAGCCGCAGGGCTCATTTTTACGTTTTACAATTGGATGGCCTGTATTGGCAGGCGGGATGGTCGGCTAAGCGACATCTTCAATCTGCCTGGTGGCCTCATATACCTTGCGGTTAACGGTAGAGGGAATTGCAATGAACCCGATGATAGCCGCCATTGAAATTGCTGTAAACAGCACTACAGTCCGTCTGTATCCCAGCAAATCTCCCACGGAACCTACGCCAAGCTGGAAAATGATCACCGTAAAGCTGGTAGCCACGTTAAAGATTGCATTTACCTTTGCCCGCATGTCCCGGGGAAGATAGGACTGAACGCTGGATTCCCGCAAAGTGTAGGAGGTTATTCCCAGAACGCCGCAGATAAATCTGTTGACAATCATCAGGGGGTAGGGCAAGTATAATAAGAGGATATCAAAAGTCTCATAGGTGAAATAGACAAATTTCGTGATGCCGAAGCGTTTTTCCGGCTTGATTTTTACTTTGTATTGCACAAGACCGCCCAGCATCCGTCCCAGGGTCTCTGCTGTGCGCAAGAAGGCCAGCATTGCCACAGTCAAAAACTGTACCGATTGGAAGTAGGCCTGGACCATTAGCTGCACGCCGGTGGCCACACCGTTGGTGATGGCCATATATGAATAGATGTTTTGCAATCCCTTTTCTTTACGAAGGTATGACAATCCCGCTTTGCAGTCTGCCAAGTACTCCTTCCAGTGCAAGACACCGGTTTTCTTTTGGAAGCCCTGATTGCTGATAAACAGCTCAAAGGTTGCGGCGACAAATGTTAGAAAACCAATCATGATCAAGAGCAGGTGCATGGGCATGACTTTATAGAGCCATGCCGCTACCGGGCTCATTACCATTATCACTGTCGGATAAATAGAAGAAGAAACGGCATAACCTTGTTGTTCAAAGCCGACGGGGATTAAGTCCGGATACCAGGCGATGTATGTCAGCTGATAGATGGTTCCGATAATGCCTGCAATGAAGGTGAAAGCAACAAACAGATGGTAGTTGAACCCTGTTTTTGAGACAATCAATGCTACTAGCAAAAAAAATGCTCCAGTCAGATAGTCCAGGGTGACGATAATCTTTTTTTTGTTTCCCCGGTCAATCAGGGGGGCAATGAAAAGAGGCAAGATAAAATTAGGCAGCATGCCGCTAACAAACATGATTGCCGAGAGAAATGCAGATTGGGTCTGATCAAAGACCATGAGGCTGAAAGGCAGTGAAATGGTTTGCCCTGCAATAGCGGAAATTACAGTGCCAATAGTGATAAGGGTAAAATCTTTAGACCAGACATTTGTTCGTTTCATCACTGAAAGTCACCTCGAAGGGGCTAGTGGTGTTGACAAGACACATGAGTATATTTTATCATGTCTGCCCAGGAAATACAGCCGTTTGGTGAAAAATGCCAATCCAGGTCTTTCCCTGGCCGTCTGCCGGCAGCAGATAAGTTTGCGGCCAAGGAAGCAGCAGAACCGTCCCCGCGCTTCCTAAGGTGGACATCAAAGGGGGCGGTCCCCCACCAGAAGGCGGTCGGGGAAATCTATGTTGCCTTTAGCCTGTGGTTCCGAGGCAAGGACTGCAAACCCCTTGCTCTCAACCCTTTAAGCTTTATTACGGGTTCTTTATATTCCCTAAGAAAACAGCCAGCTTTTGCTGGCTGAAACTATTTCTTCAGTTCCAAGGTCACAGGGCAGTGGTCGCTGCCCATTACATCTGCAAGGATGCCGGCATCGTGCAGGGAATCCTGGAGTCTGTCGGAAACCAGGAAATAGTCGATGCGCCAGCCGACGTTGCGTTCCCGGGCATTGCTGAAATAGGACCACCAGGTGTAAGCGTCCTTCTTGTCTGGGTAGAAGTGCCGGAAGGTATCGGTAAAGCCTTGGGCCAGCAGTTCTGTCATTTTAGCCCGCTCTTCATCGGTAAAACCTGCGCTTTTCCTGTTGGAGGCAGGGTTTTTTATATCTATTTCCTTGTGGGCGACATTGAGGTCGCCGCAGATTATTACGGGTTTCCCGGAGTCCAGTTCCTTTAAATAGTCCCTGAAGGCATCTTCCCATTCCATTCTGTAAGCCAGCCGGGCCAAACCGCGCTGAGAATTGGGAGTGTAAACATTGACCAGGAAAAAGTCTTCAAATTCCAGGGTTATCACTCGCCCCTCCTGGTCGTGTTCCTGCTTGCCAATGCCATATTGAACTGACAGGGGGGTGTGGCGGGTAAAGACGGCAGTGCCTGAGTATCCTTTCTTGGCCGCATAATTCCAATACTGCCGGTAGCCCTCCAGGTCCAGGTCTATCTGGCCCTCCTGGAGTTTTATTTCTTGTATACAGAAGATATCACTGTCGGCTTCCCGGAAGAAGTCGAGAAAACCCTTGTTAATGCAGGCCCGCAGCCCGTTGACATTCCATGATACCAGCTTCATCAGTTCCACCTCCTAGCTTGTCCTATTCAGCATTATAACATTTCCCCAAAGGGTCGACCAATTGCGGAAGGCCCAGGGCCATCAAAACCGGGCTTATTAATGGTGCCTTGGACTGTAGCTCTTTGCCCAAATGTCAGCGGGCAAGGACCGGATATAAAGTAGACTAATATACTGTACACAGGAGGTTTCTGCCAATATGGAAAATGTATTGGTGGGAGTGCTGTGTAAAGAGATCATCCCTGACCTCTACAGCCCGGTCAGGAATAAGTTGCCTTTTGACCTGCTTCTCTTCACCAGGAGGGGAATCAATTGGGGAAGGGGCGTTATTTCAGGTTTGCTTTTGCGCAAAGGCCATTGGCGGCAGGGGGAAATGCCCTTTCCCGATGCCGTGTACAATCAGCTGTACACCCGGTCCTCTGCTCTGGTCAGGGGGCTGGAAAGGGTCATTGGCCGCGGCAAGGTTTTTAATATCCTCACCCGGTTTAACAAACTGACTACGCACTCCATCCTGGCCAACAGCAAATTAAGGTCACTGCTCATTCCCACCCGGCCATACAGCGAAAAATCACTGTGGGAGATGCTGGGCTCCGGCTCCGTAATAGTCAAACCGGTGTATGGATGCAATGGCAGGAATGTCCTCAAACTGGCCCGGGCCGGGGCAGAGTACAGGGTCTTCCTGCAGTCAGATTATGATTTCAGGACCTTCTCGCGGGCGGGTGAATTGCTGGGGTGGTTGAAAAAATACACTGGCCAGGAGGATTATATTCTCCAGCCCTTTCTAGTTTTCACCGCCCTGAATGGCCATATATTCGATCTGCGCATGCTGGTGCAAAAGGATAGCCTGGGACAGTGGCAAGTCCCCGCAACCCTGAGCAGATTGGGGTTTGAAGGCTATTATATTAATAATCTCCCTTGGGATGTGCGCACTGCCGAGCTAGTGCTCGAATCTGTCCCCTGCGCTGTCTCCATTCCCCAGCTAAAGGCCTATGCAGTCGCTGTCGCTGTGAGCATGGAGAAGGCCATCGGCCACCTGGGCGATCTCAGCGTTGATTTTGGAATTGCCGCTGGCAGGCCGTGGCTCATTGAAGTCAACGGCATGCCGCAAAAGCAGGTTTTCGGGAAGATCAGTGTCAAGACCTTGGAGAGAGTCCTGTGGACTCCTTTGATGTATGCCAGATTCCTGGCCGCTGCAAATCTAAAAAATGGAGGAGGAACTTGGGAGTTGTAAAATGCCCATGTGGTGAATTGCTTACCGGTATTGCCCCTGGTGAAGCCATAAAAGTTTTTTATTCCGGGGAACCGGTTGTGGGATACCTGGCAGGTGCTGTCACTCCTAATGTGCTGCAAATTGAGAATTTGGGCGAACTGATCAATCTCTGCTGCAACAGGTTGGTTCAAGTCACCCGGCTCAACATCGTCCCCCTGGCCTATGTGCCAGTGCAAAGTGAGGATGTTGTCTCGGTGATTAATACCAACACGAATACTGTCGTTGGGGAAATTTCCGTGGGAGAATTCCCCGGCGGCGTTGCCATCACTCCTGATGCGAGAAAGGCCTATGTGGCCCATTCTGGAGACGACTCAGTTTCGGTAATCGATACTTTAAATGGTGTGGTGGTGAGGGTGATTCCGGTGGGTGACGGGCCCGATGAGGTAGCGATTACTCCCGACGGGGAGAAAGTTTATGTCTCAAACGTAAGTGACGATACAGTGTCCGTCATCGATACCGCAACAGAATTGGTGATTGCCACAATTTCGGTAGGGGATGCTCCCAGGGGCATAGCTGTTTCTCCCGATGGCAGCAAAGTATATGTGACCAACTTTGGGGGGAATACAGTTACTGTCATCGACACTGCCACTGATACCGCAGGCGATACCATTACCGTAGGGGATAATCCAGTGGGGGTAGCTTTTACCTTTGATGGCAGCAAAGCTTATGTTACCAACTTTGATGAGTTTTCTGTGTCGGTAATTGATGTGGCCACAAATACAGCTGTCGGCGCTATCCTTGTGGAGA
>JAAYHI010000022.1 GCA_012727415.1 Bacillota bacterium
GTAGAGGGAATGCTGCGGACATGTAAGCTGTTTGTGGAGATAATTACCTCTGAAACGTAGTTTGCCAGGTCTGCCAGAACAAAATTATTAGGATCTACGTAGCGCAGGACTTCCTCCCTGGGAGCTTTGGTCCAGCCCACCCCGCTGACATACCATTGAGGGTTGCGGGTCATTTGTATGTCCAACACCTGAGTGAGGGTGTGCTGATATGGGGTATAGCTGACAATGACATAGGATTTCAGGGTTCCTGCAACTGCATTATTAAAGCAGTCCCTGACTGCAATGACGCTGTCAAAAGGCAGGGAATCAAAGACCTGGGATAAAGCCCACATTGACCTGGTGCTGATAATCATGCTGTAGCAGTCAAGTTCCAGCTCTAATATTGGCCCATTATCCAGGAGCAGGGGAGAAAGCTCGTCCACACTGGAAGCTGCATTTATGCTTGTGAGGATGGCATCAAGCTCTGCAGTGACCCTGTCCACTTCCTCAGCAAAAACCGCCTTAACTGAAACTATATCCGGGAATCCCTCTCCTCTTCTCA
This sequence comes from Bacillota bacterium, assembly GCA_012727415.1. Lineage (GTDB taxonomy): Bacteria > Bacillota > Proteinivoracia > UBA4975 > UBA4975 > UBA4975. The sequence continues at coordinate 542 of JAAYHI010000022.1, forward strand.
GGAAGACGCCTTCAGCGACAGCATTCTTGGCGGCAAAGGTCAAAGTGTTGTAAAGACTTGTATCCAACTCCATCACTTTGGCCTTGCCTTCCAGAGCCAGGCGCAGAGCAATGGCATCTGCGGCAGTATTGATGTCATACAACGCCACCTCCAGGGGATGGGCTATATCTTTATCAGTATAAACAAGCTGCCCGTTCTCATATGTAACGACCTTGACCTTGGGAACGTAAACCAGCTTGGCATCGGGGCCGGAAGTGTAGGCATCCAGGTTGAAGGGCTTGCCCTTGACGATACAGGTGGCATATTCATCCAAAGCGGCCTCATAGTCGACATAACCATTTTTGTCGTCCAGAAACATGGCCATGCCTTTGCTCATGTAATCGTCAAAGAGAGATGCAGGATAATCCAGACAGTGGTAGGCATAAGAATCCAGCAAAGGCTCATAGGGGTACTCATAATACACCCCAGCCTTGTCAACGGTAATCAGGGCCGTAACTTTTGCGCTGGCTGCCGGAGACAGCACCAGCAATAACACTAGGGTGAGGACCGCAGAAACTCCCATTTTAAAGGCACGCCTGCTAACCACTGCACCACCTCCTTTACCGAAACCGAACATTTATTTTGTCACCTTGACCTTGCTCTGTTTAGCGTCGGCCTCAGGCACTTCGCCTCTGAAAAGCTTTAGCTCAGGCATATATTTCAACTGTACTCCACCGACAAATACTTTGTAGATGCTTTGGTCTTCTGCATATAGAGTAACAAAAACAAACTTGTTCCCCACAGTAACACCGGTCTTAACTTCGAAGCTCTTCACATCCATGGGGCCCTTAACACTGACGGTAAAGGTCCTGGTGGCGGTCTTGTAGCCGCTCTTTGTCCCCTTGACGGTTATTGTGGCTTTCCCCGAGCCCTTGCCGGTAATGGTCACTTTGTTTCCGGATATGGACACAGCAGCAACTTTGGAATTGCTGGTACTTACCGTCAGTTTAGTGCCCGCTGGCTGCACTGTGACAGTGACGCTCTTGGTCTTGCCAACAAGAAGTTCACTAATGGAGCTAATCTTGTTGATTTTTACGCTGGGTGTGGGTTCCGGCTCCGGTTCGGGCTTGGGTTCGGGTTTCGGTTGGGCCTTATACTCCTCACCGCCAATTATTGCCGTCATGTTTTCGGGAATGATTATCTTCCCGGGGACTTGTTCAATGTTGACCCCAGGATGATTTATCGTTACGGTGCCAATTGCGCCCCTGCCGGTTACCCCGGTGCGGCCGCTCAACTCCATATCCTCAACTGAAGTGTTTTCCGCCAGGGCGATGCTTGTGGCATTTTCTAACTCAGGCACTATAACCTTGGCAATACTTCCCGCCTGCAGTTCCAGGAAAATGCCCTCAGCCCGGCAAGCGACCTCCCCCAGTTCCCCCTGCAGTATCACAAGGCCGGGAGCATTGACCTCAACAGACTGCACCTTGCCTGCACCTTCAAGAGTCAAAATCTCTTCTATGAACAATGTCTCCAACTGCACACCTTCTGCCAAATGGACAAAGGAAGAGGCGGCAGTATCTCTGATGTACATGGTTGCAACACTGCCCTTGGGCACCTTGACATTAGCCTTAGCAGCAGTGAGATCGACAGTATCAAAGTCTCCCACCAGCATAACTTTTTCAGCGGTCAGGACTTGGATATTGCAAAAACCCAAAGCACCTTCAGCCAGACCATCCTCCTGCAGGGAGGCCTCAGCAGCGACAACGACCTGGTCTACTTTGGCAGTGCCGCTGGCAATGAGTTTAACTGCAGGACTTTGTTCCTGCACAATTATTTTTTTGACAGGGCAATCGTGAAGCCGTAAGGTAAACCCTTTGCCGGCAATGATAATTTCTCCTTGCACCTGGACTGAGCTGAGGTCAACAGTTCCGGCATTAACCTGGTCCGTCAGCAGCAAGTTGCCAGTGATCAACAGATTTTGCAAAGTAACATCTGTGGCAGTGATGGTGGCATCACCATCGACGATTTCCATTGCCGGGGGGCCATATGTACCTGGTTCGCTGATATTCTTAATGGCTTCTGCTACGGGAATGCCTAATTTTTGATTTGCTATGGCAGCAATGAGCAAGAGGTTAAGAGAAATGGAAAAGACTAGAACTGCAATCAGGGCTTTTTTCATTACCACAGCAACCTTTCTGGATTGAGCTTTCCGACATTATTCGACAAAAATCGCTGTCTTTCCTGCAAAAATACGCGGTAATAAGTTCCATACCGAAAGATATTTCGTACTCAGAGGTATCTAGTGTAAAAATGGCCTGTTGCCCTCGGCAACAGGCCCACTTTTAGCTGCGGGGAAGCAGTTTCTTGAGTTTATAAAAGGCTGCGACACCAGTTATTAAGTAGTAGAGAACAAGTCCGTGGAAAGCAAGGCCGAAGAAATCTTGAAACCATAAGAGCAGCAGGGTATCCAGGAAAAACAGAATTATGCCGATAATATATGCCCAGCCAAAACCCTTGTTGCTCAAGTACCCCATGAGGGCAAAGATTCCGATAATCACCACTCCGGCAATGCCAGCAACAGTAGCCAGAGCGGGGAAATCTTTCCCCAGGACGACTATAAGCTCAATGCTGCCCAGAGTAATAGCGGAGATAAAAGAAGAACCGATTAAAATCAGGATACCGGACAGGGCTGACAAGCCTGCAATCCAGTAGAACCAATTGGCACCGTTGCGGTATTTCTTTTCCAGTTCCACCATCACGGCGATGGGAATCTCATTCAGTTCCGGCTCCGCCTCCGTTGGCCCTTGATATGTCTCATGATATGGATCCACAATTATCCCTCCAGAGATGATGCTTCCCTAGAATTCGACAAATTCAGGGAAAAACCTTTTTTCTCCAAGGAAGAAAGATGGGGCCTATTTGGCCCCATAATCCAGTATTTATACTGCAGGGTTGACCCCTGCAAATTGGCTGTAATACAACTCGGCGTAAAAGCCTTTTGCCGCCAGCAGGCTCTCATGGGTACCCTTCTCGACAATCTCCCCCTCATTCATTACCAGGATCAAGTCGGCATTGCGGATGGTGGAAAGGCGGTGAGCAATTACAAAGCTCGTTCTGCCCTGCATCAGCCTGGCCATAGCTTTCTGAATCAGGACTTCTGTCCTGGTGTCGACGCTGCTGGTAGCCTCATCAAGAATGAGGATAGCCGGGTCAGCGAGAATTGCCCGGGCAATGGGCAACAATTGCCTTTCCCCCTGGGAAATATTGGTAGCCTCTTCGTCGAGAATGGTGTTATAACCCTCGGGAAGGGTGCGGATAAAGTGGTCTGCCCTGGCAGCGACTGCGGCCTGGACCACATCCTCATCCGTGGCGTTCAAGCGGCCGTAGGCAATGTTGTCCCGGATACTGCCGTTAAACAGCCATGTGTCCTGCAGCACCAGGCCAAAGTTCTGGCGCAAATCCTCCCGCTTCAGATCCCTGATGTCCATGCCGTCGACAGTGATTTTACCGCCGTCAACATCGTAAAACCGCAGCAGCAGGTTGACCAAAGTAGTCTTGCCTGCCCCAGTGGGACCTACAATGGCCACGGTCTGGCCTTCACGGACTTGGATATCCAGTCCCTTATACAGAAGTGTACTGGGTTCATATCCAAACTGTACTCCCTGAAACTCCACATTCCCCTTTAAGGATTCAATTGCGGGGGCCTCAGGGTTGTCTGGAAGCTCTTCTTCTTCATCCAGCACTTCAAAGACCCGCTCGGCAGCCGCCATTGTCGCCTGCATGATGTTGGCAATACTGGCAGTCTGGGTAATGGGCTGGGTAAAGTGACGAGCATAATGAATCATCGCCTGGAAATCTCCCAGCCGCATAGAACCTTTAGCCACCAGCAATCCCCCGACTGCACAGACTGCAACAAAGCCAAGATTGTTGAGGAAACTCATCAACGGCATGATGATGCCGGAGCTGAACTGAGCCTTCCAGGCGGTATTGTACAGCCTGTCGTTAATCGCTTGAAACTGGTCCAGGGCCTGCTTTTCGCGACTGAAGGCCTTTATTATTTTATGGCCGGTAAGCATCTCTTCAATATGCCCGTTGAGTTCCCCTAAATTCTTCTGCTGACCGACAAAATATTTGCGGGAGCGCCTGGTCACAAACCTGGTCAGGAAAAAGGCTACTGGCAGGACCAATACCACCACTAATGTCAGCAGCGGACTGATTACCAGCATCATCACCACTACCCCCACCAAGGTAACCAAAGCCGAGATCAGCTGCGTCATACTTTGCTGCAAGGAGCGGCTGACAGTGTCCACATCATTAGTTACCCGGCTGAGGATTTCTCCATGGGTGCGGGCATCAAAGTACTTCAGCGGCAGCCGGGAGAGTTTGCTCTTAATCTGTCGGCGCATCTCATAGACTGTACTTTGGGAGACTTCCGCCATAAAATACTGCTGGGCAAAAGAAAACAAAGCGCTGAGCACATACAGGCCTGCCAAAGCAAGCAGCACTTTCCCTATAAAAGCAAAATCAATTGCCCGGCCTTGCTGCACACTTTCAAACAATTCACTGGTGGCCAGTCCCAGAATCTTGGGGCTGAAAATGCCGAAGACAGTGCTCAATACTGCCATGACAATGACAATTATGGTCTTGCCTCTATGGGGCCGCAGGTACAATGCCAGCCGCCTGAAAGTGCCGCGAAAGTCTTTGGGCTTTTCCAGAATGCCGATTCCAGCCGGGCCTCCCCGGGGAGGACCGAATCGTGCCCTGGGTCGTCTGCTGTCAGTGCTCATGCCAATTCCTCCTCAGAGACCTGGGATAAGACAATTTCCCGGTAGACATTGCAGTCCTTCATCAATTCCTCGTGGGTGCCAATTCCGGCTACCGTCCCCTTTTCCAGGACAATTATGCGGTCAGCATCCATGACGGTGGCAACCCGCTGCGCCACTATTATCACGGTGGCACCTGCGGTTTCATCTTTCAGGGCCCGGCGCAGGCGGGACTCAGTGCGAAAATCCAGGGCAGAGAAACTGTCATCAAAGATATATATCTCCGGGCGCCGCACCAGGGCCCTGGCAATAGCCAGCCGCTGCTTCTGGCCGCCGGAGAAATTGACGCCGCCCTGAGCAACTTCAGAATCAAAGCCCTCGGGCATGGCAGTGATAAATTCCAGGGCCTGGGCAGTCTCTGCTGCCTTTCGCACTTCATCCAGGGTGGCTTCCTCCTTGCCCATGCGGATATTGGAGGCGATGGTGCCGGTAAAGAGCAAGGCCTGCTGGGGCACAAACCCGATTTTGTCCCGCAGGGTGTCCTGAGACATATCCCTGATATCTACTCCGTCCACCAGAATGTTGCCGCTGTCCACATCGTAGAAGCGGGGAATTAAGCTGGCCAAAGTGGATTTTCCCGAGCCGGTGCCGCCAATAATTGCCGTGACCTCTCCGGGGCCTGCCCGGAAGGAGATATTTTGCAGCACCGGCACCTCGGCCCCGGGATAACTAAATGTAACATCCCGGAACTCAATATAACCCCGCGGGCCATCTGAGGCCACCGCCCTTTCGGGATCGACAATTTCCGGGCGGGTCTGCAGGACCTCGTTTATTCGCTTTACCGAGGCCAAGGCCCGGGGAAGCATGACAAACATCATCGAGACCATCATCAGTGAAAACATTATCTGCATCATATACTGCAGGAAGGCCATGAGGTCCCCTACCTGCAGGGCACCCCCCGCTACCCGCTGCCCTCCAAACCACAGAATTGCCAGAGAAGCGAGGTTCATCAGCAAGAACATTGCCGGCATGGCGCCACCCATAAGGCGGTTGACAAAGGTCGCCGCCATGGTCAGATCGAGATTGGCAATGTCAAAGCGCTGCTGCTCATACTTTTCGCGGTTGAAGGCCCGAATTACTCTGATACCTGTGAGATTTTCCCGCAACACCAGGTTCAGCTTATCCAGCTTGGCCTGGATTGCCCTGAACAGGGGCATGCCCAGGTAGGCAAC
>JAAYHI010000023.1 GCA_012727415.1 Bacillota bacterium
ATGGAGGAGAAGGCTTCGGCAGCGGCACCGCCGACCCCTCACCCAGCAGCTATGTATATATACCCGGCCAGGGGGAAGTGATTTTATCCGGGGAAGGGGAACCGGGGGAATATACTTTGCGGGAATTGATTCCCAACAATCCCGGCCTGGTAGATGACTATACCGAATTTTTCAGCGGCTATCGGCGCCAGGCTTTGAGCCGCCTCAACCGCAGCCCGATTCCGCGGCCGCTAGCAGACTTTGTGCGCAGTTATTTTGAAGCGATTGCGCCCCAAGGGGGTAAGTAAATGAATCTGGAGCTAATAGAAAAACTCAGTGGTGTAAAAGAAGAAATCGGACGGGCCATGGTGGGCCAGAAGGAGGTCATTGACCTTACTCTCACCGCATTACTGGCGGGAGGCCACGTGCTCCTGGAAGGGGTGCCCGGGCTGGGGAAAACCCTGCTTGCCCGCACCCTGGCCAGAGTGCTGGACATATCTTATAACCGCATTCAGTTTACTCCCGACCTGATGCCTTCGGATATAACCGGCACCAACCTCATCTTGACAGGAAGGGATGATTTCCAGTTCAGGCCCGGCCCCATTTTTGCCAGTCTGGTATTGGCGGACGAGATCAACCGGGCGACGCCAAAAACCCAAAGTGCTCTCCTGGAGAGCATGCAGGAGGGCAAGGTCACAGTCTTTGGGGAGACCCGGGACCTGCCCCGGCCCTTTTTCGTCATCGCCACCCAAAACCCGCTGGAGATGGAAGGAACCTACCCTCTGCCCGAGGCCCAGTTGGACCGCTTCCTCTTTAAAGTGCTGGTGCCCTATCCCAGCCTTGAGGAGCTGCGGGAAATCGTCAATCTTACCACCGGCACAGCGCAGGCAGAACTGGAGCCGGTGATGACGGGTGCTGAGATCCTGGAGGTCAACCGCCTGGCCCGGGAGGTGCCAGTGGCAGACAAGGTGCTGGAATATGCTCTGAAGATTCTGGTGAGCACCCATCCCGAGAGTCCTTCGGCGACCCCCATGGTCAAGGAATACGTCCAGGTGGGGGCAAGCCCCAGGGGCATTCAAAGCATCATCCTGGCCGCCCGGGTGACGGCCCTGCTGGAGGGCCGCTTTAACGTCAGCTTTGCCGACGTAGAAAAGGTCTGTGTGCCCGCCTTGCGCCACCGCCTGTTTTTGAACTTCGAGGCCCTGGGGGGCGGCATCAACCCCGATGCCATCATTGCTGAAATCCTTGACGCCACCGAAAGGGGATAGACCCATGGCCCCTTTTGATCTCAACCTTGCCCGGCTGGATCGGCTGATGCTGAGGCATAAAGGCGGGTTGACGGGGACCAGCAGCGGCAAGCGCCTGTCCAATAAATTTGGCACTTCCCTGGAATTTGCCGACTACCGGCCCTACCTGCCGGGAGATGACATCCGCCGCATCGACTGGGCCCTGTATGGCCGCAGCCGTCGCCTGTATACCCGCCTCAACCGCAGCGAGCTGGATGCCACCGTCAACATAGTCATCGACGGCAGTGCCTCAATGGCTTGGGGAGAGTGGTCCAAGGGGAGGCGCTCCCTGGCCCTGGCCTTTGCCCTGGGGTATATCAGCATCCGCTCCTATGACCGGGTGGCTTTGGCAATGGGGACTAAGGATGTCGGCAGTTTCCTGCCCCCCGTCCATGGCAGGGCCGCCCTGCCCCGCATTGCCGGCTTTCTTGAGAGGCAGGAGTATGGACATGCAGGCAATGTCAGTTCCCTGCTTCTTTCCCTGAAGAAAATGCTGCGCCCCCATCAGTTTACCGTCGTGATTTCTGATTTCCTCAGCGACTGGCGCCAGGGTTTGGAGAGCTTGGTCTCTGCCCGCCAACAGGTGCTGGTCTTCCAGGTCATCAGCCCCGACGAGGCTGAGCCCCAGTGGCGCGGCCCCCTCACCCTGGTGGATTCGGAAACAGGGGGCAGGAAGGATGTGGAGCTGGACCAGTTTACCCTGGCGGCTTACAAGCAAGCGGGGGAAGAACATCGCCGGGAGATTCGGGACTATTGCCGTTCCCTAGGCATCAGTTCCTTTGTGTACAATGTGGGCACCGACCCGGTGGACTTTCTGGTGGAAATTGCCCCTGCTATTCTGAGGACAACTTAAAGGGTTAGGAGGGTAATCTATGGAGCTGCTGACGCCTTTGGCTTTATTGACAGGCCTGGTCATACCGGCAATCATCATTCTCTATATGCTGAAAAAGCGCACCCGCCCCCAGACGGTGTCCAGCATTATGCTGTGGCAGCGCCTGGAACGGGTAAATCGCCCTGCTTTGCGCCTGTCGAAGCTGCTACGCAGCCTGCTTCTGGCTCTGCAGCTGCTGACGGCCCTGCTGCTGGTGCTGGCCCTGGCCCGGCCCGTCCTCAACATCTTTGCCGGTTCGGGGGAGACCAGCATTGTCATCATCGACACCTCAATCTCCATGGGGGTAAAAGACGGAGACACGCGTCTGGAACAGGCCGTTGAGCGGGTGCGGTCGCGAATCCGAGGCAAGGCCCCTGGCGACAAAGTCGCCCTCATTGCCATGGGGGAGGAAGCGGTGGTCCTCAGCGGCTTCAGCACCGACAGCGCTGCCCTTTTAGCTGCCCTGGCCCAGGTGGGGATAACTTCAGCCCGGGCCAATCCCAACGCTGCTCTGGCCCTGGCGGCCAACATGGCTGCTGCTGAGGACGGCGCGACAATCATCCTTTACAGTGCAGGCTGTTTTGGGCCGCTGGCACGGCTGCCGGAAGGAGGTTTCGATTTTATCGCCCTGGGCAGCGGGGAAGTTGAGAATCTATTAATCGAAGATGCTGTCTCCGACGGAGACAGGTTATATGTAACTGTGTTCAATAACGGCACTGTTGCCGCTGCTGCCAGTATTGAAATTCGGGATGCCCAGGGGCAGTTGACGGGAAGGCGGGAAGTTAAGCTGGATCCTCAACAGCGCCAGGTGCTGGTATGGCGAAACCTGCCTCAGTCCCCCTGGATTTCTGCGGCGGTAGTCAGTGCAGGGGACCAGCTGGAGCTGGATAACATCCACTATTCCCTGCTGGACCAGGATGCTGCAGGGAAACTCCTGCTGGTCAGCGAAGGAAATTTGTTTCTGGAGCGGGCCTTAGTTTTATACCCCGACATTTCTGTCAGCAGGGTTGCCCCGGCAAGCTATAAAGCCGCCATGGCCGGGATGTATGACTACTTTGTCTTTGACGGCTTTTTGCCCTCGGAGTTGCCGGCGGCACCGACACTGGTTTTCGATCCCCCCCATCCCAATCCCCACTTTGGCACGGGGGCGGCTGTGAAAATTCAAGCTTACCGGCCCCTTTCCCATCCCCTTCTCGCCCATGCGGATTTTTCTGATGTCAGCATCGGTTTTGGCAAGGCAATTGTCGGCGGCAGCGGCCTGTTGGAATTTGAAGGGGGCTTGTTGGCAACTGCTATGGAGAGGCAGGGCCTGCCTCTGGTGGTCTTTGGCTTTGCCCTGCAGGCAGGGGATTTGCCCCTGCGCCCTGCATTTCCAATCCTCTTGCGCAATGTCCTCGACAGTTTCACCGGCAGTCGTCAGCCTTCCACCCTTCTGAGATACGGCGACCTGGTGCCGGCAGGGGAAATGGCAGTGCTGTCCTTTGGCGGCGACCCCCTGCCCCAGGGGCACAGGCTGGGGGCAGGGGCCTATATCCTTGTCACAGGTGAAACTCAAGAGCTCATCCTCCTCAATCCTCCTGTCACTACTGACAGCGTGGCGACTCGGGACATCCTGGAGTCCCCCGGGGGCCAGGTCAAGGGGAAGGGGGAACGGGGCATGCCGCTGTTATGGCCCTTGATTTTATCGGCCCTGCTTCTGGTGGGCATAGAATGGTGGGTGGATAACTATGGGGGTTAGCCTTGGTCGGCCTTGGTTCTTATTGCTATTAATTCCCGGGGCCTTGCTGCTGCTGGTGCGGCAAGGCAAACAGCGCTATCCCCAGCACTCCCGCTGGCTTATCCTTGCCCTGCGGGGGCTGATTATCCTCCTGCTGGTGCTGGCTCTGGCCCAGCCCCACCTGGTGGTCAAGGTCAAGGGCCGCACCGTAGTCTACCTCCTGGATCAATCCCGCTCCGTTGAGGAGGATTACAGCAGTTGGATTGGCGAAAGCCTCAGGGCCAAGGATTCCCGGGATCGGGGGGCAGTGATGGGCTTTGGCCGGGATACCAGCTTGCTTAAGCCCTTTTCCATGGAGCAACTGCCGGCCCTGGCTTCGGCGGTGGACGAGGAATTCACCGATATCGCAAAGGCTCTGGAATCGGCTTACAGTCTGCTGCCGGGAAGCGGCGGTCGCCTTGTGCTCATCAGCGATGGCCTCGAGAATACCGGCGATGCCTTGAGGGCAGGAGAGATGCTGGCTGCTGCCGGCATCCCGGTGGATGTGGTGGCCATCCCTGCCAATGCCAAGGAAGATGTGGCGGTAAGCAATATTCTCTTGCCCAAGAACACCTGGCCCGGCCAACAGGTGGTGGCTGAGGTCACTGTGGAGTCCACTGTGACCACCAAGGCCCGGCTGACAGTGTTTATGCAGGGTGATATTGCCTGGCAGCAGCAGGTGGAAATATCACCGGGAGTGCAGGCATTTTCTGTGCCCCTGGTTGTTGGCGGACAGGGCTTGCAGCGGGTGCGGGCCACCATCGACCCGGAAAGGGATGGCGAGGTTCGCAATAACAGCATCGACGGTCTCACCTTTGTCCAGGCTCCCCCGAAGGTGCTCATTGTCGAAGGGGCGGCAGGGAAGGGAGCCGCCCTGGCAGCAGTTTTTGAGGAGGCAGGTCTGGAGACTGCTGTCACTGGCCTTGCCGCTGCCAATTTGACTCCGGTGGCTTTGGCAGGGTACCGGGGCGTCGTCCTGGTAGACGTTCCCGCCTATAAACTGGATGCTGCGAGATTAGGCGCTCTGGAAACCTTTGTCCGCGTCCTGGGAGGAGGCCTGGTGGCAGTAGGGGGCAGGTCTTCCTTTGGCCCCGGCCTCTATGAAGGCACTTTGCTGGAAGACATGTTGCCGGTAAAGATGACGGTTGAAGACAAGGAAGAGCTGCCGGGTATGGATATGGTGCTGGTCATAGACCGCTCCAGCAGCATGGGCGGTGAAAAGATCAACATGGCGAAGAATGCAGCCATTCAAGCCCTGGAGCTGTTGAAAGAAGATGACCGCCTGGGAGTGGTTACCTTTGACATGGCTCCCAGAACAGAATTGCAGCTTACTTCCCTGAAAAACAAAGATGCAATAATTGATATCATTGCCGCCATCGGCAGCGGCGGCGGCACCTCCATCTACCCTGGCCTGGCCCAGGCGGTGTCACTGTTCGAAGAGGGGGAAAAGGTCAAGCATATAATCCTCCTCAGCGACGGCCAGGACGGTTCCGCCATGTCGGACTACGAGGCTTTGCTCAATAATGCCGCTGACATGAGAATCTCCATATCTACCATTGCCTTGGGAGAAGGGGCGGACTTAGGTTTGATGCAAACCCTGGCGGCTAAGGGCAATGGCCGCAGCTATTATGCAAAGCACGGCCAGGATCTGCCGGCGGTGTTTTTGCAGGAGACGGCCCTGGCCGGCGGGGATTGGCTGGTGGAAGAAGACTTTATTCCCAGTCTCCTTCATCCCGATGCCCTGGCCCTGGCGGGCAATACTCCCCAGTTTCACGGCTATGTGGCCTCTACAGCCAAGCCCTTGGCAGAAGTGCTGATGTCCACCCACAGGGACCATCCCCTGCTGTCCCGCTGGCAGTATGGCCTCGGCCGCACCGCAGCCTTTACCAGTGACACCTTTGGTATGTGGAGCAGAGAATTCCTCTCCCACCCCGGCTTTGCCAGCCTGTGGCTGGACATCATCAACTGGACGGTTCCCACGGGGTCAGAGGCGGATATAGCCCTGGAGTCGCGGCTGGAAGGGGCAGGGGTGGAAATATCTGCCCTCCTCGGTGCTCCCCTGGAAGAAGGAGAGACGTTGACAGCCACCCTGGTGGATAATGAGGGCAAGACTGAGACCCTGGAACTGTTGCCCACCGGAGGGGGGCGCTATGGGGCCAGCCTGGAGCAAATTGCCCAGGGGGTCTACCTCATTGCTGTCACCCGCTTTAATGAGGGCAAGGTGGTAAGCCATGTCCAGGGGGGCTTTGCCGTGCCCTATCCCGCCGAATACAGCATTCAAAATTATTCAGGGCAAGAGCTGTTGACGGCCCTGGCGGCGAAAACCGGCGGCAGGGTGCTGAAGGACCCGGCAGAGGTCTTTGCCGCTAATAAGGCGCCCAGCCGCAGGCTTACAGATATCACCTGGTGGCTGTTGCTGGCTGCCGTCCTGGCCTGGCCTGCAGATATTGCTCTGCGCCGGCTGGGAGGTTTGCCGGGACCCAGGGCAAAAAAAGAAGCTCCCAGGCCAAAGCCTCCCAAAGAAGAGCCAGCAGATGAGACTATGGAACGCCTGCTGGCGGCTAAACGCCGTCGGCGCTGACGGGGACGTCCCCTCGACTTATATATAACAATTAGCTATAATTATCTTAAGCTAATATTTTGCTGTTGGAGGGGATTGCCCATGAAGGAACTGTTGAGCCGCTTGCCTAAAGTGGGAAAACTGTTGGACAGCCCGGAGTGGAAAGGTGTACAGTCCCGCTGCAGCCGGGAGCAGGTCAAGGCCGCCCTGGAAGCGGAACTGGATATTGCCCGGCAGGCAATCAGGGCCGGTGTTCGCCAGGCCCCCAGCGGGGAGGAGCTGCTTCTCCGGGTGGAGGCCCGTCTGGGACGGCTGTTGCAGGCAGGTCCCCGGAGGGTGCTCAACGGAACAGGGGTAATAATTCACACCAATCTCGGCCGCTCTCCCCTGGCCCGGGAAGCGGCGGCGGCTGCAGCGGAGGCTGCAGGCTATTGCAATCTGGAGATGGACATGGATTCAGGGGAGCGGGGTTCCCGCCATGCCCATGTGGAGCAACTTCTCTGTCGCCTCACCGGCGCAGAAGCTGCCATGGTTGTGAATAATAACGCCGCTGCCGTCATGTTGGCTCTTGGCGGCGTCGCCCGGGGTCGGGAGGGCATCATTTCCCGGGGACAGCTGGTGGAAATTGGCGGTTCCTTCCGGGTGCCGGAAGTGATGGCGCAAAGCGGCATCCGCCTGGTGGAGGTGGGCACCACCAACAAGACGTACATAGAAGACTACAGACAGGCAATTGGCCCGGATACCGGCGTTATTCTCAGGGTTCACCCTTCAAATTTTCGGGTAGTTGGCTTTCAGCAGGAGGTGACCCTGGCAGAGCTGGTGGCCCTTGGCCGGGAGTACAACCTGCCCGTCCTTGACGACCTGGGCAGCGGCAGCCTCGTTGATCTCCGTCCCTGGGGCATTGAGGAACCAACAGTCCAGGAAAGTGTGGCCGCCGGGGCCGACCTGGTCTGTTTCAGCGGCGACAAAATGCTGGGGGGACCCCAGTGCGGCATTATCTGCGGCAAGAAGCACTGGCTTGCCCGCCTGAAGACCCATCCCCTGGCCCGGGCCCTGCGCTGTGACAAAATTGCCCTCGCCGCTCTGGCTGCCACCTTGGCTTTATATATGCAGCCTGAAGGCTGGCGGCACATTCCCGTCCTGGCCATGCTCACCGAGGACATGGCAGCAGTGGAGGAAAGGGCACAACAGCTGGCGGGACAGATCAGGAGCCTGCCAGCCCAGGCGGAGGTTGTCGCGGATACCAGCCCTGTGGGCGGCGGCGCCCTGCCCCTGCACCAGCTGGAGACCCGGGCGGTGCGGGTGCAGCCTGAGGGGCTTCCTGCGCAAGCTGCGGCCCGGGCCTTGCGCTTGGGCAGCCCTCCCTTGGTTGTCCGGATCCATGAGGATGCTCTCCTCATAGATGTGCGCACTTTGCGGGGCGAGGAAATTGCCTTGGCAGCCAAGGCCCTTGCCCAGGTTCTTGGCGGTGAAGCAAATGGACAATAACTTAATTATAGGCACTGCCGGCCATGTAGACCATGGCAAGTCTGCCCTCATCCGGGCGCTGACGGGCATTGAGACTGACCGCCTGCAGCAGGAAAAGCAGCGGGGGATTACAATAGAGCTGGGGTTCGCCTGGTTTGACCTTCCCGACGGGAGGCGGGCAGGGATTATCGATGTACCCGGCCACGAGCGCTTTGTGAAGAATATGCTGGCGGGGGCCGCCGGCATTGATGTGGTTTTACTGGTGGTGGCTGCCGATGAGGGAGTCATGCCCCAGACCATGGAACACCTGGCGATACTGCAATTGCTGGGGGTGCAAAGGGGCATTGTCGTCATCACTAAAATCGACCTGGTGGATGACGAGATGCTGGAGTTGGCAGAGATGACCATTGATGAGGCCCTTGAGGGGACCTTTCTCCAGGATGCTCCCCGGGTGCGGGTTTCGGCAGTCAGCGGCGAAGGTTTGGAAGAGTTGCGGCAGGTGCTGGCCGACATCGTCACCGCCGCACCTTCCCGGCCGCGGCGGAGCTTTTCCCGCCTGCCTGTAGACAGGGTCTTTGTCCTCAAGGGTTTTGGCACAGTAATTACCGGCACATTGCTGGACGGCAGCATTAAGGAAGGGGACCAGGTGCTGCTGATGCCTGGGGAAATCAGCGCCCGGGTCAGGCAGTTGCAGATTCATGGCAACCACGTCCCTGAAGCCCATCCCGGCCAGAGGGTGGCGGTAAATCTGGCGGGAGTTGAGCGCCAGGGAATTCACCGGGGACAAGTTCTCTTTAAGGGGGAAGGCCTTGAGCCGGTGGACAAAGTCGCCGGCCGCTTCTATCTCCTGCCCTCGGCCCCTGTTCTCACAAGCAATACTCGCATTCGCTTTCACTGCGGTTCCAGCGAGACCATAGGCCGCGCTGTAATCCTGGGTGCCGACCAGGTGGAGCCGGGCAAAGACGCCCTGGTGCAGTTTCGCCTGGAAGAACCAGTGGTGGCGGTGCGGGGGGATCGCTATGTCATTCGCTCCTGGTCACCGGTCACTACCATCGGCGGCGGCGAAATTATTGAGACCGGCCGTCAGCGGCTCAGCCGCCACAAGCGCGAAGTGGTGGATAATTTACTGCTGCGGGAAGAGGGGGATCCCCCTGCCCTGGTGTTATCTTACCTGGATGAGGCCGTCCGGCCCTTATCCCGGCGGCAACTGCTCCTCAAGGCCCAATTGGCTCCTGAGGAACTTGAACAGGCTTTAAAGGAGCTGGGGGGCACCGTCATTACTTTTCAGGCCGATGGTGAAGAATGGCTTTTCAGCAAAGGGGAACAGCTGCTGGCTCAACTGAGGGATTTGTTGGCCAAGTGGCATCAGGATAACCCCCTGCGCCAGGGGATGCCCCGGGAGGAGGTGCGGACCCGGTTGTTGCCCAATGTCGGCAGCCGCGGTTTTGCCTCTTTGCTGGAAAAGCTGTTGCCGGGGTCGGGGATTAAGGAGCAGGACAGGGAGCTGGCCCTGGAAACCCATGAAGTATCTTTGTCGCCGGAACAGCTTGCCCTCCAGGAAAAGCTGCTCCAGGTTCTGCGGGAAAATCTCTTTTCTCCGCCTCAGGGGGAGGAGTTGGAGGCCTTGGGTCCCGTGGCGCCCTTGCTCAAACTCCTGGCCCAGCAGGGCAGCATTGTCATTGCGGGAGGGATGGTCTTTGCCCGGGAAGCCATCGAGGCCGGGGGAGCCTTCCTGCGCAAGCATTTTGAGCAGGAACCCCAGCTGACCTTAGCGCAATTTCGGGACTTCATCGGCAGCAGCCGCAAATACGCCTTGCCCTTGCTGGAATACTTCGACGGTGCCGGCTTTACACGGCGGCGGGGAGATGTGCGCATCGCCGGCCCGAATTTAAGGGGTGTGGAGCTATGAACCTCAACTTCTTGCGCACCTTTGTCAGTGTTGTCGAAGAAGGCAACTTCTCCCGGGCGGCTGCCCGCCTGCATCTGTCCCAGCCTGCAGTGAGCATGCAGATGCAGACTTTGGCAGATGACCTGGGTGTAGAATTGTTTCGGCGCCGGGGCCATCGGGTGGAACTGACTGAAGGCGGGCGCCTCCTGTATGACAAGGCCCGGGATATCCTGGGACTTTGGCAGAAGACGGTGCACCAGCTGGAGGGGCTGCAGCAGCAGCTGCAGGGCAGGCTGCAGTTGGGGGCCAGTACTGTCCCGGGAGACTACATTCTTCCTCCGCGACTATGTGAATTTTTTCGCCTCCATCCCGATATAGAAGTGCGCATGCAAGTTGCCCCCAGCCGGGAGATTATCAGGGAGCTGAAAGCGGGGCACCTGGACCTGGCAGTAGTGGGCCTTGAGCCTGAGGAGCCTGATTTGGCCAGGGAAGTGCTGCTGCGGGATCAGTTGGTGGCAGTAGTCAGCCCTGACCACCAGCTGGCTCAGGGCAGGCATATTACTGTTGACGATTTGCTGGCCCATCCCTTTTTGCAGCGAGGGGAGGGCTCGGCAACAAGACAGGTTTTGGATGATGCCCTCAAGGCAAAGGGAGTGAACCCCAGGCGGTTGCCGGTGGTGATGGAGCTTGGCAGCAGCCGGGCGCTGCTGGAAGCTGCCGCCCAGGGCTTAGGGGTGGCAGTGGTGTCAAGCCTTGCGGCCGCCGACTATTTCCAACAGGGGCAACTGGTGGGCAAGCCCGTCTCGGGCCTGGAGCTCAAGCGGAGCTTTTGGCTGGTGCAGCCCAAGGTTTCCCTGTCTGCAGTTGTGACCGCTTTCATTAATTTTTTGCGAAGGAGTGAAAATCTTGCCTGAAGATATTCGCCTTACCCAAATGACAGAGGCAGCAGGCTGAGGTGCTAAACTGGGTCCGGGAGACCTGGCGCAAGTACTGGCGAAGCTGGATCTTAAGCCCGATGCCAACCTGCTGGTGGGGGCAAACACTGCAGATGACGCCGCTGTATACAAACTCAATGCCGAGCTGGCTGTTATCAGCACTCTGGACTTTTTTACCCCGATGCTGGATGACCCATACTCCTTCGGTCAGGTGGCTGCCGCCAACGCCCTCAGCGACATCTATGCCATGGGAGGGGTTCCCTTTCTCGCCCTCAACATCGTCGTCTATCCCCGCAAGCTTCCCCTGGAAGTGTTGGAATCGATTCTGCGGGGAGGCGCCGACAAAGTGATGGAAGCCGGTGCCAGGCTGGCGGGGGGGCATTCCATTGCTGAAGACAGCCCCATGTATGGCCTTGCTGTCAACGGCCTGGTCCACCCCGATAAAATCTGGACCAATGCCGGCGCAAAACCCGGGGACGCTTTGGTGTTGACCAAGCCCCTTGGCAGCGGCATCCTCTGCACAGCCATCAAGGGCGGCATTGCCACTGAGGAAGAAATCTCCGCCGTTACCGAAGCAATGACCACTCTCAATGCCGCTGCCGCGAAAGCCGCTGCGGATTTAGAGGTTCATTCCTGCACTGACATCACCGGCTTCGGCCTGCTGGGCCATTTATCGGAAATGATGCTGGCCAGCAATGTGCGGGCAGAACTGGAATATGCCAGCATCCCCTTGATTACCGGTGTGGTGGAAAAGGCAAGTATGGGCATGGTCCCGGGAGGAGCCTACCGCAACAAAAAGCACCAAAGCTGCATGGTGCATTTCGCCAAGCCTGTAAGCGATGCTGAGGCCGATGTCCTCTTTGATCCCCAGACTTCCGGGGGCCTGCTCTTCAGCCTGCCCGAGGAGGATGCCAGGGTGTTGACCCGGCAGAATGTCGGCTGGCGCATAGGGCGGGTTCTGCCTCCGGGTGAAGATGGCAAATTGCTGCACATTGTCTAGCTCTTGCATCCCTTTGGGGATAAAGCTATAATATTACCGGGAATGGAGGAGTCCTGGTGGACTCTCTGGACTTCAAATCCAGTAACGGGCAGTGTATGTCCGTGGTGGGTTCGATTCCCATGCATTCCCGCCATTTTTTTATATTCTTGGTTTAAGGAGGTGTTCCGCCTTGAACCTTAAGACAAAGCGCCAGGTAGTTACTGTTACCAGCGGACAAGCTGGGGAAAGGACTGACTTGCTGGCAACTGAAAGGCCGCTGACTATAATTGTCAACGGCCGTCAATATATTAGCCTGTTTTCCAGCGGCGGGTACGTGGAAGAACTGGCTGTGGGCTATGCCTTCAATCAGGGACTGCTGGCTTCCAGGGAAGACATACGCTCTCTGTCTGTCGGCGGCGACAGGGCGGTACTGGACCTTGCCGCCAAGCCGGGATCGGGAACCCTTCCCAGGATCACGGCGGGGATTAAGCTGCCGCCAGCCCAGATAACCAGACTTATGACAGAGTTTTCTTCAGCTTCTGTACTGTTTCAGGAGACCGGGGCGGTGCACTCGGCGGCCCTGGCGGGGGAGACAATCCTTGTCTTTCGGGAGGATATCTCCAGGCACAACACCATTGACATGTTGGCCGGTACCATAATTCTGCAGGGACTGAATCCTGAGTCCTTGTGCCTGCTTACCAGCGGCCGGATTTCTTCCGAGGTCGTCAGCAAATGCCATCGCATGGGAATAGGCCTTCTCATATCCCGCTCCGCTCCCACTGCCCTGGCAGTGGAGCTGGCTGCAGAAGCGGGCATTACTGTAATTGGTTTTGCCCGGGAACAGCGCTTTAATATATACTGCAATCGGTGGAGGGTGGAGATATAAGTGTTGAGACAGATCTTGGGCTTGTTGCTCCTGGCGGGAGTGGGCATAGCTTTGCTGGCAGGCGGCATTGCCGGAGCCCATGGCTGGGAGCTGCTTGCCCTGATAACCATAGGCCTGTTATTTTGCTTGGGGTTGGCCAGGCTCTTTTTCGCCCTGAAGGGAGGCGCCGCCAGCGGGGAAAGGGCGGGATTTCTGCCCATTGTTACTGCTGCAATTGTTGGCGCTGCTGCAACCTGGGGGCTGAGGGCGGGCCTGGGAATCAACCCATGCGTCGCTTCGGGGTTAGTGGGCATTGTTGCTGCTCTGGCCCTGTCGGAGAATGTGGCGGCGGCGGTTTACGCAGCGTCCTTTGTCGCTACTTCCTCGCTGACGGTGTTGCCAGGCCTGCCCTTGGTGCTGTGGGCAGGGGCTTTAACAGGCGGCATTTGCTGCCTCACCTCCTCCGCCTATGCAGGCGTCGGCGGCAAACTGGGCACGATCGCTGCCGGGGCAGTGTTGGCTACCATGCTGATCTTCAGGGCTTTAGGGGGGATGTAGCATGTCCTTCCTCCAGGTCCTCATTACTTCCCTGGCGGCAGGTCTGCTGACCCGGTTTCTCACCTCCCGCCTGCAGCGGGGGCCGGTGCTTTCCTCAGCTCTTGTTACAGTGGCGGCCGGCTTAGCGTTGCCTGTACTTCTCTCCCAGGGAGGAGCCCTGGTGCCGGTGGCAGCCTGTGCTTCCTATGTTGGGATGACGGCCGACAATCGCTTGGACAGGCCCTGGCAGCTGGCAGTTGCCTTGAGCCTCAGCGCAGTTCTCTATGTTGCCTCCGCTGCAACCTTTACAGGCATTGGCGGCAAGGGGGGCACTATAGCTGCCATCGCTGTCATTGCTGTATGGGGATGCGTCGGGCGCCATGCTCAGGATTCTCAATAAACCTTGACCTCAGCCCACAGGGGCTGGGGTTTTGTATATTTGATTCTTTTGGGGAAATAATGATATGGTGGACTCAGGAAGGCAGGCGCCATAATCAGGAGCTTCAGCAAGCTTTGGCAAGCTAATTGCCCATAATCGCTGAAAATCGCAAAATATCATTGTTGCCCTTAATGGCCCTAGACCTTAAAATAATACTTGGTGTTAGCACTCAGCAAGGGCGAGTGCTAACAAAAACAATAAAGAAGGAGGTCAATTTGATGAACATCAAGCCTCTTGGCGATCGTGTGGTAATTAAGGCATTGGAACAGGATGAAATTACCCCCAGCGGCATTGTCTTGCCGGACAAGGCCAAGGAAAAGCCCCAGGAAGGTGAAGTTATCGCTGTTGGCCCCGGCAAAGTCCTGGAAAACGGGACCCGCCAGGAAATGGAAGTCAAGGTCGGGGACAGGGTAATCTATTCCAAGTATGCCGGTACCGAAATTAAGAAAGATGGCCAGGAATACCTGATTCTCAGCGAACGAGATATCCTGGCAATAGTGGGCTAATAACATAGGAGAAAAGGAGGAATACGGATGGCAAAACAAATACTGTTCAGGGAAGATGCCCGCAAGGCTCTGGAGCGGGGAGTCAATACCCTGGCTGATACAGTAAAAGTTACCCTCGGCCCCAAGGGCCGCAACGTGGTTTTAGATAAGAAGTTTGGTTCTCCCCTCATCACCAATGACGGGGTTACTATTGCTCGGGAAATAGAGCTGGAAGACGGCTTTGAAAACATGGGGGCACAGCTGGTAAAAGAAGTTGCCACCAAGACTCAGGATGTAGCCGGGGACGGCACCACTACTGCTACCCTGTTGGCCCAGGCCATCATCCGCGAAGGCATCAAGAATGTCACTGCCGGCGCAAATCCCATGATCCTGCGCAAGGGAATTGAAAAGGCTGTCAAGGCTGTTGTGGAAGAAATCAAGAAGATTAGCAAGCCCATTAAGGGTAAGGATGACATCGCCAGAGTTGCAGCCATTTCTGCAGATGACGATGAAATTGGCCAACTCATTGCCGAAGCCATGGAAAAGGTCGGCAAGGACGGCGTCATCACGGTAGAAGAATCCAAGGGATTTGGCACCAGCCTGAAGATTGTCGAAGGTATGCAGTTTGACCGGGGTTACCTCTCCCACTACATGGTCACTGACACCGAAAAGATGGAAGCGGTGCTGGAAGAACCCTTTATTCTCATTACCGACCGCAAAATCAGCAATGTCCAGGATATCCTTCCTGTTTTAGAGAAAATCCTCCAGCAGGGCAAGCCCTTGCTTCTCATCGCTGAGGATGTCGAAGGAGAAGCTCTGGCAACTTTGGTTGTCAACAAACTGCGGGGGACATTTACCTGTGTGGCAGTCAAGGCCCCTGGCTTTGGCGATCGCCGCAAGGCCATGTTAGAAGATATCGCTACCCTGACTGGCGGCCGTGTAATTTCTGAAGAACTTGGCCTCGACCTCAAGAATACCGAGATCAGCATGTTGGGCCGTGCCCGCCAGGTCAAGATTACCAAGGACGATACCATCATCGTCGATGGCTATGGCGATACCGCAGAAATCAAGAAGCGCATCGACCAGCTGCGGGTGCAGATTGAAGATACCGATTCAGACTTTGATCGGGAAAAATTGCAGGAGCGCTTGGCTAAACTGGCCGGTGGCGTAGCTGTTATCGAAGTTGGCGCTGCTACTGAAACTGAACTCAAGGAAATTAAGCTGCGCATTGAAGACGCTCTGTCTGCCACCAAGGCTGCAGTGGAAGAAGGAATCGTTGCCGGCGGCGGCACGGCCTTTATCAACGCCATTCCCGCCCTCGACAAAATCCCTGCTGAAGGCGATGAATTAACCGGTATCAACATCATCCGCCGGGCACTGGAAGAGCCTGTGCGCATGATCGCTGAAAACGCAGGCCTCGAAGGTTCTGTAGTTGTAGAACGCCTGAAGAATGAGCCTGCCGGCATTGGCTTCAACGCCCTCACCGAAGTATACGAAGATATGGTCAAGGCCGGCATTGTCGACCCGGCAAAGGTCACCCGTTCTGCCCTGCAGAATGCCGCTAGCATTTCCGCAATGTTCCTGACCACCGAAGCCGTAGTCTGCGACATTCCTGAAAAGGAAGCTGCCAACCCCGGCATGGGTGGAATGGGCGGCGGCATGGGCATGATGTAAAATAATCAAAAGGACCGTTAAGCGGTCCTTTTTTTATGTGTTTTGTTACGAAAAAACAAAAAACAGGAAGGCATTTTTTCAAATTATGGCGAAGTAATATGAGACATTTTTTTAAAGGGGGTCTTATTTTGCCTAAGTTCAGGGGAGGTTTTTGGGTAATGTCCCTCTTTACATGTATCGCCCTTATGAGTGCCGCCTGGATTCATAAGCCCCTGTTGTGGTTTCTCTTTTACCTGGGCCTGGGCTGCATCCTGCTGGCTGTGCTCTACCGCTGGAGGAACTGGTCAGCCCTTGAAATTACCAGGAGCTTTAACACCGACAAGATTATAATGGAGGCAGGTTCAACCCTGCAGATATTGCTGCATGCCAGGGTCATGAGATTATTGCCCTGGCCCTGGATAGAAATTGAGGATGTTTTGCCCCCGGCCCTGGCCAGGCACATGGCCAGGGAGCCAAAGGAGCATTTAGTCTGGGCTCGCAAAGGCACAGTGCAATATGCTTCTTTCCGCGTCCCCAATCTTCCTCGCGGCATACACCAGTGGGATACTTTTCTGTATCAATCAGGAGACCCCCTGGGGTTTGTCACTTACAGGGGACGGATAAGACAGCCAGCCGAACTCTTGGTTTACCCGCGGACAATTGAATTGCCTGCCTGGAGTTTCTTTCCCCGCCGGGTGGAGGGAGCTGTCATGCCCAAGAGGACTTTTAACCAAAGCCAGGTGCAATTAGCCGGAATCCGGGATTATCAGCCGGGAGACAGGTTTGGCCTTATCGACTGGAAGTCGACAGCCAAAACCGGAAATTTGCTTTCCAAGGAATTCGAGCCCTTGCTGATGAGTTTTTCTCTGGTAGTCCTGGATTGCACCATAGATTCCTGGAAGCGGGATTATGACCCGGCTTTTGAAGACGCAGTGGTTGTAGCTGCCTCGTTGGTCAAAGGGGCGGTGGCAGCCCATATTCCCACCCGGTTTCACAGCAATTACACCCGGCAGCGGGGACAGATGTCGATCACTTCCAAGGCAGATTACTATACTCTTCTGGGGCATCTGGCTGCTATTGACTCTGACGGCAGGGATATTATGACCCAAATGCTGTACCAGGAATTGTTCCTCCGGGATAATAATGTAGTGGTTGTATCTTCCCACCGGGGAATAAAGCTGCGCCAGGTGCTGCGCCACATATCGGTGCGGGGAAATGCCGTTACTTTAATTATGGTCAACGGCAAGACTGAGCTTCAGGCACCTGTCTCCACCAGGAGAGACGGGTACTATACTGAAATCTTTATCGACACGCCGGAAGATTTAATTCAGGCTAGGGCAAAGGAAGTGATTTAATTTGCGGGCCGATGTAATTAAAAAAATCCTCTGCGGGCTGTGGTTTATGATACTGGTGGCAGGACTGAATACTGTAATGAGGTTCATTGATTCCGGCATTCTCATTCTCGTCTTTCTCTTCTTCACCCTGGTGGACCTGATCTTCTCCAAAGCAGGTATATTTATCAAGGTGTTTATCTCTCTATTGTTGGTACACAGGAAATATTACATCGGCAATTTTTTCAATTTGCGGTGGCTTACCTGGCTGGCCCAGGACATGGGCAGGGACCTGGCAGCTATCAGCCAACAAGGTTTGGTTATGGTACAGCCGGTTACGGCAATGGTTCTCACTTTAGCAACACTGATTGTGTTGCAGACTGTTTTCTTCATTGTCTTTAAACGGGGCAGGGGAATAACTTTTTTCCTCTGTTTGGGGACTGCCCTCCTTGCTGCTGCTTATACATGGCAGGGAGATGGCTCGGTGTGGTATACCGTATTCTTTGTCATCCTTGGCCTGATTTTGAAGGCCACTTTACCCCTGGAGATGAAAGCCTCCTTCCCCCTGGGCCGCTGGCTGAGGCTGTTGCTGGCAACGGTGCTGGTGTTAACTGCTGTTGCCTGGGCAATGCCTGACCCCGGCCTGGATTTCAGCGATTGGATGGGGGACGGGTTGGTATGGAAGTATGATCCCCTTGCGCCCCCAAGGGGCAAGGTGGGCTACAGCTCTTATGACGGGGCACTGGGTTCCGCCCTTAACGATGACGATACTCCTGCCTTGCTGGTAATAACCCCAGTACCCGTATACTTACGGGGAGAAACCAGGTGGCATTATACCGGCTCTGGCTGGGAGTCTCCCACTCTGGTTAAGGAGGACTCACCCCAGTTGGCACCGCAGCATCTCAAGGGCGAAGAAATTGACATTACTGTAGAGGTGCTTGCTGCTGCCAGCCTCATCTTTGCCCCCCGCTACCCCGTAGATATAGAAGTGCAAGGCGGCAGTTATGACGTCTATCTCCCCAGGGACATTAATCCGGTTTATCCGTACGAGAATTATAAATACAGCGCCCACTTAGAAGAAGGGGATACATATCGCCTGTCGGTGTTTTTGCCGGAAGATGATCCCGAAGCCCTGAGGGAGTTAACTTCTGCCAAGGCAGACTCCAAGTACTATTCCCTGGATAATATTACTGCCAGGGTTTATGAACTGGCGCAAACCATCGTGGCGGGAAAGACAAACAGTTACGACAAGGCGGTGGCGATTGCATCCTACCTGCGTTATAACTGGGACTATTCCCTGGAGACTGAGCAACCGGAACCGGGAACAGATTTTGTCGAGGACTTCTTGTTTAACAGGAGAGATGGTTATTGCGTGCATTTTTCCACATCCTTTGTCGTCCTTGCCCGTGCGGCAGGGCTTCCCGCCCGTTGGGTCAAGGGATACAGTTTCGGCTCTCGGGAAGAGGAGGGCACTTACCTCCTGCGCAACAACAATGCCCATTCCTGGGCGGAAGTGTGGTTTGACGACTACGGCTGGATACCTTTTGAACCTACTCCCGGGGGCGCCCATTTGCGGCCGGATGTTGGGGTTCCCCCGCCAAGGAATCCAAGTACCAATAAACCCGATCCCGGGGAAGAGCAGCCGCCTCCTGACCCCGGGACCAGCGGACCCAAGACCGAAACACCTGAAGGTAAGAAAGCGGTTAAATGGTGGCCCTATCCAGTGATTGGGGGGGCTGTCATTGCCCTGGCTGTTGCCCTCTACCTGGTAGTGAAAAAGAGACGGGACGCCATCGGCATCCGGGAAGTTTATGCCCGGTTGCAGGCTCGCCTCAGGATATTTGGCTGGCAGCGGCACCGGTGGGAAACTCCGCGCGAGCATTTGGACCGGGTGGAGGGCTTGCCTGACCGGCCAAAACTCGGTAGATTTGTCCGCCGGTTTGAAGACTCGGTTTATGGGGGTGCGGAAGAGCCTCCGAAAGATGAACGTCAACTCGGCAGGGGCTATTCCCTGGTGGGGCTGCTCATCCATCGCCTCACCCGCGCCAAAGGAAATTAGCATAAGGAGAGAGGGGAAAAATGCAAAAGATAAAAGGACTGCTCGATAACCTGAATAAGGTGCTGATTGGGAAAGAAGCGGTGGTGGAGATGGTGGCAGTGGCCCTGATTTGCCAGGGCCATGTCCTGGTAGAGGACGTGCCCGGCCTGGGCAAGACCATGCTGGTCAAGGGGCTGGCCCGTTCCCTGGGCTGCAAGTTCAGCCGCATTCAGTTTACCCCGGACTTGTTGCCCTCCGACGTGGTGGGCGTGCAGGTCTACAATCAGAAGACCATGGAGTTCCAGTACCGGCCCGGCCCCGTCATGGCAAATATAGTGCTGGCAGACGAGATCAACCGCACCTCCCCCAAGACCCAGTCCAGCTTGCTGGAAGCCATGGAGGAACGTCAGCTTACGGTGGACGGCGAGACGCGGCCTCTGCCCGAGCCCTTTATGGTCCTGGCCACCCAAAACCCCATTGAATATGAGGGAACCTTTCCCCTGCCCGAAGCTCAGCTGGACCGGTTTTTGCTGCGGCTGCAGATAGGTTACCCTTCCCCGGACAATGAAGTGCAAATTATCCGCACCCAGGAGCATGGGGAGCATCCCCTTGATGACCTGGACCAGGTGCTGTCCATTGAAGAGCTGCAGTCTATCCAGAGAGAGGCGGCAAATGTTTCTCTCAGCGACAGCCTGGCGGCATATATAGTAGAATTGTGTAAACGCACCCGCAACAATTCCAGCCTCTACCTGGGGGCCAGCCCCCGGGGATCCCTGGGCCTGGCGCGCACAGCAAAGGCCTTGGCCTGGTTGCGGGGCCGCGACTATGTCCTTCCCGATGACATCAAGGCCATGGCCGTTCCCGTTCTTGCCCACAGGGTCATCCTCAACCCCGAGGAAAAACTGCAGGGGCAGACAGCCGAGGATGTCATTCGCAAGATTATCAATACTGTTTACGTCCCAACCCGGTAATACTACTGAGGGAGGATACAGATGAAAAGACCAGTAATAGTAATAGATTTCGACGGCCACTACAGCGGCCTGGCCAGAAGCATCCGCAAACTCAAGATCTGGTCGGAAGTATTGCCCTGCCATGCAACCCTGGAGGAAATTGCAGCCCGCAAGCCCCTGGCCCTTATTGTCGCCGGGGACGGGGCAGCATTAACCCCGGAACTGTTGAGCCGGGGCTGGCCGCTGCTGGTCCTGGGCCAGGGAGTAAAGCTGCTGGCAAGACTTACCGGGGGGAACCCCGTTGAACAAGGAAGCATCCACTCCACAGAACTTAACAGTACTGACCCCCTCTTTGCCGACTTTCCGGAAGCCATTGAGCTCAGGGGGAAAGTCCAGGCCCCTCCCGGCTTTGATGTCATTGCCGGTACAGCCACTGAGGCAATAGCTGTTGCCGATAAAAACAGAAAGCTATATGGCCTGGAATTCCATCCCGCCCCCCAGCAGACCGACATTCTCCTGGCCAACTTTCTGCAGGGAATTTGCGGCCTGCAGCCCAACTGGTCTGCGGGGGAATATATTGACCAAGCCGTAGAAGCCATCAGGGTGCAAGTAGGCAAGGAAAAAGTCATCTGCGGCCTCAGCGGCGGCGTCGATTCCGCTGTCGCTGCCGCCCTGGTGCACCGGGCAGTGGGGGACCAACTGACCTGCTTTTTTGTGGACCACGGTCTGCTCCGCCAGGATGAGGCCGGAGAAGTCATGAAGGCCTTTGCTGGCAAGGGCATCAAGGTCCTGCAGATCGACGCCCGCCAGAGATTCCTGAAGGCCTTGAAAGGCGTTGCCGATCCTGAGGCTAAGCGCAAAATAATCGGCCAACAGTTTATCCGGGAATTTGAAGCCGCCGCCAGGCAATTGGGGGATGCCAAGTTCCTGGTGCAGGGCACCGTCTACGCCGATGTCATCGAAAGCGGCAGCGGCGATGCCGTTGCCGTCAAGAGCCATCACAATGTGGGCGGCCTCCCTGAAGAGATGAAATTTGAGCTCTGCGAGCCATTGCGGGAACTGTTTAAGGATGAAGTGCGGGAGGTGGGCCTGCAACTGGGGCTGTCCGAGAAAATAGTCTGGCGCCAGCCCTTTCCTGGCCCCGGCTTGGGGATTCGGGTGCTGGGAGAAGTCACAGAAGAGCGCCTAAACATAGTGCGGCATGCTGATGCCATCGTCAGGGAGGAAATGGCCGCCGCCGGCCTCGAGCGGGAAGTTTGGCAGTACTATGCCGCCCTTCCCAACGTCCGCAGCGTCGGCGTCAAAGGCGGCCGCCGCACCTACATGGAATTGGTGGCAGTGCGCGCCGTCACCAGCATCGACGCCATGACTGCTGAGTGGGCCAGGCTCCCCTGGGAGGTCCTGGAGCGCATCTCCCGGCGCATACTCAGTGAAGTGGACCAGGTCAACCGGGTGGTATACGACATCACCCCCAAACCCCCCGGCACCATCGAATGGGAATAGTATCAAGAAAGGCAAAAACCCCGATGTTCCGGGGTTTTTGACCTTATAAGTGGGATTGATAACAAAATGATAACATTAATTTTTTTGGGGTAATGATATCGTGGATACCGGGTTTACTTTTTTACTAATTGACTAATGGCAAAAAGAACCGCTAAAACAATGCCCCATTCCCATAAAGAGGGAAACGTAAGTATGATTATTATTGCGGCTATAATTGACGCTAAGATTGGGGCATGACGACGAAACCATTTTGTCAATACGAGTGCAGACAAAAATGCCATCAGGATTGCTTTTGGTGTTAAGAATTCATCACGAACAAAATTTTTAAATATCGCAGCTATCTCATCCACACTATCACCCTTTTAAGACGTCTATTATTACGCCAATAGCTACTTGAAAGGATGTGATCGCCATTCCTCTAGCCATTTTACCAATGTGCTGCCTACAGCACATAAATAGCTAATCCGGTCTGGGTCTGCGCAGTATGTGTTTATACTTTCAATGTTACCGACAGTTGCGAAGAGATTATCTACTCAGGTTGCAGCTCTGCTGGGTTAAGAGAACAGTATATTGGGAAACTCTTCCGTCCCTTCTAGGCTTTCTTGTTTATTACAGAGCCATTCATCAAGCAAAAATTCAATTGAATCCTTTTCGATATATTCGATATATATGTAGAAGAGCGAAGCAATCCCGGAGTTATCAAAGAGGCTCTTTCTTTTCCAGAGTGTCCGCTCGAATCTGTAATTATCTGCAGCAACTGCTAGTGTCCAGAATAATCCTGTCGAGTGATAGCGGATTGTTAAATTGCAAAGGTATACATTATGAAGCGGACGTGGGAGCGCATTTAGAGTTATATATTATTAGGTCCGAGTGGAAAAGATCGTTTATTTGCGCGTCTTATTTTTTTGAGAGCAACTAATCCTGAGTAGCGGAAGAAATAGCCCTCAATTTTGCATTATTCATGGACGTACCTATCTGGGGGGGGACATAAAAACGGCGGAG
Source organism: Bacillota bacterium (assembly GCA_012727415.1). Classification (GTDB taxonomy): domain Bacteria; phylum Bacillota; class Proteinivoracia; order UBA4975; family UBA4975; genus UBA4975. The sequence continues at coordinate 22,525 of JAAYHI010000023.1, forward strand.
CATAATCCAACAACAATGTCGAAATTTGTATTGAGGAAATTGTTGACAATCCCCCAAAAGTAAGGTATGCTGAGAATATAAAGTCAAAGGAGATGGATATTTTTTAGTCGCCATTACTATTATACAATCTTTACGTCCAAGATACACTTTTTGTCTATATGTGCCTAAACATATAAACAAAAAATAATATCTAGTATAAAGGAGGTCCCCCATTGAAGGTACTGTTATTAAGTCTTAGTTTGTTGCTCGTTTTCTTACCCACTGCAAATGCACTAATTGAACCGGAACAAGCCCCTGATTATTATTCACTTGAGTATCAGACTATATTAGCATCACAATCTGATTCTTTAGTGTCCCCACAATCTTTAAGAGGTTATAGCTTTAAGTTTCTGGATGTTCCTGTCTATAGTCAACAACAAACCAACTGGTGTGGCCCAGCATCGACGAAAATGACCATTCATAGTATAAATGGATCTAGTCCTTCTCAATCCGTTCTCGCTGAAGAAACCGATGCGGATCCAAAGGGGTCATATGTTTACCTGATTGAGAGGTCCTTAAATAAATATATCGCAGGGAAACCATACAAATATTATACAATAAAAGATGTTAATCTAATTAATAAAAGTGTTCAATCCTTCCAAAACGGGCTGCCAGTGATTTATCGCCTAAAAACGAAGAACTTGCCAGGTTATGGGGCACATGATACTACTCATTATGTTGTCGGGACAGGGTACTTTGTTGCCTGGGACGAAACTGGAACTATTCGGAATGATGTCTGGTACAATGACCCTAATGGTTACCGTGCAGGATGCCTAGGAGAGCATATTATACCGTTCAGCACCTTAGAAAACGCTGTTCGAAGAGCTGGAGACGGTTGGTTCATTCCAAAAAAATAATGATATTGATTTTTTATTAGTTATCCGTGAAGGCTGATCTTTGAATGGCTATTGTTAAGACACCGCTTGTTCGGAGGCTATAAACAAAATGATACTTCGTGAAGTAGAGGAGGGTCCCCTTGAAAAATATTTTTCTCTTTTTCTTGCTTTCCATTATGTGTATTACCTTGGTGGGATGCTCCAGTACTAGGCCTTTGGTCTTAGAAGTGGTCGACACTCCTTCGATAGAGTACGAGGAAGTTCTCTTTACCTCACTGTATAATACGCTTGATAGCTCGGCGTTGACTGTACTAGGTTTTTGTGAGGACAGTCTATATTTTGCAGAGAACATCTGGGAGGAACAGCCGATAGCGCAAAGTCTTAATAAATATAATATTAGTTCAGGACTTATTGAAACAGTTTTTTCATTTCCTCAGAGTCCGCCTCTTGCCTTAATGTCACTGGTAGTCCAGGACGACGCTCTGTATTTTTCTGCATTTAATAGTAGGACACAGGATCAATATTATATCTATAAATATGATAGTCAGTTAACTTTACTGGCAGAAGGTTATTTAACTCACCCACTCAGCACCCCAGACTTAGTTGAGTACAAAGACAGTTTGTTATTTATTGACGAATATTATTTAGATGATAATTATTATTATCGGGTTAATCAAATAGCTGAAGGTAAGTGCTCAGAGATAATATCAGATCGGTCTTCAGATAGTGACTCCGTTGCCGTCGTTGTGTCCTCTTTAACCGCTAACACGAATTATTTTGCCTATTCTGTTACCACTGCGGATAGCACCCGAGTATATATTGCACAGGATAGCGCTATCTTTAAGGAATTTACCATTGAATTTCGTGTGGGCGAGATAGCCTTTTTGGACGAATATATTCTGATTCCTTATTATGCTGGAGACTTAGAGCACCCTCGAAATATTGAGGAAGGTATAATGTTAATTGAAGTGAATAAGGATACTCGCTACCAACTGGAGGCTTTTAATAACCGTTTGTATGATTTCTGCCCTATCAATGATAGCATTGTCTTTGCTGATATATATAAGGACTTAAGCAATTCGAAAGAAAACTACGTGCCTTATCTACTCAGTGCTGAGGAGGGAACATTATATGCGGCAAAACTGGATAAAAGCAAATTGCCTAATCAGCCTGTTTTCGCTGCAAGGCTAGACGATACTGAGTTCCTAATGTTTAATTGGTCTCTTGAGAACGATCAATTACAAGCGGTACGGGTTAGAGTTAAATGGCAGAATTGACAAATTGTATCCTCTGAAATAGCATCTTTCAATACTAACATGCTCCCCTTTGGGTAAACACCTGAATTAACAATAATTCAGGACTACGCAAAGGGGGGGTTTCAGTAAGAAACAATTAGCTACCTGACCACCCTAGGGCTTTCTCACATCAGGGACAATCTCTACCAGTTGTTGCCGGATATAACCGGCGGAGAAGTTTCTTACCTGCAATTTCTACACAGTCTCGCCAAAGAAGAGATTACAGCTAGGGAGAAAAGGTCCAGGGACCGCCGTTTGAATTCGGCAGACTTCCCCTACATCGGGACCCCTGACGACTATGACTATAGCTTCAACAACTCGGTATCTAAACGCCAAATTACTCAGCTATTAGACTTGTCCTGGGTTGAAGCTGCCTACAACATAGGATTTCTTGGCCCCTCAGGTGTAGGGAAGACACACCTTGCTGTCACTCTTGGAATCCACGCGGTGGAATCTTCTCGATCACCTGTGGACCTTAGTAATATTGTTTTTACCGTCCATTAGCTCTTTACCAAGGGGACTATCAATTGTTTTTACGCTTATCGTCGGTGTAGCTTTTGCTTTTATATTGATAAATGTAACGTTCCATCCATGGAAAAAGAATTTGGGTAATTAGAGAATAAAGTCGCCATCCTCTATTTGCGCAGTAAAAACCCCGATATTTGGGGTTTTACTGTGCGTATGCTGTGTGTGTTTTTGACATGGATCCTTGATACTCGAATTCATATAAGCCTCCAAGGCCCCCACTACAAAAAACTCGGATTAAAGGGGGAAAGCAATTCCACATTGCTGCGGACTTACACGTGCCTATTGAAACCATTTTGCATTCAATTTTTTACTCTCAAGGCGCGTTGCTGGACGAATTAAAGGCAATTATTTTATTCGCTAAAAAGGATAGACGCAAAAAATACCGGGAAATACGTGCCAGAAGGATCTTCCAGTTTTTATGACGACGATTCAAAATGTCGATGTCCTGGTAACTTGGATGCGGATTTTTCGGTCGTAGAAATCGAAGGCCAGAGATATTGACGCCGTCCGCGTCGTATCTGCTTTGTGGGGCTATCTCGCCCGTAGCGTGTAACAAAAACAATGTAAACCAAAATAATAGAGAGAAATTAGCCCAAATATAACCCTAGAGCAGGTGAAAAATACCTCGAAACACCTGGTATTAATACCGGATTATTGAATGGGAATAAGAGCAAGAAAGCCAAAAACCCCGAAAACATCGGGGTTTTAGCATTTAGGGTCTTGAGAATACTGGTAATATATAGATATCATTGACAAAATATTATACTTCTATATTGCTGCAAAGTCAACCGGATTTACATAGGGGTTTTACTGGAAGGGAATCCAAACAATTCCTCGAATACTTGATTCAGACCTTTACGGAAAGAGAGGGGATATAATGAAAGACTAATAAAATAGTTACTATGAAATGAATCGTTCCATAAATTAGAAATGAAGGGTGGGATAGACTAAATGTATCGGAAGATAATTTCTTTTTTCTTGGTTGTATTAGTGTTTCTATCTAGTGGAAGGGCACTAGCTTCAGGTGTAGTGGAAACAGTTATTTATCAAGAAGAACTGCTAGATGATAACGGGAACCCTGTGAGCATTACCGTAAAGAAACAAAACGGTGATCTTCTTGTAGAAGTGTGTGTGAACAATCAGCTTGCTAAAACCGCACATGTAGTTGGGGGAAAAGTAGATCCAACAACGGAAATCATTTTAACCAACCACGAAAGCAACCTCACGACTAAACATATTGTTAAGGAGATACCGTATTGTATTGTTGAGGAGTCCCCTAAGGCGCATGGTAATATTTCTACCATGCAAGGTGGACTTATTGCCCCTTGCGCTGTCCCGTCATATCCACTAAAGATGACCGGTTATAGTGGTGTTTGGGGTAAATGGGGTTACCTTTATGCAGAAGATTTTTATTACACTCGTGATGTTTTCCTTTTAATAGAACCAGGGACTTCATTAGCTCTGGTCGTTGCCTTACTTGTTGGGATAGCGTTGGGGGCAGTTGCCTTTACCGTAAAAGAAATAATCTATGCTCTCGGGGGTACGCTGATTGGCTCGGTGGTAACGTCTCTAGCGAAAGGAACGGTACGTCAAGACGTTGTAAAAACATTGGGTGAGGTATTTGTAGATGGAAAATTTGTTTCAGGAATAAGAATTGAAAAATATACCACAAAACTTTACAATAGAACGGGTGGACTAGCAAAAATTAAACATGGAGCAAGCTATGGTGGACCATACACAACTCTCAGTGAAGCTCTTTTCTGGGGTATAGAGTATTATTGTTTGCATGAACCTTGGTTTAGATAGAAAATCGGTTAAGGAGTATACATGGTTTTTGTTTTTGGAGTAATTACTCAGGCTTCCAGTTTGGCGGCTAAGAATGGGGGATAAACTTGATAGAAAAAAAACAGTGCACCATGGTAATTGTAAGGTTAGCGATTGGTGGAATAGGTTTTCTTCTTCTGCCCCTATTTTTTCATATTTATTTCCTCAAGGCATACTACGTCTTTAGTTCCGCAATTATGTTTATTGGGACTGTAAAACACTTAGTATGCCTCAACCGGGAAAGGCTACGTGAACAACCTTATCTCTTAAACGTTGTGAGGGAAGGATTGCTGTTTACGACCTGGGTTGTTACATCATTTTTCGCTATTGCTGTATTCTCTAGGGGTTATTCACCTGCAGAGTTATTACAACTCATTACACCTACGCGATTGGTACTGATGCTTCTTGCTTTAGTCGCAGTTTGTTTGGGTTCAGGTGCCCTTATTTACAGCCGAAAGAAAAAAAAGTTTCGCGGTATTTCATAGGAACGCGACACCGGGAATTTGCGCCATTGTCAGCATCCTCCTTAATACCTCCCCTCATAATTGACCTATAAGGGTAGGTTTCTATGGGGCTGCTGCAATGGCCTTCTCTATCTGCAAAAGCAGGGAATTTTACTTTGCAGCTTCCGGGAAACCTATCTTGCAATTCCCGGTAAAACTAGTCTACAACAAACATTTCAAGGGCTCATGCTACTTGTAGGGGGTTTGCAGGCGCGGCGGTGGAGATGCAAGTAGAGGATTACCACTGGTGTAAGGATGAGGCCGGAGACGACCAGGGATATAGAAATGCTGGTTTTCAGGGCGATGAAGCCGATTAAGGGCCCGCTGATAATCTGTCCCAGGGAGTTGAACTGGCCATAGGTGGAAAGGACTGTTGCCCTGATACCAGGTTCAATGCTCTCGTTGAGCCAGGCTCTGTAGATGGGGCCATTGGTGGTCCTGAGAATGTAGTAGGTTAGGTAGGTGGAAGCTGCCAGGGGGAAGTTTCTGGCCACAGCAAAGCTGACTATTGCTAGCAGCATCCCTGAGTTGATTGCTGTCAGCAGCCATACTTTCTGCAGCTTGCCAGTCCTGGCCAACCTGCGTTTTATATACTCTACAGCTGCGATGCTGGTGACCATGGCAGTGCCATTGATCAACCCAACCCATACTATGGGCGGGACTACAATGGCAGGAAGCTTGACATTGTCAATGATATGGGCTATCCACAGCCTGTCCAGTCCTTCGCTGTACAGGCCGTAGAAGAAGGTTACTGCCATCATGACAATGAGGAAATGTTTTTTTTTGATGGACTTGAGCCCCTGAGTAAAGATATGTACCATCTGACGGGCAGGGCCTCTATTTTGGGTAATGGCAGGTGTAAAGGCAGTCTCGGGCATAAAGCGCAACAAGAAGAGCCCTAGCACTATGAAGAGGGCACCGCCTATGAGCAGGGGCAGATTAATCATAATTGTCCCAATGAGGGTGCTGATGATAATGGCCAGCAGGGCGCCTACCTGGCCGACCTGGGCCCCTCTGAGAAATCTTTCTCAAGGCCGCGACCTCCCAGTTCATCGGTTATCCATGCTTCATCGGCTCCGCTGGTAAAAGTGTAGCCAATGCCCCATACTACCTGGCTAAGAAAGATGAAGAGAAAATTGGGAAACAGGCCTTCGAGGAAAAAGCCCAAGCCAATTAAGCACAGTCCAATTACGACAGATAGCTTGCGGCTTTTAAGGTCAGCTAAAACTCCTGTGGGAATTTCAAAGAGAAAAGTGGATAATTCCAGGGCCGTTCCTACCAGGACCAGCTGCATGGCATTAAAGCCTGCAATTTCAATGCGATAAAGCTCGTTAACCGTGAAGACCATTTCAAAGAGGAAAGCAGAGACCCCTGCGTAGATTAGGTAGATTTTATAGGCGGGCTTAGAAGTCATGGCTACCTCCGGAAGGATAGAATGATTCCATAATACCATATCTCGCAGCTGCAGAAGGTGGGTACTGTTGTATCAGCAGGGTTCTTTGCGGTAGAATGAACTGGAACTTAGTGAATGGGAAGCTTAATTCTTGGGAGTGAGGGGTATCAGTACACAGATAGTAAATGTCATTTGGGTCTTCAACCCTGCTGGAGATAAGGTTTTAATGTGTTACCGAAAAAAGGACCCGTACAAGGGGCTGTATAACCTTGTGGGCGGCAAAGTGGAGCCGGGTGAAGAGGGGCTGGCGGCAGCATACCGGGAACTGCGGGAGGAAACGGGTATCACCGACATTGACCTCATTCACCTGATGGATTTCACCTACCACCTGCTGGATGCCTGTACTGTTGAGGTATATGTGGGCAGGCTGAGGCAGGAAGTTGACCTCAGCGGAGATGAAGAGCAACTGGTGTGGCTGGACCTTACAGAGGACTTCTTTGACATGCAACGCTTTGCCGGCGAGGGCAACATCGGGCATATTTACGAGATCATCAAGCAGAACAGCCATTATTTTGACTGAGGGGAGAGCAAGGATGCGGGATTACAGTGTATTTGACATTGTTGGCCCGATAATGATTGGGCCCTCCAGCTCCCACACTGCCGGTGCGGCAAGGCTTGCCAAGGTGGCGGCGATCATTGCCGAAGGGAAGATAATAAAGGCCGAGTTTTTGCTCCACGGCTCTTTTGGGGAAACATATAAAGGTCACGGCACAGACAAGGCGTTAGTGGCCGGCATTTTAGGTATGGAGCCCTGGGATGAAAGACTGCGGGATTCCTTTGCCCTGGCAGCGGAGCAGGGGATAGAAATAATCTTTACTCCTGCTGATCTGGGAGAAGTGCATCCCAATACAGTTAAGTTTATTCTCACTAAGGAAGATGGCAGTGTCTCGAATATTACCGGCTCCTCTGTCGGCGGCGGCAATATCCTCATCTTTGATATCGACGGACAAGAGGTTGCCTTTACCGGCCAATATCCAACTCTCCTGGCTCAGTACAGGGACTTGCCGGGGGTTATATCCAAGGTGTCTTCTGTTTTGTATGAAGAGAACATCAATATCGCCAACATGCGCGTCTATCGCAGCGGCAAGGGAAAGACTGCAATGATGGCCCTGGAAGCTGACAGTGAAATAACCGAAGCCGTCACGGAGAAAATAAGAAACATAGAAGAAATGGAGCGGGTGCAATCGATTAATCCCGTTGTCGAGGGGGTGTTTTAGTGGTTGCCAGCGGCGAAGAATTAGTGAAGATATGCAGGGAAAACGGCATCCCCATTTGGGAATATGCCATTCGGGAAGAAGCCTTACGCAGCGAAACCAGCAGCGAAGAAGTGGTGGAAAAGATGCGGCGCACCCTCCACGTCATGATGGACTCCTCCACCATTGCCCAGGAGCAAGAAGTAAAGTCAATAAGCGGTCTTATCGGCGGTGACGCGTACAAAATCAGGTCATACGCCGACAGGGGCAATACCCTTACCGGCAGCTTTATCAACAGAGCAATGGCCAGGGCCATGTCTGCTTCGGAAGTAAATGCAGCCATGGGCAGAATTGTGGCCTGCCCCACGGCAGGTTCCTGCGGCATCCTGCCGGCAGTTATTTTGTCGGCGGGGGAGGAACTCCATAAAACTGAGGATGAACTGGTAAACGCTTTATTTACTGCGGCAGGAGTGGGGATTATCATTGCCAGGAATGCCACCCTGGCCGGAGCGGAAGGGGGCTGCCAGGCGGAATGCGGTTCTGCAGCGGCCATGGCGTCGGCAGCGGTTGTGGAGATGATGGGGGGAACCCCCGAGCAGGCACTAAATGCAGCCGCCATAGTGATTAAAAACGTGCTGGGCCTTGTCTGCGACCCGGTGGCGGGCCTGGTTGAAGTCCCTTGCGCCAAGAGAAATGTCGCCGGCACTGTCAGCGCCTTGACGACTGCAGACCTGGTGATGAGCGGGGTGGCCAGCAAGATCCCCTTCGACGAAGTAGTGGAGGCAATGTACAGGGTGGGGAGGCAGATGCCTGCAGAGCTTCGGGAAACTGCTCTGGGGGGAGTAGCCATAACCCCCACAGCCTTAAGGCTGAAAAAGGAAATATATAAAGACTGAAAAAAGCACCAGCAGCCTGATTAAGGCAGGACTGGTGCTTTTATCTGCATTTAACGAAAGCAAAAATTAGTTTACATAACCTGTACCCGGACTGGGGGGCTTATGCCTTGCCGCCGGTCATTTTTCTTTTGAAGGCGTATTGCCAGCAGGAAGACCACGGCGGTATAGGCCAGAACCAGCAAGAGGTGGGGCAGGCTGGCGCTGAAGTTGCCCGCCAGCAACCCCAGGGCGATAAACAACAGGTAAGTAAAGGTGGTTACTAAGATCGCTGGAATGAGGTAAATGGTAATTTTAAATCCCCAAATGCTGGCCGCCAGGAAGGTGATTGCCGCCTGGGGCAGCGTCAGGGCCAGCAAGGGCAGAGCGTAGCCGCTGATAAAATCCTTTGCCGTCATTGGCGAAGTGAACAAGCGCATTAAGAAGGAGGTAGTCCTGTCCTTGGACAACAGCATCCCTGCAAATAAAGCCATAAACACCGTGCCAAATATCGCCAGGCCGGGAGCGAGGTTTTCAATGGTAAACATGGTATTATTCGCATCCGGGGGGATGCTGGCATTGACTATGGACAACAGCACCAACAGGACCAGGGGAAAACCGAGGCCAAAACAGAAACTGAGGGGGTCCCTTAAGATCTCTTTGGTATTGCGTTTAGCAAACAATGCAGTCCTCATGCTATCCCTCCTGCCAGGGCAACAAAGGCATCCTCCAACTTGCTGGTGCCGGTTTGTGCCAGTAATTCAGCTACTGTTCCCACGGCTGTCAATTTGCCCTTCACCATTACGCCCACCCTGTCAGAGAGGGCTTCAATTTCTTCCAGGTAGTGGGTTGTGAGGATAATTGTCGCCTTGCCTTTGAGGGCGAGGATGGATGCCCACAATTCCCGGCGGGCAAGGACATCGAGGCCCAAGGTGGGCTCATCGAGGAACAGTATTTTGGGGTTTGTAATCAAGGCCATGGCCAGGGAGAGCCGCCTTTGCATGCCGCCGGAAAGATGTTTGGCTTTCTTCTTGCGCACATCGGCAAGGCCAAATTGGGCAATTATTTCTTCAGCCCTTTGCCGGGCGGATCTTTTACTTTGCCCATAAATTTGCGCCATCAGTTCCAGGTTTTCACTGACTGTGAGGTTAGCAGCCACAGCTGTTTCCTGGGGCGAGATATTGATTATTTCTTTGACTGCCTGGGGCCGGGTGTTGATGCTGTTGCCCAGCAGCACTGCTTCCCCGGCAGTGGGTTTCAGAAGGCAGGACAACATTTTTATTGTTGTGGTTTTGCCGGCGCCGTTTTCCCCCAAGAGGGCAAACAATTCACCTTGCTCAATTGTCAGGTTGAGATTGTCTACCGCAACAATATCTCCATACTGCTTCGATAAGTCCTTGATGGTAATAGCGTGCATCTGGCATTCCCCCTTTCTGGACTCTGAATCAGCAGCACTAACCTTGACTTTCATAAGCTATCATATCATGCACAATAATCAAGTCAATTAGAGGGGTTGGCCCGGGGGGAAGGTTAAATTACAGTCATTTAAATTTCTGAAATAAAATATAGCTTAAATAGCAGGATTTTGGCGAATCATGTAGAATACAAAATTATACCCAGCAACAGAAGAATTTTTTTGGGTACTGCTTGACTGCCCATAGCTAATGGTCTATGCTTATTCATGTAATTTTACAAGTAAAGAATGCGCTCGTATAATGTCGGGGATAGGGCCCGAGAGTTTCTACCAGGCAACCGTAAATTGTCTGACTACGAGGATTTACCCGGGTTTTTCCTGGTCCAAACAGCATGAACATGCTGTACTTGGTATGGGAAAAAATCCAGGGGTAGGTTGTCGTTGGTCAACCAGCCCCTGGATTTTTTTATAAATAATCTATCAGGAGGGAAATGAATGTTAGAAAAGTTTTTTAAGCTCAAGGAGCATGGCTCCAATGTCCGGACGGAAATAATCGCCGGTCTCACCACATTTATGACCATGGCCTACATCATTTTTGTTAACCCAAGCATTCTGTCTGTCGCCATTGACACCCCGAATGCCTTTGCGGCAATAACTACGGCCACAATCATTTCTGCTGCTTTTACAACGATTTTGATGGGCCTAGTCACCAATTATCCCTTTGCCCTGGCCAGCGGCATGGGCCTCAACGCCTTTTTCACATATTCCGTTGTCCTGGGGATAGAGGGTGCCACCTGGCAGGCTGCCCTGGGTGCAGTCCTGATTTCCGGGGTAGTCTTTGTGCTCCTTTCTGCCACCCGCTTGATTGGCTGGATTGACAGGGCCATCCCCGGCAGCTTGAAAAAAGCTGTTGCTGCCGGTATCGGGCTGTTCATTGCCTTAATTGGCTTTTTCGGCACAGGCTTAGTGGTTCCCAATGCAGATACAACTGTTGCCTTTGGCAATCTGCTCTCCCCACCAACATTACTAGCCCTGGTAGGCCTGATACTTACTGCAATCCTCATGGCCGCCAAAGTCCGGGGAGCCATCCTTCTTGGCATCCTCATCACGACAGTATTAGGCTGGTTTGTCCCCAGTGCTGCAGCCTATGAAGCTGGAGCTCCCTTTATCGGCTGGTTCTTTGGCTCTGACATTGCAACAGTAACGCCCATTCCTACAGGAATCAACAGCTTTGTGGAATTAAACGTGTTCAAGAACTTCCAGGCCCTGGGCGAAACTGCCTTTAAGTTCGACATAGCCGGAGCCCTTAAGCTCGGCTTCATCACCATCTTCGCCCTGCTTTTTGTCGACGTATTCGACACCATGGGCACTATCCTGGGCACCGGTGCCCGGGCTGGCTTCCTGGATGAAAAGGGCCGCCTGCCCAAGGTCAATAGTGTGATGCTGGTAGACGGTATCGGCACAATGTTTGGTGCCCTCATGGGAACTTCCACCGTCACTACCTATGTAGAGAGCACTGCAGGGGTTTCCGAAGGCGGCCGCACCGGCCTCACTGCAGTGGTGGTGGGCATCCTCTTCCTGCTGGCCCTCTTCTTCACTCCCCTGGCGGGCATGATTCCCACCCAGGCCACTGCTCCGGCTTTGATCATCGTCGGTGTCCTGATGATTGGTGCCGTCACCGGTATTAACTTCGAAGACTTTACCGCAGCCTTCCCCGCCTTCCTGACCATGGCCTTTATGCCCTTTACCTACAGTATTGCCAACGGTATCGCCATTGGCTTCATCTCCTACCCCATCATCAAGCTGGTTTCCGGCAAGGGCAAGGAAGTGCACTGGCTGGTATATGTTTTGGCAGTTGCCTCTATCATCCACTTTATAACCCTCTAAAGACAGGGCCGGCGCAAGCCGGCCTTTTCCATGTACTCCAGCAGCAAAAAATTCATCACCGGGTTTGACATCTCTCCCCGGCAGGGGTATGATGGAGGTGCAAATTGAATAGCAGCTCGTATAATCCCGGGAATAAGGCTCGGGAGCTCTACCAGGCAACCGTAAATTGTCTGACTACGGGGAAAGTGTACCTAGGGTCATATTGATCCAAGTGGTACAGGCTGCCATCAGGCGGCTACACCGAAGGGATAAAAGCCCAGGCGGGTAGGTTTCTTACCGTAACCTACCGCGCTTGGGCTTTTCATTTTGTCAAAAAACAGGAGGTGCTGTGATGGAAGTGGCAATTATTATGGGCAGTGATTCCGATTGGCCCAGGCTGGAGGCAGCCTGGGAACTGCTGCGAGGTTTTGGCATTGAAGTGGGGGTGAGGATATTATCCGCCCACCGCTCTCCCGAAGATTGTGTTCGCTTTGTGCAGCAAGCTGAAGGGGCGGGGGTGCAGGTCTTTATTGCGGCAGCAGGCCTGGCTGCCCATCTCCCCGGAGTGGTGGCGGCCCATACCCAGCGGCCGGTGATAGGGCTGCCCTTAGCTGCAGGCCCCCTCCAGGGCCAGGACGCACTGTATTCGGTGGTGCAGATGCCCCCGGGGGTTCCCGTAGCCACAGTGGGCATAGACAATGCCCGCAACGCCGCCCTCCTGGCTGCAGAAATACTCGCCCTGGGGGACAGAAGGTTGGCGGACAAGCTCAAGGCTTACCGGCAAGATCTCCGGCGCCAGGTTCTGGCCCGGGACGGGCAACTGCAGGAGGAATTGGAGGCAAGAGCATGATTGAGCGCTACAGCCGCCGGGAAATGGCGGCGATCTGGAGTGAGGAAAACAGGTATCGCCTGTGGCTGGAAATTGAAATCCTGGCTTGTGAAGCCTGGTCCCGCCTGGGCCGCATCCCTCCTGAGGAGGTGGCAAAAATCCGCAGGGCTGCCCGGTTTGACTGTCAGCGGATTGCCCAGCTGGAGGCCAGCACCCGCCACGATGTGGTGGCCTTTACCCGCTGCGTCGCCGAGAGCCTGGGCCCCGAGTCCCGCTACATCCATTACGGCCCTACTTCCCATGATGTGGTGGATACCGCCCTCAGTTGCCAGTTGGTCCAGGCTGTGGACATCCTCGATGAGGGCCTGGCGGGGCTGCTGGCAGTCCTCAGGTCTCAGGCCAATAAATACCGGCACACCCTCATGATGGGCCGCACTCACGGGGTCCATGCCGAGGTGACCACCCTGGGCCTGAAATTTGCCCTGTGGTATCAGGAGTTTTTGCGCCAGCGGCGGCGGCTGGCCCAGGCCCGCCAAGAGGTTGCGGTGGGCAAGCTCTCGGGGGCGGTGGGCAGTTTCGCTAATATTCCCCCGGAAATAGAGGAGTATGTGTGCGCGCATTTAGGGCTAAAGCCTGCCCCGGTGGCCACCCAGGTGCTGCAGCGGGATCGCCATGCCGTCTTGCTGAGCGTGCTGGCCCTTATCGCTGCCTCCATCGAGAAGGTGGCTTTGGAAATCCGCAACCTCCAGCGCACTGAGACCAGAGAGGTGGAAGAGCCTTTCTATGCCGGGCAAAAGGGGTCCTCGGCCATGCCCCACAAGCGCAATCCTGTCACCTGCGAGCAATTGTGCGGCCTGGCCAGGATTTTGCGGGGCAACAGCCAGGCGGCATTGGAGAACGTCGCCTTATGGCATGAGCGGGATATTTCTCACTCTTCGGTGGAGCGGATCATCCTTCCTGACAGCACCATCCTCGTCGACTATATGCTGCATCAACTGACCAGAGTGGTGCGGGACCTGCAGGTCTATCCCCGGCACATGGCGGCCAACATCGGCTTGTCCCGGGGCTTGAGTTTCTCGGGAGCTGTGCTTCTGGCCCTGGTGGATAAGGGAATGACCCGGGAGCAGGCCTACGATCTGGTGCAAGGGGCTGCCATGGAGGTATGGCAGGAGGGGGGCAATTTTCGGGAGGCCCTGGAGCAAATCGCGGGGAAGGTTTTGTCCACCGTGGAACTGGATGAAATCTTTAATTATAAAGACCTGCTGGCCCAAGTAGACATAATCCTGGCCCGGGCAGGCATAGGGGATGGGGAGAATGCATAAAAAAGAATTGTTGCATGCAGGTAAGGTAAAGGCCATTTGGGCCACCGCCGATCCGGATCTATGCATTGCCGAGTTCAGCGACCGGATAACCGCTGGCGACGGGCTGAAAAAAGCGGATTTGCCCGGCAAGGGCCGGCTGCTGAACCAAATATCTGCACTGCTTTTTACCCGCCTGGCAGAGGCAGGAGTGCCCAGCCATTTTATCCGGACCCTGGGGGATAATGCCATGCTGGTGAGAAAGGCCCAGCTGCTGCCCCTGGAAGTGATTGTCCGCAACCGCACCGCCGGCAGCATCTGCCGCCGCCTCGGCCTGGGGCCAAATATTAGGATTGAGCCGCCCCTGGTGGAGTTTTACTACAAGAACGACGCCCTGCATGATCCCCTGCTCACCCGGGACCACATTGCCATGCTGGCCCTGGTCACTGCCGGGGAATATGAGGAGATTAAAGAGCAGGCATTGGCTGTAAACCAGGTGCTCCGCAAGACCTTTGCCGAAGCAGGCCTGGAACTGGTGGACTTTAAACTGGAGTTTGGCCGCGCCCAGGGGAGCATTCTTCTCATTGACGAAATCTCCCCTGATACTTGCCGGCTGTGGATACAGGGAACCACCGCCAGCCTGGACAAGGACCGCTTCCGCAATGACTCAGGGGATGTGCTGGCAGGTTACCGGGAAGTGCTGCAACGCCTCCAGGGGACAGCAAAACAGTGAAGGGAGAAGGGGAAATGAAGAAATGGCAAATGCATGGCCTCACCCCGGAAGAATACCAGGCAATTCAGCAACAGATGGGCAGGGAGCCCAACGATTTGGAACTGACCCTCTTTGGCGTCATGTGGTCAGAACATTGCAGCTACAAGCATACTCGCCACTTGCTGCAGCAATTGCCCAGTCAGGGGCCCCTGGTGGTGCAGGGCCCCGGGGAAAATGCCGGCGTCATCAAAGCCGGAGAGGGTTTGGGGGTGGCCTTTAAGATTGAAAGCCACAACCACCCTTCTGCTGTTGACCCCTTTCAGGGAGCAGCCACCGGCGTCGGCGGCATTGTCCGGGATGTGGTCAGCATGGGAGCAAGGCCCATTGCCCTGCTCAATTCCCTGCGCCTGGGGCCCCTGGACAACGAGCACAACCGTTGGCTGTTGCAGGGCATAGTGGGGGGAATGGCAGCATACGGCAACTTCCTGGAAGTGCCCACAGTGGGAGGCGAGATTTACTTTGCTTCCTGTTACAGCAATAACCCCCTGGTCAATGCCATGTGTATTGGGCTGGTGCCCCTCAAGAGCATGCTAAAAGGCACTGCCGCCGGCAGCGGCAACCGGGTACTGGCAGTCGGTGCCCCCACAGGCAGGGAAGGCATTGCCGGAGCTGCCTTTGCCTCGGCAGAATTGGCTGCCGCCACTGCCCCCGCAGCTTCCGAAATGCAGGTGGGGGATCCCCGGGCGGGCAAGGCCTTGATGGAAGCCTGCCTTGAACTGGCGGGCCTTGAAGAGGTTGTTGGCATCCAGGACATGGGGGCTGCCGGCCTCACTTCTTCCAGCTGTGAGATGGCCTACCGCGGCGGCTGCGGCATTGAGCTGGAATTGTCCCTGGTGCCCACCAAGGAAGAGGGAATTACACCCCTGGAGTTAATGCTTTCGGAATCTCAGGAGCGGATGCTGGTGGTGGTTAAGCCCGACGGCGTTGAGAAAGTGCAGGCAATCTTCCGCCGCCACGGCCTGGAGGCAGCCGCCATTGGCCAGGTGACGGAAGGCAGGGATTTAGTGCTGCTGTGGCAGGGAGAAGAAGTGGGCCGCATTCCTGCGGCCGCCCTGGCTGCCGGCGTCCCCCGCCGCAATCCGCCCCTGGAAAAGCCGGAACCTGCTCCATGGCCTGCCAATTGGGCGGACATGCCTGAACCGGAATATGAGGAGGCTCTCCTCACCCTGCTGGCCAGCCCAAATATCTGCAGCCGGGCTGCCCTGTGGACTCATTTTGACCAGGCGGGTGGCTGCACTGTCCAGGGACCCGGGGCCAGTGCGGCTGTGCTGCGACTGCCGGGAAAAAAGGGAATAGCTGTTGCCATCGACTGCAACAGCAACTACTGTGCCCTGGACCCCCGGGAAGGGACCAAGAGAGCTGTGGCCGAAGCTGCCCGCAATGTGGCCTGCACGGGAGCGAGACCGGCTGCCATTACCAATTGCCTCAACTTCCCCAGCCCGGAAGTTCCGGAGCAGTACTGGGCTTTGTCCGAGTCAATTCAGGGAATGGCGGAGGCCTGCCGCGCCCTGGAGACCCCGGTGGTGAGCGGCAATGTCAGCTTGTATAACGAAGGGGGAGGGGTGGCGATTAACCCCACCCCTGTCATCGGCATGGTGGGCCTGCTGGAGGATGCAAAAAAGGCATGCATCATCGCCCCTGAGAGGGGTCAGATCCTGGTGCTGTTGGGCAAAATCCAGGCCCTGCCCGGGGGCAGTGAATACTTCGGCCTCCGCAGCGGCCCGGTGCCGACAGTGGATTTACAGCTGGAGGCTGCTTTATGCCGGCTGTTGCCCCAGGCGATCTCTGCCGGGACAGTAAAGGCAGCCCACGACGTCAGTGAAGGGGGCATCGCCGTCACCCTGGCGGAAATGGCCCTTGCCGGCGATGTGGGCATAGAAATAGCAGTGCCGGAAGCTGTGCGCCCTGACTTCTGGTTGTTTGCCGAATCCCCCGGGGCGGTAGTGGCCGCCCTGGAAGAGGCGGAGCTGGACAAGTTAAGGTCGCTGGCCGGGAGAGAGGGCGTCCCCCTGGCGGTATTGGGCAAGGTGGGAGGCAAGGAGTTTGTCCTCGGGGACTTAATCCGCCTGCCCCTCATCCGGCTCTCCGAGGCCTGGACAGGACCATTGCCCCAGGTGATGCCATGAACAGGCCCATCCATGAGGAGTGTGGCATCTTTGGCATCTGGCTGCCAGGCAGAGAGGCGGTATCCACGGCTCTTACCGGCCTCATTGCTCTCCAGCATCGGGGCCAGGAAAGCGCCGGCATCAGCTGGAGCCAGCAAGGGGAACTGCTGGAAAAGCGGGGCATGGGGCTGGTAGAGGATGTCTTCGGCAGTTTTGATTACCGGACTGTGCCTGCCCATGCCGCCATCGGCCATGTGCGCTATTCCACCATGGGCAAGTCCTCTCTGGTCAACGCCCAGCCCTTGACCTTCTCCAGCCGCATGGGCCCGCTGGCCCTGGCCCATAACGGCAATCTGGTCAACGCCCCGGCCATACGCACTCAGTTGGAACAGCAGGGGTCAATTTTCCAAACCAGCTCCGACCTGGAGGTGGTGGCCCATTTGCTGGCCAGAGCAACCACTACAGACCTGGACAGGGCTCTGGTTTCTGCCCTCGGCCAGGTGCGGGGAGCCTATGCCCTTCTCATCCTCACCCCCCAGCGCTTGCTGGCTGTCCGGGATCCCAATGGCATTCGCCCCTTGGTATTGGGCAAGTTCAGGGGCGGCTGGGTGGCAGCTTCCGAAACCTGCGCCCTGGACACAGTGGGGGCAGAATTTGTCCGGGAGGTGGAACCCGGGGAGATGGTGTCTATGAGCAACAGAGGGCTGGAATCTGTTCCTTTGTTTCCCCCCCGCCAACACGCTTTCTGTATTTTTGAGTTTATCTATTTTGCCCGTCCTGACAGTGTCTTTATGGGCCGCAATGTCCACATGGTGCGTCGGGAACTGGGCCGGGCCCTGGCCCGGGAGGCCCCTGCAGAGGCAGATATTGTAACCGGTGTTCCTGATTCCAGCCTGTCAGCGGCAGCAGGCTATGCCGAGGCAGCGGGGCTGCCCTATGAGACAGGCCTCATTCGCAACCGCTACCTGGGCAGGACTTTTATCCGCCCCTGCCAGCAGCAACGGGACCTGGGGGTGGCTCTCAAGCTCAATCCCATCCGGGGAGTGGTGGCAGGCAAGAGGGTTGTCCTCGTCGATGATTCTCTTATCAGGGGGACCACCAGCCTGCGCATAGTGCAGCTGCTGAAAGAAGCGGGAGCCAGGGAAGTGCACCTGCGGATAGCATCTCCCCCCATTGCCTTCAGCTGTGGCCTCGGCATCGATACCAAGGATGACCTGGTGGCTGCCAGGATGGGTCCCGGGGAGATTCGGGAATACGTCGGTGCCGACAGCCTGGAATTTCTATCCCCGGAAGGAATGGTGGCAGCTACAGGCTTCAATGCCAAGCAACTTTGCCTCGGCTGTTTTCTCGGCAATCATCCAATAAGGAGAGTAGAGAGATGATCACATACAAGGAAAGTGGCGTCGATGTGGCCGCTGCCGACAAGCTTACGGAAGAGTATAAGGCGGTGGCGGCAGCCGCCAGCACCCCCCATGTGCTGGGGGGTATAGGCGGGTTTGCAGGATTTCTCGCTCTGCCCGAAGGCTATGAGCGGCCGGTGTTGGTGGCCTGCACCGACGGAGTCGGCACTAAGCTGCGCCTCCTCATCGACCATGGTGAGGCAAGGACGGCAGGCAAGGATGCCGCCGCTATGTGCCTCAACGACTTGGCAACTTGTGGTGCTCAACCGCTCTTTATGCTCGATTACCTGGCGGTGGGCAAGCTGGACCCGGCTGTGGCTCAGGAAGTGGTGGCAGGGTTTGCCGACTACTGCTGCCAGGCGGGATGTGCCCTGATTGGCGGAGAAACAGCGGAAATGCCGGGCTTTTATCCTCCAGGAGATTTTGACGTCGCCGGTTTTGCCGTCGGTGTGGTGGAGAAGGAGGGCATCGTCGATGGCAGGGGTTGTCAGGCAGGAAATCTGGTCCTGGGCCTGGCCAGCTCAGGAGTACACAGCAACGGATTCTCCCTGGTGCGCCTGCTGTTGGACCGGGGCCTCTTAGACCTGGAAAGGGACTGTGGCGGCATGCCCTTAAAGGAAGCGCTGCTGCAGCCCACGCGCCTCTACCTTCCCCTGGGGCACAGGCTGGGGCAGGTGCAGGCGGTTAAAGCCATGGCTCATATTACCGGCGGCGGCCTGCCCGGCAATGTGGGGCGCACCATCCCCGACTCGTTGGATACTGTAATTGAATGGGGGAGTTGGCCCCGGCCTGCAGTCTTTGCCCTCATTGCCCAGGCAGGGGTGCCGCGGCAGGAAATGTTGGCGACTTTTAACCTCGGCATCGGCTATACCCTGGTGGTGGATAAAGATTACGCCGACAGCACCTTGGAACTTTGCCATCAAAGCGGGGTGGAAGCATGGGTTATAGGCAGCCTGCG
>JAAYHI010000024.1 GCA_012727415.1 Bacillota bacterium
CAGCAATTGCAGGCTCTCTGCCGGGAGTAAAGTAATTAAACTTGCGGATGATAAACCGGAAGGAAAAGTAGTAGACCAGGCCGTAGGCAACCCCCAGGGGAAAGATCAGCAGGGGGTTGGTGGCCAGGCGGTAATTCATAAAAAAGAGCGGCAGGGCATAGCCGTAATGGCGAATACCGAGAATGTAGGAAATGAACAGGGCGCTGCCTGTCAGCAGACTGTGGAGGACAAAGAGCAAGGGGGCAGTAAAGATAAAGGCAAATTCCACCGGCTCGGTGATACCGGTTATAATCGAAGTCAGCGCTGCCGTCAGCATAATCCCCGCAGTCTTTTTGCGGTTTTCCTTACGGGATTCATGGACCATGGCCAAGGCCGCTGCCGGGATGGCAAAGAGCATGATGACGAAAAATCCCCCGGAAAACGCACCGGCAGTGGGGTCCCCGGCATAGAACCGGCTCATCTCCCCGGTAACCACCTGGCCGCCGGCGTTAAAACTGCCAAAGACGTGGAGCAGCAGGCTCTGCAGGATGTGATGCAACCCCGTGGGAATGAGCAGGCGGTTAAGCAGCCCGTAGACAAGGCGCCAGGCCCTCCGGTGGAAAACACCCAATCCCCCGCGGCCAGAATTACATTATTCACCGGCGGCCAGAGATAGCCAAAGACCACCCCCGCTACCACCGAAACCAGGGCCGTGATAATGGGGACAAAGCGCTTGCCGGAAAAGAAACCGAGGAATTCCGGGAAACGGATGTTGCGAAAGCGCCAATAAAGAGCTGCTGTATATGCGCCAACGATAATACCGCCGAGGATGCTCATATCATTGGGCTGGAATTCACCGCTGGCCAAAGTCATCCCCGGGTTGACGGCGCTCATCACCGCCTGCAGCACCAGATGGCCGGTAACTGCAGCAAAGGCAGCCATGCCGTCAGAATCTGTGAAGCCAATTGCAACTCCCACGGCAAAGAGCAAAGGCAAGAAGTCTATGATAATGGCGTTGCCGGCGGCGGTGAAAAAGTCCGGGCCAAACTCGCCGATGGCCAACAACAGTGCCGCTACCGGCATGACAACAATTGGCACCATCAGGGCCTTAGCTGCCCTTTGCATTGTTCCCTTCCAGTTCATTACACCCTCTCCTCATTAAAAATCTTGTAGCTCACCACATCGATTGCCGCCCTGTCTATGGCCCCTTTAAAGGAATCGGAACACAGGAGTTCTGTCTCGGCAATCCGCTTCTCTGTCAGGGAGCTTATTGCCGCCAACTGCCCATCACCGGGAATGCCGGGGTGGGCATAGAGCTCGTGAATCCCGGAGCCCAGCTTGTGCAAATACCCGGCAATGCTTTCCTCTGTTTCCCCGGCAGCCTCAAGAGCTGCAACAGTGGCGGGTCTGCCCAGGGGGCACTTTTCCGCCTGCCGCCAGGAGCGGGCGGCAATTCGCCGCTGTATGTCAGGGACAGGCATAAGTCGAAAGCTGGCGGGGCTGATAGCCCGCACTGCGGGGATGCCAAATTCCCGCGCCAGTCGGCAGGCAATGGCCAGCAAAGGAGGCCAAAGATGTATATGGTGATGGCTGTCAAGGTGGGTGGGCTCAAGCCCCGCCTCCAGCAGGCGCTGGATTTGCGCCCGCCATTCCGCTTCTACCTCTTTGTTGTTCCAAACCAGCACCCGCCAAAATTGCCTCCGGAAATTGCCGGCAGCATCTACCAGGGATGGCACGCGCTCTGGCGGCAAAACAGGCTTGAGGGCAGTGATGGTCAGGTGCACCCCCACCCCCAGTGTCGGCGTCTTTGCCGCCAGGGCCACCGCCTCCTGCCAGGCCAGCCCCCCCGCCATTAATGTTGCGGAAGTGAGGATTCCCTCCCGATGTGCCCGCATCACCGCCTGATTTATCCCCGGGGTGAGGCCGAAATCGTCGGCGTTTATGATAAGCTTTCTCATTTTAAAGTAATGAAGTCCCCATGGGCCTGAATGTAGTCATTGAGGATTTTTTCGGCAATTTCCAGGGAAGGCACCAGGGGGTTGAGATTAAGTGCCCGCAGGGCTTTGTTGTAATCCTGTTCCATAGCAGCCTCCACCGTCAGGGTTTCATAAGCAGCAACCAACTGCATCAGTCCCAGCATATCCGGGCTGGGCCTGTCCACATGCATTGGGCGCACCCCCCGCTTGTCAATGAGGCAGGGAATCTCCACACAGGCCTCAGGGTCCATACCGGGTACACAGCCCTGATTAATGACATTGACTATATATTCCTCGCCGGTATCGTTGTGAATGGCACTGAGAATTCCCACCATCAGTTCAGAATGCCATTGCCCGCCGCGGCTCTTCCACAGGTGAGCATCCTCATGCCGGGCCACTTCTTCAAAATGTGCCAGCAGCTCTTTTTCAATGCCCTGCACCACTTCGCCCCGGGTCTTTTCCGCCGCCAGCTGCTCCTGCAGGCATTCCCTGGTCAGGTAGTAATATTGCAAATACGACGAAGGGATAACCCCTGTCTTCTTAAAGATGCGCAACATCATTTCGCTCTCATGGAGGGTCTTTTCGTCGTCGCCAGGCAGCATAGCAAGGATGTCGGTTTTCTCGGCCATGTCCTCCAGCATCGGCATTATGTCCTTGCCTGCCACAAAGACTTTGCGGAACCAGCCCAGGTGGTTGAGGCCCACATAGTCCAGCTTGACCTGCTCCCGGGGCAGCTTGAGCAATGAAGCGATAAAATGCTGGACGCCGATGGGCACATCACAGATGCTGACGGCATTGATATCGGTGTACTTTGCCAGCATTGCCGCCACCATTCCCGACGGGTTGGAGTAGTTGATCAGCCAGGCCTCCGGGGCGTATTTTTTTATGTCCTGGGCAATGGCATACATCTCCGGCAAAGTCCGCAACGCCATGGCAAATCCCCCTGGCCCCACTGTCTCTTGGCCGATAACTTCATATTTCAAGGGAATTTTTTCGTCCAGCACCCTGCCTGCCAGGCCGCCAACGCGAATCTGACAGAGAATAAATGCGGTGTCGCAAATAGCCGCGATGCGATCAGCAGTGGCAGTAACCCTGACCTCCGGCAATGCCTCAGAGATCATTTTCCTGACTATGGCTGTCACTGTTTGCAGTTTGGTCTCGTCAATATCCATCAGGCACAGTTCATTAAAGGGCACATCCCGGTGAATCTTAATTAAACCCTCAACTAAACCGGGTGTATATGCGCTGCCGC
The DNA here is from genome assembly GCA_012727415.1 of Bacillota bacterium. Lineage (GTDB taxonomy): Bacteria > Bacillota > Proteinivoracia > UBA4975 > UBA4975 > UBA4975. Next base: position 3,208 of record JAAYHI010000024.1, read on the forward strand.
CGCCAATTACAGAAATCTTCATTTTCCTTCCTCCCTCACTTTCTTCCTAGTAATTATCCACCTGCAGGCAAATTTCCTGCAAGCTTTCGCCTATATTATTGCTGCCAGCAGACCTCCTGCCAGCAGGGCGACGGCAAGAGAAGTGAGGGTAATTGCAAACCCCATCAGCAGTCCATGCTCCTTGATAATTACCAACACCGAGGCGATACAGGGGACAAACAGGGTCATGGTCATCAGGGCGACAAAGCGCTGGCCGGCAGAAAGCTCAATGGTCAGCAAACCTGCAGCGCCAAAGTCCCGCCGAATAAGGCCCATGATAAATGCCCTCACCACCGTGGGCGGCAGCTTCAGCCAGGCCTCGGTCACTGGAGCCGCAAGTTTCTCCATGGCTGCCAGCCCTCCCCAATAGTCCAGCAGGGTAATGAGGCAGGCGCTCAAGACAAATAAGGGCAGGGCATCTTTGAGGAAGGCCTTTGATTTGGCCCAACTCTTGCTCAGGATGTTGCGGGGCCGGGGCAGCCGCAGCCGGGGAAGCTCAAGAAACAAACCGTCGGAACGGCCTGGCATTGTCTTGTTGAGGATGACCCCCGCCATAACAAAGATGACCATCAACAGCAATCCATACAGCACCAGCCAGCCGTACCCCATGGTGGCCAGCATCATGGCAATGACCCCCGTCTGGGCGGAACAGGGAACAGCCAGTCCCAGCAAAAAGGCGAGAATTATCCTCTCCCGCTTGGTTGTGAGCATCCTGGTGGATATTACCGCCATGGTCACGCAGCCGAAACCCAGTATTAATGGAATCACGGCCTTGCCGTTGAGGCCCAAAGGCCGAAAGGTATTGTCCAGCAATACTGCCAGCCGGGGCAGGTAGCCGGAATCCTCCAGCAGGGAGAGCAGCAGGTAAAAGCTAAAGACCAGGGGCAATAGCAATCCTATGCCATAGGCGACAGCCATGGTGAAGATACCAAATTCGCCAACGAGTACATGCTGCAACAGGCCTTGGGGCAGCACCTTTTGGAGGATGGTCACCAGGGGCGGCAACAGCCAGCGTTTGAAGACAACCCCCTCGGTAAAATCCACCACTTCCCCCGCCACCAATCTTCCCACTGCCCACCAGATAAAAGCCATGACCAGGGCTGCTGTGAAAAGGCCGCTTAAGGGACGGGTCAACCATTTGTCCAGGGGAGAAAGCTGAGGTTTTCCCTGAAAAGCTGCAATTGCCTGGTAAATTTCATTGGCGCGCCGCCGCAACATGTCGCCGTCCTGATCCCGCAGCCTCTGCCTTTTCCCCGGGCCTATAGTTTTCACCACCTGGCCCAGTTCTGCCATGCCTTCTCCCGTGGCAGCCGCCCCGGCTACCACCGGGACGCCCAGCAATGTCTCCAGCCTTGCCAGGTCCAGCTGCAGTTGCTGCCGGCGCACTTCGTCCATCATGTTGACCAGTACCACCATAGGCACCCCTCTCGCCGACAGCTGCAATGTCAGGTACAAGTCCCGGCGCAAACTGGTGCCATCGACAACGTTGATGATGACATCGGCATCAGACAGCAGGGCCTCCGTCAACCTTTCCTCATCATTTGACCCGTTTAAAGCATATACTCCCGGGGTGTCGGTGACAGGATTTCCCTGCCACAACCCGCGGCTGATGTCCACTGTAGTTCCCGGATAATTGGACACCTCAACATATCTTTTTGTGAGATTGGTAAAGACCAGGGATTTACCCACATTGGGATTGCCGGCCATGACTATTTTCTTTTTGTCCGCAGAGGTGCGATTTGAATGCTCCTGGCCACTTCTCCTCCCACCGCCACCAATTGTCCCCCGCTGCCGATAATTACCGGCCCCCCCTTTTGTCTGGCGACGCAATATACATCCTCTCCTTCTCCTATCCCTAAGGAATTAGCCTGTTGGCGCACTTTGGCGTCCTTAATCTTCAGCACAATGTATCTTTTGCCGGGGAACGCTGCTAACAAGTTCATCCGCTTCCTCCCACTGCTTTTTTTTTGCTACGATATTCAAGTACTTTTCCCTTTATACCAAAAAGCCAGGGACTTCCCTGGCCTATGCCACATGGCCCTGCTGACGCAGGATTGATAATTTTTCATCTGCTGCCGCCACCGGTCCGGTCAGGTCCCCTCCCAGGCCGCTGCGCTGCAGCCCATAATACAGCAGCAGGTTGATAAAGCCCACATAGTCCATGTTTACCGCCGCCGTCATTCTCGCCAGCGAACCTGCCCGGCCCAGTGACGGCGTGCCATTGACATCAATAACCCGCAATTGTCCTGAAGCATCCTCCTTTATGTCAACCCGCACCACATCGGCGCAGCCAAGGGACTTGTATGTTTTGACAGCCAAGTCCCGCAGCCGCAAGTACAGGGGATCCTCAGGGGGGATAATTTCTATGGTCATTTCGTTTCTGGACTCGGCTTTTTTTACTTCTGTGGAACGCACCAGGTTTTCCGCAAAGGCCACCGGCGGCAAGACTACGGGCTTGCCATTGCCAATAACGCCTACCGTGTATTCCAGCCCCGGCAAGTATTCCTCCGCCACCAGGCCAATGGGCCCCAGCAAATCATAGAGTTCTTCCATACGCCTTACCAGTGCAACAGGCGATGCCACCACCGAACCGGAATCGATGCCGACGCTGTTGCCGCCGCCGGCGGGTTTAAGAAACAGCGGGTATTTGTCATTTTCCGCTGCAAAAGCCCTGGCAATCATTGGCGTGGGCAGTGACCTGTACCAGGGAATGCTGACCCCGGTCCGGGAAAGAACTGCATAGGTCAATTCTTTGTGCCTGCACAGTTCCATAGCCTCGGCAGGCGAATGGGAACTGGGAATCCCCATCTCAGCCAATGTCTTGCGGACCAAAGCGGCTCCAGTACCGTCGTAAAGGGTGGCGGGGCTGTCCAAAAAGCCTTCAGCAATAACAAAGGCAAAATCCGGACGCCACCGGCGAAAGCACTGCTCCAGCTGCTTCCGTGACCGCAGGTTTATGGACAGAGTTTCATATCCCCCCAGGGACAACGCTTCTTCCACTGCAGCGATCGTCCTGTTGGTAGTACATTCGCTGAATACACCTCTTCTCTCCGCTGTTGGCACCCAATTATAGATGAACGCGATCTTTCCTGCCAATTGCCACCCTCCTATTTGAATGCAAGCTAATCTAATCTATTCGTTGGCAGATTACATTATCCTTGTAAAATAAAAAAACCTGCGGTTTTCCCGCAGGGTTAACTGGTGGCAACCAGTTCCTGATCTTTGTACTGCAGCTGGTAAAGCTGATAATAGAGGCCTTCCTGGGCCAACAAATCCTGGTGGTTGCCCATCTCCCGGATTTTGCCCTTGTGCATGACGATGATTTTGTCTGCACTTTGAATGGTGGACAGGCGGTGGGCGACGACAAGGGTAGTGCGATCCTTGGAAATAGTGCGCATTGCCTTCTGGATTATCAACTCCGTCTCGGTGTCGATGTTGGCTGTAGCCTCGTCCAGGACGAGAATCCTGGGGTCAAAGGCCAGGGCTCGGGCAAAAGCCAGCAGCTGGCGCTGACCTGCCGACAGGGTGGCACCCCGCTCCACCACTTCGCTCTCATACTTGCGGGGCAGGGCAGAGATAAATTTGTCGGCGTCCACAGCCTCAGCAATCTGATGAATCTTCTGGTCGTCTATTTCCACATTGCTGAGGCGGATATTGTCGGCAATAGTCCCGGAAAACATAAACACGTCTTGGAGGACGACGGCTATGCTGGAGCGCAGGTAGGAGATGTCGATATCCCTGATGTCGACGCCGTCAATGAGTATCTGTCCCTGCTGGATGTCATAGAGGCGGCTGATGAGGCTGATTATTGTAGTCTTGCCGGCGCCGGTGGCGCCAACAAAGGCAACTGTCTCACCCTCCCTGACAGTAAAGCTGACATCCCGCAACACCCACTCCCCTGGATTGTAGGCAAACCAAACATTGCGAAATTCGATATTGCCCCGGATGTCGGGCTTAACGGGTTGAGGAGCGTTTTCAATCTCTGGCTTGGCATCCATGAGCTGGAAGATTCTCTCGGAAGAAGCCATGGCTGCCTGCATGATGTTATACCGCTCCGCCAGGTTATTGATGGGTTCAAAGAACATCTTCGAGTACTCGACAAAGGCATAGAGCACCCCGAATTCAATGACCCCCCTGAGGACCTGCCCGCCGCCAAACCATATTAGCAGGGCGAGGCCAAAGGTGTACATCGAATTGATAAAAGGGCGAAAGACAGCAAAGACCTTGAGTTCGCCAAAGCTGGCCTCAAAATGCTCGGAATTGATGCGGTCAAATTCCTCATACTTCTTTTTCTCTCTGCGGAAGATCTGAATGATCCTCATGCCCGAGATGCTTTCCTGTAAAGTCGCATTAATCCGGGCCAGGCGCACCCGCACCAGCCGGTATGCAGCCCGGGCCTTTGTCCTGTAATAGACGGTAGCCACTGTGATAATTGGCAGCAGCGCAAAGCAGATAAGCGCCATGCGCACATTGAGGCGCAGCATGACAAGGATGATGCCGATAAGAGTAAAGAAATCTTTAAACAGGTTGACCAGGACATCAGTAAACAGGTCGTTGAGAGTCTCGGTGTCATTTGTCACCCTGGTAATGAGCCTGCCTACGGGATTGGTGTCAAAAAAGCGCATCGACAAGTTTTGAATATGGGAAAAGATCTTATGACGCATGTCAAATATTATTTTCTGTCCCGTCCTGTGGAGCAGGTACACCTGGGCGTAGTTAACGACAAAGCCGAAGAACAGGAAGAAGAGATAAATCACTGCCAGGCGCACCAGAGCAGTGACATCAGCCTTCCTGAGGGCAGCATTTTCTTCGGCGGATATCAGTTCGCCGGGATAGCGCTGTCCTTCGCTGTGGAAGTAGACTGTGCCCCCATGAGTATCAACGCTGTACTCTTTGCCGCTCAAAACAGCTGCCACTAAGTAGTTGTTGCCCTCATAGGGTATGACTTGGTAAACGGTTCCCCCCGAGGCGTCTTTAACTTTATTCTCTGGAATGAGGATCTTGCCCTTTACCCTGATGCCGGGAGCAGGCTCCCTGCCAGGTTGCCAGCCCACATACGCCCCGGCATTGATGTGTTCGTCAATGGCAACGCGAACCAACCAGGGCTTGGCCAAATCCACCAGGGTAATGATGACGAGGAGCACCACTGCCAGGAACATAGCCCAACGATAGGGCTTGGCATAGGCCAGGAGACGCTTCATCAAGCGGGAATCGTATGCCTTGCCGATGACTTCTTCTTCATGATAATTCTGCACTTGTCTCCCCTCCTATGCTTCCGATACTTTCTTTTCTAATTGCTGCTTCAAGTACAGGTGCTGATACAGGCCGCCCCGCTGCACCAATTGCTGATGGGTGCCCCGTTCAGAAATGGAACCATCTTCCAGAACGATAATTTCATCGGCGTCTTCCACAGTAGAAATTCTGTGAGAGATGATTATGCTTGTCCGCCCTTTCATGATGCGGCGCAATCCCTGCAGAATCTTTTCCTCGGTTTGGGTGTCCACCGCCGACAGACAGTCGTCGAGGATGAGAATTGTTGGATCCTTAATCAGGGCGCGGGCAATAGAAATCCGCTGCTTTTGCCCCCCGGACAAGGTTACGCCCCTTTCCCCGGACATCGTCTCAAACTTGTTGGGAAACTCGATGATGTTGTCGTAGACCTGTGCCAGGCGGGCGGCTTTCTCAATTTCCTCCTGGCTGTAAGCGCCGGCAAAAGCAATGTTGTTGGCAATGGTATCGGAAAAGAGGAACACGTCCTGGGGCACATAACCGATGTTTTCTCTGAGCACATCCAGGGGGATTTCGTTGATATCTGTGCCGTCAATGAGCAATTGTCCCCTGGGAGGGTTATACATGCGCAGAAGCAAATTGACCAAAGTAGTCTTGCCGCTGCCAGTCCTGCCGATAATCGCCAGGGTTTTTCCTGCCTCCAGCTTAATGTCAATATTCTTGAGGGCCTGTGTGCCATCGGGATAGGCAAAACTCAAGTTCCGGAACTCAATTTCACCCTTAAGGGATTCCACCGGCTTGACAATGGCGGGGTCATCGCGGACTTCAGGCTCTTCATTGAAGAGCACATTGAGGCGGTCCATGGAGGCGGAACCCCGTTGGAGCACATTGATTACCCGGCCTACAGCCATCATAGGCCATATCAGCATACCCAGGTACGAGTTAAAGGCAATAAACTCTCCCAGGCTGATGCGGGCGTTGATGACCTGCAAGCCCCCATAGCCCAGGACGATCATATAGCTGATGCCAGAGACCAGCTGAATCATTGGCCCCATCATGCCCCAGACTTTTACCATGCGCAGGTTTTTTACGGCGTAATCCCGGGCAGCGGCATCAAATCTCTCCACTTCAGCCTCTTCCTGGACAAAGGATTTGATGACCCGAATGCCGGAAAAGGTTTCCTGAACTCTGTCTGTGAGGGAGGAAAAGGCTTGCTGGACAGCGCGAAAGCGAATATGAATGTGGCGGCCAAGGTACCCGGCCAGGCCCGCTAAAAAGGGCAGCGGCAGCAGGGCCAGCACCGTCAGCTTCCAGTCGATCCTGGTAACCATTGTATACACTGTTACCACAGTTAAAAAGGAGGAGTCCGCAAGCATGAGCACACCCGGACCCATGGCCATGCGAATGGCATTGATGTCATTAGTGGCATGGGCCATTAAGTCCCCGGTCTTATGGGTGTTAAAAAAGTTCACAGACAATGTCTCCAGGTGGGCAAACAGACGATTGCGCAAGTAATATGCCAGGCGCCGGGATGAACCCATGATGTAGATTCGCCAAAAATAGCGCCCCAGGGCCATAACAACCGCAATGCCGATAATATATCCTCCGTAGCGCAGCAAACCGGCAGAGTCGATTTGCCGGCTTTGAATCAGGTCTGTAACCTCGCCTAACAAGCGGGGGATTTGCAGGTTGAAGATGTTTACTACCATCAGCCAGACAAGTCCCAGTGCATAACGCCAGGCGTTGGCCTTGAAAAAGTCTTTAAGTATCTTACCAGATTTCATCTCAAGTCGCCCCCGATAAAATTTCACACTGCTAATATTAACACATGAAGTATCTGCTGACAAATCAAAATTGCCCCGGGAAAGCCCCGGCTTTCTCCTTATTGCTGCCGGAATCGAGCCCGGGCGAATATATTTAGCGTCACGGAATGTTCACTAATAAAAAAACACCCTCCCTGGAGGGTGTACCCCGCTTTATGCGGGAATGCATATGACCTGACCAATTTGCAGATTGTTGGGGTTGACGCCGGGATTGGCCTGCTGGATGGCATTCACCGTGGTGCCAAAGCGCTGGGCCAACAGGAAATAGGTGTCTCCTGGCTGGATGGTATAGAGAAAACCGGAGCAAGCCGGCGGC
>JAAYHI010000025.1 GCA_012727415.1 Bacillota bacterium
AAGGGCTTCGGCAGCGAGAATATGGGAGGCATTGCAATGCTCAAGCCCGCCCAGGGCCGCCGTGGAGTTGTGGATTTTGTTGCCTCTGTTGTCAGTGCAGCAGGAGCCAATCCCTGCCCGCCTGTCCTTGTCGGCGTCGGCTTGGGGGGGACGATGGAATACGCTGCCTTTTTGGCCAAGAAAGCGCTGCTGCGCCCGGTGGGTGAGCCCGCTTCCAATTCCCTTGACCGGGAGCTGGAGGCAGAAATAGAGGGGGAAATCAATAAACTGGGCATAGGTCCCGAAGGCTTTGGCGGCAGGGTCACGGCTTTTGCCGTCCATGTCGAAAGCTACCCGACTCATATTGCCGGCTTGCCGGTGGCAGTTAACTTAAACTGCCATGCCGCCAGACATAAAGAAATTGTCCTTGAGGGGGAGGAAGAATAATGGAGCCCATTCGTCTGCAGACGCCGCTGACGGTGGAAGATACAGCAAAGTTACGGGCAGGGCAGACTTGCCTCATCAGTGGAATTATCTATACGGCCCGCGACTCGGCCCATAAGCGCCTGGTGGAACTGCTGGAGAAGGGAGAAGAATTGCCCTTCGATCCCCGGGGCCAGCTGCTCTATTATGTGGGGCCATGTCCTGCTCCTCCCGGCAAGGTCATTGGCTCGGCAGGTCCCACTACCAGTGTGCGCATGGATGTCTACACCCCGGCTTTGCTGGCAGCAGGAGTGCGGGGGGTCATTGGCAAGGGCGACCGGGGCCAGCAAGTTGTACAGGCCCTTATGGACAACAAGGCAGTATACTTTGCTGCCATTGGCGGTGCCGGGGCTTTAATTGCAAAATCTGTAGTGGAGGCGGAGGTTGTCGCCTTCCTGGATTTAGGACCCGAGGCGGTTCACCGCTTAAAGGTACAGGACATGCCCGTCATTGTTGTCATTGACAGCCTGGGCCAGAACTTTTACACTTTAGGCAGGAAGGAATATTCTAAACGCTGACTTCTTGGGCATATTAAGCCAGGAGAGGGGTGAGGGAGAATGCTCATTACCCAGGAAACTTTAATTCACGCTCTCTACTTTGCCCCCCGGGGCAAGGTGAGGCTTCAGCAATTGGGACATCATTTGTCCCAACGTTATCTCAGCCCCACCGACCGGCTCATCGGCTTTATTGGCGACAGTGGCGCCGGCAAGTCTTTGCTGATAAAAGGCATGTTTCCGGGGCTGGAGCTGACTAATGACGATGAAGGCATTAACCTGCGCCCTTTGCCCCTTACTGCTCACTACCAGAGGGGCAGGTTTATGGCCCATACATACCATGTCGATGTCAGGTTTGAGCTGGCCTTCCAGCAGAGCTGGCAGCTGGCTGAGGCAGTTAAAGCCGCTGTGCATCAGGGCAGACGGGTTATTGTAGAGCATTTTGATCAGCTCTACCCCCAGCTGCAAGTGAATCCTTCCGTCCTCATCGGGGTTGGCGAGGAAGTGCTGGTTACCCGTCCCGGGGTATTCGGCCCCAAGCCCAAGGAAATTGCCGATATTGTCTATAAATCTATTCGCTACAGAAAGATGGCTCATACCGCTGAGGATTTGACGGCAAAGGTCCTGGTGGAAATGGGCTATGGCCGTCCGCAGTTCCACAGTGATATTCGCCATGGTTTTGTCATGGAATTTGAGGAGCGGCCGGATTTTGAGCTGGACTACGTGGAGCAAAAGGTTCGGGACATGATTGCTGCGGATCTGGAGATATTTTGTCATGATGAAGAACATATCCGCATTGGCAAGCGCAGTATTTTCCCCTGCACCGGCCCCAGGATTCACGTAAACAGGACCAGTGAAATTGAAGGCTTTCGCCTGCTGAAAGAATTTATCTGGGAACCTGTCAGGGAAATATACTATATGGTCGGGTTGGTAGGGGATTCCCGGCTGGAAGGAGTGTCTGACATTGCGCAATGATGGAAGGCAGTTGGATCAAATACGGCCCATAAAAATTACGCCCCATGTCAATAAATATGCAGAGGGCTCAGCTCTCATTGAATGCGGGGATACCCATGTCTTATGCACAGCTACAGTCGAAGAGAAGGTTCCTCCCTTTGTCAAGGGCAGCGGCCAGGGCTGGATTACCGCCGAATACTCAATGTTGCCGCGGGCAACCAGTATTAGGAATGTGCGGGAGGCTGCCCGGGGAAAAATCGGGGGCAGGACCTATGAAATTCAACGCCTTATTGGCAGGGCACTGCGTTCCGTCGTTGACCTCTCCCGGCTGGGAGAGCGCACTCTGTGGCTGGACTGTGATGTCTTACAGGCTGCAGGGGGGACCAGGACAGCCTCGTTGACAGGGGCTTTTGTTGCTATGGCCCTGGCCATGGAGCGGTTGGCAGCTGAAGAAAAACTGGAGTTTGTCCCCATCACGGATTTTCTTGCTGCCGTCAGTGTTGGCATTGTCGATGGCCAATGCATGCTGGACCTGGAAGTGGAAGAGGATGTCCGGGCCCAGGTGGATATGAATATCGTCATGACTGGTGCCGGCAAGTACGTGGAGATTCAGGGGACAGCTGAAGGACAGCCTTTTGACGCCGCCGAGCTGGACCAGTTGCTGGCCCTTGCAAAAAAAGGGATTCTCACCCTGGTGGAAATCCAGGCTTCCCTTCTCCCTGAGTTAAAATTGTGGGTTCCTTCTGAGGAAGATTAAGGTGAAGCTTAAAGCATTGTGCGTAGCCACCAGCAACCCGAATAAAATCCGGGAAATCAGAAGCTTGCTGAGTAAATTCCACGTGGAAGTCTCCGGGCTTCCCCCGGGAACGCAAATGCCTGCAGAAACGGGCACTGATTTCAGGGAAAATGCCCGGATCAAAGCCCTGTTCGGGTTTGAGCTTACAGGCATAGCTACTTTGGCTGATGACTCGGGCCTGGAAGTAGAAGCTCTCAATGGCGCGCCGGGTGTGCACTCCGCCCGCTATGCCGGTGCTGGAGGGGATGGGGCAAACAACGAAAAGCTGCTCATGGCATTAAAAGGGGTGGAAAATCGGCGGGCCCGCTTTCGCTGCTCTATGGTTCTGGTTACCAATGATGCCATTATTGAAGCTGATGGCAGTTGCAATGGGGAAATTTTGGACAGCCCCAGAGGCAGCGGCGGCTTTGGCTACGATCCCTTGTTTTGGATACCCGAATTGGCAAAGACGACGGCAGAATTGACGGCCGCGGAGAAAAATCGCATCAGCCACCGGGGCCGCGCCTTGGCTAATCTGGTTGCCCAGCTTCGCTGCAGGGGGTTACTGTGATGTTACTTGCATTTGGCGACAGTCACCGCTATCCCATTGTCCTGGAAGAAATTGAGGCCATCCTGCGCCGGCAAAAGCCCAGTCTCTTTGTGCACACCGGCGACAATTATGCCGACTTTTTGCGTCTGCTGAAGAAGACAAAAATCCCCGGCTACGGAGTGCGGGGAAATTGCGACCGTGGGGTATCTGCCCCGGAAGAGCTGCTGTTTGATTTTCATGACTTTAAAATTTACCTCACCCACGGACATCAGTATGGCGCAAAACATTCCACCCGCCAGCTGGTGGAACGGGCATTTGAACTTGGAGCCCAGGGTGTGATATTCGGCCACAGTCATGTTCCCCTCGTAAGAGAAGAGAGGGGAATCCTGCTGGTCAATCCTGGCAGCATCTCCTTGCCTCGCCGGGGCAGTGATTCTTGTTATGCCAAAGTTTATGTAAAAAATAACCAACTCCTGGGTGAAATCCATAAAGCAACATTGTAAGTAAAAAAATCATTTTTGACAAACAGGCAAATTCGGCTATAATATAAATTGCAGATTTATTGAGCGGGTATAGCTTAGTGGTAGAGCTCCAGCTTCCCAAGCTGGCTGTGTGGGTTCGATTCCCATTACCCGCTCCATTCATTTTTTTGTTGACTGCCATCGACGTCAATGCTATAGTATTTGTTGTGCCCATAAATAATACGCCTGTAGCTCAGGGGACAGAGCAACGGACTTCTAATCCGTCGGTCGCAGGTTCGATTCCTGCCAGGCGCACCAGGTTGTAAG
>JAAYHI010000026.1 GCA_012727415.1 Bacillota bacterium
CCACCTGGATACCCAGGCCATCCTCTGGCTGGAAGATTACCTCCAAAAGCGCACCGGCGCCTTGCTCCTCATCACCCACGACCGCTGGCTGCTCACCAGGATTGCCAACCGCATCCTGGAATTGGACAGGGGGGAGCTCTTGGACTGCGCCGGGGGTTACCAGAAATACCTGGAACTAAAAGAAGAGAGAGCGCAAAGAGAGCAGGCTGCTGCTCGCAAACACCGGGCTGCCCTCAAGCGGGAACTTGCCTGGATGCTACAGGGAGCGAAGGCCCGTTCCACTAAGGAAAAGGCCCGGAAAAAGATGTTTCGGGAACTCAACCGCAGGACTTTCACCCCGCAGCAGGGGAAGGTGAAGCTGGACATCCCTGCCCGGCGCCTGGGGAAGAAGGTCATTGAGCTGGCAGGGGTGAGCAAGAGTTTCGGCCAGCGTCCCCTCATAGGTAATTTTTCCTACACCCTGCTGCCCCGGGACCGCATCGGCATCGTAGGCCCCAACGGCAGCGGCAAGTCCACCCTGCTGGACATCTTCGCCGGTCTCACTAAGCCTGACAGCGGGACAGTGGAGCGGGGAGAGACGGTGAAGATCGGCTACTATCGCCAGCAGTCCCAGGAGCTGGAGGAGGACCTGCGGGTCATTCAATATATCGAGGGCATCCGCCTGGCTGTGCTCACCGCCTCCGGCGAGACCATTAGTGCAGCAAAAATGCTGGAACGCTTCCTCTTCGAGGGCTCTGACCAGTGGACCTATATCCGGGATCTGTCCGGGGGAGAGCGCCGCCGCCTGTACCTGCTGGGCATCCTCATGGAGGAACCCAACATTCTCCTCCTGGACGAACCCACCAATGACCTGGATATTGAAACCCTGACGGTGCTGGAAGACTACCTGGAAGACTTTCCCGGCGCCGTCCTGGCGGTATCCCATGACCGCTGGTTTTTGGATAAAACCATGGACCACCTCTTTTGCCTTGATGGCAAGGGAAATATCAGGCTCTTCACCGGCAGCTTCAGCGAGTACTTGGCGGAGACAGCGGCAGCAGCCCCGAGAGAGCCAAGGTCAGGAAAAAAAGACTCCCGCAGACCACGGGAGAAGACCAGGCTCAGCTATAAAGAGCAAAGAGAGTACGAGGAGTTGGAGGCGGCAATAGATGCCCTCCAGCAGGAGCTGAACAGGCTTCAGCAGGAACAGGCCCAGGCCGGCTCAGACTATGTGCTCCTCAATGAGCTCCATCTGCAGGCCCAGGAGCTGGAGGCAGAACTGGAAGCTAAGATGGAGCGCTGGCTGGAGCTCCAGGAGCTTAAAGAGGAATATGAAAATGCATAAGCCCCAGTTGGGTCTTATGCATTTTTGACTATGGCAATACTTTTTACTCAATAGGCCTAAAGGCAATCCCGACACAAAACCATAATTGACAAATGTTGAGAAAAAGGGCACTATATAACTACATTGTTGCAGGGGGGTATTATCATGGGCAAAAGAATTGGTTTAATAGCTTTATTACTATTTGCAGCAGCCATCATAATAATGCAACAGGTTAATCATATACGTCTGGAAAAACTCTTAGAGATTAGCGAATCAATAACCCGAGCAGACAAAATAGAGATTATTGGCTACCGCAACGAACCGGTGGTAATAAATCAAAAGGAAGACATTGATTGCTTTTTGCGCGTGTTTCTGCCGCTGCTGGGTGTCAATAGTCAAAAAAAGGTTTACAAAAAATACCTTACGGAAGAATACTTTTCAGTCACTTTTACAATTCCCGATGGCCCGGACAGAACCTTTAAGTTTTTTAAGCTCTCTGACAAGCTGCAAGAAGATAAGAAACAAAATGACCTCTACACGATACTAATTAACAACCATGATTGTATAGCGGTGATCGAAAATCAATTCTGTCAGGTATTTCCGCTGGATACCGATAATAAGGAATTGCTGGATAGTTTTCTGGATTGCCCTTAGGCTTCCGAAACTTAGTTGCAGCGGCAAGAAACAAAGGTTATACTGGGATGGAAGCAGGGAGAAGGTTATTATAGGAGGAGATAATGGTGCGAAACCGCGTTGCCTTGCTGTTGGTGTTCTTTCTGGTATTTGTCCTTGTCCTGCCGGGGTGCAGAGATGGAGAACCTGTAACCCCAGAGCCGGATCCCGAACCAGGACTTGAGCAGGATCCAGAGCCAGGCAATCTCCCGGAAGCCCTTGAGCTGGAGGGAACAGATATCCGCACGGTGCAGCTTGAGCCAACTGCAAACAATATTCAGGTTAGCTATCAATACATTTCCTACTATCTGCCAGCCAATATAGATCTCTTGCTGCTGAAAGATATTTATGGCAAGGACTATACTTTGTCCAAACCTAAAGGTGTGGAGTTGCCGACCATGGAGGGGGCCTGCTGGAGAGGAAGAAAACTTTATTACCTGTCCAGGCCTGGGGGGCCTGTTAAAGAAACCGGGAAGACTTACTTCTATGAGTATGACACCGGTACTCATGCCGCTGTTGAACACAAGCTTAATTTTCCTGAATCCTTCAGCCCCGAGACTTTTTATGTAACAAGGGACGGGGAAGTGTACTTTGTGGGTGAAACGGGGGCATACAAGTACTCTCTCGGCAAGAAAACAATGGCAATGATTGCCGAGGCTGTTTTTGAAGAAAGTATTTTCTCCGGCCCAATCAGCTGGCACCCCCGAGAGCCCTTGCTCTTTTACTGCCAGGGGAACCAGCTTATGTGCTTTGATTCTCTGGAGGGGAAGTCACGAGTCGTCTGCCAGGCAAGCGGAGAGATTAAGGAATTGTTCTGGGGAGATTCCGACCTGCCTGCGCTGTTGGCGGGCAATGTGGAGATCTTGGCCGCTGATGGCACCCTTCAAAGCCGTATTGCCCTTCCTTCGGGGGCGTATTCTCTGAGCTGGGTTCCCCAGGGGGGTAAGATCAGTTTTCTTACCCGCCCTGACGGAGATGAGCTGCCCCGGTTGACTATTCAGGACGTCAAGACGGGAAAGCGCTGTCTCTACCGGAGCTGCCACAGCTACCTCTGGACCTGGGACGGGAATATATGGGTCTATGCCGACCAGGAGGGTTTGGTTCTCAGTCGCATTCACTGGGGGGCTGGTCTGGACACAGTCCCGATCCCCTACTATGTGTCCAGAGAAGAGGATCCCAAATTGCCTCTGGCCTTTGCCCAGGGAGATTTTGAGAAAATTGCCGCTGAACTTTTCAGGCTGCGCATGGAGGAATACAAGCGCCAGGGCAATATTGCCCAGTACAAGATAAACGGTGTGAGTTTTGATTCAGAAGACTACTGGGGCTTTCAGGCAATGGTAGAGTATTCCGTCCAGGCCATTGACGGCGACTGGCAGTCCGGCAACGGAGAATTAGGTGAGGACGGCTGGATTTTCAATAAGTTAAATTTCATCCGCATATACAGGGACGAAGACCATTACGTCCTGGGGAACAACTGGACCACATCACCATAAGCGGCTTATAAAGAAAAATACCCGTCACTGACGGGTATTTATTTGCGATTGTATTTACGGTTAAATTTCTCAACGCGACCGGCTGCGTCCACGATTTTCTGGACACCGGTGAAGAAGGGATGGCAGTTGGAGCAAATATCCACCCGGATATTCTCCTTGGTAGAACCGGTTTCATACTCAGCGCCGCAGGCGCAAGTAGCAGTAACTTTATAGTACTTGGGATGAATATCTTTCTTCATACTTCTGACCTCCCTCCAAAAGCTGTTGCTCCGTGAAAGTAGCTCACTCAGACATTTTTACATTTATTCTCGCCTTTGTCAAGGGAATGACCTGGGGAAGAATTATATTTTTGTTACAAAGAATGAGTGGCACAATTCTTGCAGGAAATACAAGGGCAGATACAGAATATACTGCATAATAAGGCAGAGAGGAGATGCAGTGATGAGGCTGGATTATCAGCTGGAGATGCGCCAAACCCACAAGCTTTTAATGACTCCTCAGTTGCAGCAGGCGATAAAATTGCTGCAGCTCCCTGTTCTTGAATTGAATCTTTATTTGCAGCAAAAAATTTTAGAAAATCCAATGCTGGAGCTCAATGAAGAAGCGGAAAGGGAAGAAGAATCCCTGGAACAGCATGAGGAAGAAGAGTTTGATTTTGAGTGGGAACAATACCTCCATCAGGGAGACGAGGGATACCGGGGAGAAGATTCCGATAAGGCCAGCTTCGAACAGTACACAGCGGGTACCTTGACTTTGCACCAGCTCCTGCGCCAGCAGCTGAGTATGATCAGCCTGCCTGCCAGGGTGGAAAGGACTGCCGCTTATATCATCGATAACCTCAGCGCCGACGGGTATTTGCGCATATCCACTGCTGAAATCGCCCGCCAGCTGCAGGTGCAAGAAGCGGATGCCCTGGAGGGATTGGCGGTGGTTCAGACCTTGGACCCGGCAGGTATTGGCGCCCGCAGTCTCCGGGAATGCCTGCTGTTGCAAGTGGACAGACGTAAGGATGCGCCGCCCTTTGCCCGGGAAATTATCAGCGACCATCTCGACCTGGTGGCCAAAGGGAGAATCCCCGTCATCGCCGAGGCGCTTCAGGCCGACTATGCTCCTGTCCAGAAAGCAATTGATTACATCCGGAGTTTGGAACCCAAGCCGGGGGTGAGTCTCAGCACCGATTCTCCTTCACAATTTATTATGCCCGACGTCACTGTCTTTAAGGTGGCGGGAAAGTGGGTAATCCTCGTCAATGATTCCTACTCCCACCGCCTGCATCTAAGCCCCAGTTACCAGGCCATGTTGCAGAACGCCGACAGCCCGGGGACGAAAAAATTTTTGCGGGATAAATTAAACTCTGCCCTGTGGTTGCTGAAGGCAATTGAGCAGCGGCGAACCACTTTGTACAGAATTACCGAATTTATTTTGGAGTACCAGGAATCCTTTTTCAGCAAGGGTGTAAAGCACCTGCGTCCCATGCGCCTGCTGGATGTGGCCCAGGCTTTGGATATCCACGAGTCTACCGTCAGTCGAGCCACCAATGGCAAGTACCTGCAGACACCCCGGGGCATCTATGCTTTTAAGTATTTTTTCGCGGCAAATCTGGACACCATCGATGGAGTGGGGGTGGCCAGTACGGGGGTCAAAGAGGTGTTGGAAGAGGTGGTGGCCACCGAGGATAAGGGCAATCCCCTTACCGACCAGGAATTAGCCTTGATCCTGCAGAGGCGGGGTGTGAAGATTTCCCGGCGGACTGTAGCCAAGTATCGGGAACAGTTGGGCATACCCAGTTCCAATTTGCGCAGGCGCTGGCAATGAAATTGTATCCCTTGCAATTGCACTTGTAAATGTCAAGAGGACTTGTTATACTATGATAGAAGGATTTTTTTACTCACGATGGGACCCTCCCCGACCTGGTGGGACATCTATAGGCCCGGAGGTGAAGCATGAACATAATAGATATCCTTAAACTGGTGTCCCCGGAGGCAGTTACAAGCCTTAACCGTCGCTATTCCATTTTGCGCGCCGTCGATCATCTGGCACCGGTGGGCCGCCGTGTGCTGGCAGATAATTTGCATGTGGGCGAAAGGACTATCCGCACAGAGCTGGATGAATTGAAGCAACTGGATCTGGTTGAAACCGGCTCCGCCGGCGTCAGCCTTACTCCCCGGGGGCAGGGAGCTCTTGCTGCTATGACTCCCTACATAGTTGAACTTCTGGGCCTGCCCCATCTCGAGCAACAGGTGTCTGAGCATTTGGGCATTCCCCGGGTAACACTGGTTCCGGGAAACAGTTCTGCCGACCCCCTGGTCAAGAATGAGCTTGGTCGGGCTGCCGCCAGAGTCCTCGCCCACGAAATCCGGGATGGGGACATCATCGCCATCACCGGCGGCACTACCATGTCTGCCCTTGCAGATTCCATCCGCACCCACCGCCAGCGGGTGACAGTTGTCCCAGGTAGAGGTGCCCTGGGAGAAAGGGTGGAAATCCAGGCCAATACCATCGCCGCCAAGTTGGCCCAGGCCTTGGGAGGCAAGTACCGTTTGCTGCACGCCCCGGATAACTTGTCTCGTCAGGCTCTGGACGAAATGCTCCGGGACCCGGGCATTGCGGATGTCCTGGCCCTTATCCGCCGGAGCACCCTCCTGGTGCATGGAATCGGGGATGCCCTGGAGATGGCTGCCCGGCGGCAGATGCCGCCCGAGGAGATTGCCGCCCTCCACGGGCTCAACGCCACTGCCGAGGCTCTGGGCTATTATTTCAACCTCCAGGGGAAGATTGTCTGGCAGGCAAACAGTATTGGATTAGGCATAGATGATTTGGAAAATATAAAGACAGTTATTGTTGTCGCCGGGGGGGCAGATAAAGCCCCTGCTATCCGGGCAGTGGCCGCCCATCACAAATGGGATGTCCTGGTCACCGACCAGAGTGCTGCCGAGGCCATTTTGCACCTGCCGGCAGTGTAACCTTGTTCCCTTGCCCTGCTTGGGGAAAATATAAATATAAATATTGAGGAGGAGTAGTATTGGCTATTAAAGTTGGTATCAATGGTTTTGGTGCTGTTGGACGGAGGATGTACCGCATAGCGCGACGCAATCCCAATATCGAGATTGTCGCCATCAACGGTCGCTCCAACATCGAGACAATGGTTCACTTGCTCAAGTACGATTCCACTTATGGCCCATTTGACGGCAATGTTGAAGTCAAGGGAGAGCGGGTATTTGTCGATGGCAAAGAGGTGAAGTTTACCCTCTATTCCAATCCCGGAGATATTCCCTGGGCAGATATGGGTGTTGACGTCGTTGTAGATTCTACCGGGGCTTTCCGCAGCAAGGAAGCTGTCCTTCCCCACATTGAGAAGGGCGGCGCCAAGAAGGTTATCATCACCGCTCCCGGCAAGAACGAAGACATTACCATCGTCATGGGAGTTAACCACGACAAGTATATACCTGAGAAGCATCATGTAATCTCGGCTGCTTCCTGCACCACCACCTGCCTGGCGCCTGTGGCCAAGATCCTCCACGAAGAGTTTGGCATTGTCAAAGGCCTGCTCACCACTGTTCATGCCTACACCAGTGACCAGTGCCTGCTGGATAAAACCCACAAAGACCTGCGCCGGGCCCGGGCGGCAGCATTGTCGATTATCCCCACCACCACCGGTGCAGCTAAGGCTGTCGGCCTGGTATTGCCGGAATTGAAGGGAAAAATGAACGGCTTTGCCCTGCGGGTGCCCACTCCCACTGTTTCTGTTGTCGACCTGACTGCCGAACTGGCTAAAGAGGCCAGCGCTGAAGAAATCAATGCAGCATTCAAGAAGGCCTCCGAGGGAGCTCTCAAGGGCTACCTGGGCTATTCCGACGAGCCTTTGGTATCCGTTGATTACACCGGTAGCGAATATTCTGGTGTAGTCGATGCCCTGTCCACTACCGTCATTGACAATATGGCAAAGGTGGTAGCCTGGTACGACAACGAATGGGGCTATTCCGCCAGGGTTGTCGACCTCACTGAAATGGTTGGCAAAAGCCTGTAGCAGTCCCAAGTTTGGAGGTATAGCGAATGGAGTGCAAATCTATTAAATCTGCAGCGATCAAAGGCAAGAGGGTGTTGCTGAGAGTTGATTTCAACGTGCCGATGAGCGCTGGCGAGGTCACCGACGACACCAGGATTCGCGCCGCCCTGCCCACCATTAAGCACCTGCGTGGGCAGGGGGCGAGGCTTATCCTGGTCTCCCACCTGGGACGGCCCAAGGGGACTGTCAAGGATGAACTGCGCCTCGACCCTGTTGCCCGCCAGCTGGAAAAATTGCTGGGCGCACCGGTGGCCAAAGTCGATACTGCCATCGGCGAAGAAGCTCAGCAAGCAGTGTCCGCCCTTAAGGACGGGGATGTGCTTCTTTTGGAAAACATCCGCTTCTACCCCGGCGAAGAAAAGAATGAACCTGCCTTTGCCCGGGAGTTGGCACAGCTGGCCGATATCTTTGTCAACGATGCTTTTGGCACAGCCCACAGAGCCCTTGCCAGCACTGTGGGGGTGGCCGACTACCTTCCCGCCTACGCCGGGCTGTTGATGGAGCGGGAGATACAGATGCTGGGCCAGGTGCTGACTGCCCCCCGCCGCCCCTTTGTCGCCATCATTGGCGGCGCCAAGGTTTCAGATAAGATTGGGGTCATCCGCAACCTGCTGGCCAAGGTGGATACCTTGCTCATAGGCGGAGGCATGGCCAACACCTTCTTGGCAGCCAAGGGCTTTGACCTGGGAGAGTCCAAGGTGGAGGAAGACAAGCTGGATCTGGCCCGGGAACTGTTGGCTGAGGCCGAGGATTTGGGAGTACAGTTGCTGCTGCCGGCAGATGTGGTAGTTGCAGATGCCTTTAGTGCAGATGCCGGGCAGCAGATTGTCAAAGCGGAGCTGGGAGTGCCCAAGGGCTGGATGGCCCTGGATATCGGGCCCCTTGCCCGGCAGCAATTTGCTGAGGCCATCAGCAAGGCGGCCACTGTTGTATGGAACGGCCCCATGGGGGTCTTCGAGTTTGATGCCTTTGCCACCGGGACTGCAGCTATTGCAGAAGCCATTGCTGACAGCAAGGCCTTTTCAGTGGTTGGCGGCGGAGACTCAGCTGCTGCCCTGGAGAAACTGGGCAAAGCTGATGCCATTGACCACATATCCACCGGCGGCGGCGCTTCCCTGGAGTTTCTCGAAGGCAAGACTTTGCCTGGGATTGCAATTCTCTTGAAGGAGGAAGCATAGTGCGCCGCCCTGTCCTCGCAGCCAACTGGAAAATGCATATGACCGCCGGCGAGACTGTGGCTCTTGCAAAAAAAATATTGCCTTGTCAGGAAAGGGCGGGGGAAGCAGACATCGTCATTTGCCCGCCCTTTACCTCCCTGGCCCCTGCCTGCTCAGTATTCCAGGGCACTGGCCTGCAGGTGGGCGCCCAGAATATGCACTGGGAGGATTCCGGGGCTTTCACCGGGGAAATCTCTGCCCCCATGCTCAAAGAAATCGGCTGCACCCATGTCATCATTGGCCATTCCGAACGCCGCCAGCTCTTTGGCGAAACCGATGCCGCCATTAACTGCAAACTCAAGGCTGCCCTCCGGCATGGACTCATCCCCATCTTCTGCCTGGGGGAAACCCTGGAGCAGCGGGAGGCGGGCACTACCCAGGAGGTATGCGCACACCAGCTGGAGCAAGGCCTGGCAGGTATACAATCCGGCGACTTGGCAAAAACTATCATCGCCTACGAGCCTGTATGGGCAATAGGTACGGGGCGCACTGCGTCCCCTGAAGACGCCCAGGCTGTCATCAGCTTTATCCGCCGGGAGCTGGGCAAAAAGCACAGTCATTTTGCCGACCAGGTGCGGATACTGTATGGCGGAAGTGTCAAACCGGAAAATATTGACGGCTTAATGGCTCAGCAGGACATCGATGGTGCCCTGGTCGGGGGTGCCAGCCTGGATGCCGACAGTTTTTCCAAAATCGTCAATTACGGAGGCGCTGAGCAGTGACCATTCCCTCCCAAGCAGTGCTGGTGATACTGGACGGGTGGGGGATAGGTTCCGAGGCAGGCAATGCCATCCTGGCGGCCGACACCCCTAACATAGACCGGCTGAGCAGAACGTTTCCCTCAGCCAGGCTGGCTACCAGCGGCATTGCTGTAGGATTGCCACCCGGCCAGATGGGCAATTCCGAAGTGGGCCATCTCAATATTGGCGCCGGCCGCGTCGTCTATCAGGATCTCACTCGCATCAGCAGGGCAATTGAAACCGGTGAGTTTTTTACCAACGAGGCCCTGGTGGCAGCCATGGACGGCGTCCCTGCAGGAGGGGCTCTCCACCTCCTGGGGTTATTGTCTGACGGCGGCGTACACAGTCATACAGAGCACATTCAGGCCCTGTTGCAGATGGCCAGGGACAGAGGCATAACCGAGGTATTCCTCCATCCCCTGCTGGATGGCCGCGACGTTCCCCCTCAGTCAGCCCTGGAGTATATCCGCTGGCTGGAACAAAAATGCCGGGAAATCGGGGTGGGGCGCATCGCCACCATTGGCGGCCGCTACTACGCCATGGACCGGGATAAGCGCTGGGAGCGGACGGAGCTGGCTTACAAAGCCATGGTCTTCGGCCAGGGCCCCCAGGGGGAAACTGCCGCTCAAGTTGTGGAAGATTCTTATGCCCGGGGCATAAGCGATGAATTTGTCATTCCCACAGTCATCGACCCCCGGGGCATGATTAAGAGCGGCGACAGCGTCATTGCCTTTAACTTCCGGCCCGACCGCATGCGCCAGATTACCCGAGCCCTTGTCGACGAAGATTTTTCCTGGTTCCCCCGGCAGCAAGGTCTTAAGGTTAAGTACCTCTGCTTCACTCAATATGATGAGACCATTGCTGCTTCGGTGGCTTTCCCGCCGGAAAGGCTGGTCAACACATTGGGCCAGGTCATCAGTGACCTGGGGTTAAAGCAATTGCGCATTGCGGAAACGGAAAAATATGCCCATGTAACGTACTTTTTTAACGGCGGCGAAGAAGCAGTCCTGCCCGGCGAAAAGCGGGTGCTGATTCCTTCTCCCAAGGTGGAGACCTATGACCTGCAGCCGGAGATGAGCGCCTTGCCGGTTACCGAGGCTGTGTGCAACCACATTGCTTCGGGAGAATATTCCCTGGTGGTCCTCAACTACGCCAACCCGGATATGGTGGGCCACACCGGCAACTTTGAAGCCACCGTTGAAGCCTGCCAGATTGTCGACCACTGTGTGGGGCAGGTCTGGTCTGCCGTGGAAGCCGCAGGCGGGTGTATGTTCCTCTTCAGTGATCATGGCAACGCCGACCAGATGTTGGATGAAGAAGGCAAGCCTCAAACTGCCCATACCGCCAATCCCGTTCCCCTGGTACTGGCCTGGCCTGGCGTCAGGGCAATAAGGGATGGCGCCCTCTGCGATGTTGCCCCCACGGCCTTGGATTTGCTTGGCCTTCCCCAACCCCCGGAGATGACGGGGAAATCTCTTATAGTCAAGGAGTGAAGATATGTCTTTCATTATAGATGTTCATGGCCGCGAGGTCCTGGATTCCAGAGGGAATCCTACCGTAGAAGTTGAAGTGGTGCTGGCCAGCGGCATTGTCGCCCGGGCCCTGGTGCCCTCCGGGGCGTCCACCGGGGCATTTGAAGCAGTGGAACTCAGGGACGGCGACAAATCCCGCTACGGCGGCAAGGGTGTGCTGCAGGCGGTGGAAAATGTCAACACCATCATTGCCCCCGCCCTGCTGGATCAGGATGCCCTGGACCAGGTGTATATTGACCAATTGCTGATTGAACTGGACGGCACGGAAAATAAAGGCAAGCTGGGGGCCAATGCCATTCTCGGGGCTTCCATGGCTGTGGCTCGCGCCGCCGCCGACTTCCTGGGCCTGCCCCTGTACCGCTACCTGGGCGGTGCTGCTGCCCGCCTGCTGCCGGTTCCCATGCTCAACATACTCAATGGCGGCAAGCACGCCGACAACAATGTGGACATTCAGGAATTTATGGTCATGCCCGTAGGTGCCCCGCATTTCCGCACCGGCTTGCGCATGGCCACCGAGATCTTCCACAGCCTCAAGGCAGTTCTCAAAGGCCGGGGCTTGAATACCGGTGTCGGCGACGAAGGAGGGTTTGCGCCTAACCTCGAGTCCAATGAATCTGCCTTGCAGGCAATAGTCGAGGCCATCAGGGCTGCCGGCTACAAGCCTGGAGAAGATGTCGTCCTCGCCCTTGACGTTGCCGCCACAGAAATATATAAAGACGGCAAGTACCACCTGGCTGGGGAAGGCCGCTCCCTCACCCCGGCTGAGCTGGTGGATTACTACTGCCAGATAACAGATAAGTACCCCATTATCTCTATCGAAGATGGTATGGCGGAAGAGGACTGGGATGGCTGGGCAAGCCTTACCAAGGCCCTGGGGGACAAAATTCAGCTGGTGGGGGATGACCTCTTTGTCACCAATGTCCGCCGCCTGGAGAAAGGCATCGCTCTGGGGACCTGTAACTCCATCTTAATTAAGCTCAACCAGATTGGCACCGTGACAGAGACCCTGGCTGCCATTGAAACTGCAAAGCGAGCGGGGTATACAGCTGTCATCTCCCACCGTTCCGGAGAAACTGAGGACACTTTCATCGCTGACCTGGCTGTAGCCACCGGCGCGGGCCAGATCAAGACCGGTGCTCCTTCCCGCACCGACAGGGTGGCCAAGTACAACCAGTTGCTGCGCATTGAAGAGGAGCTGGGGGACACCGCTTCCTGGCCTGGCAAAGCCGCCTTCTACAATTTGAAATAAAGATATCCGGGGACAGTCTACTGTCCCCGGAGGTTGTCTTTTACCGCTTGCTGTGATAGAATTTGTAAGTCCGATAAATGTTATGGAGGTGGCGGTGTTGGAATTAACCCTGCAAATACTTCACGCTTTGCTTGCCATTGGCCTGGTTGTCGCGGTAATACTCCAGCCCAGCAGGGAAGCTGGCATGCCGGGAATAATAGGTGGCCAAAACTTGTTTGGCAAGACAAAGGGCATAGAAGAAAAACTGAGCAAAGTGACATCAGCGATAGCAATTTTATTTATGATTAGTTCAGTAGTCCTTGCATTTATTGTTGGCCGTTGATGCATTAACTCAAGCGGCTTGCAGATATTCCAGCAGAGCTGCACTGGTTGGGGTATCTTTTTTTTCATATTAGCTTCAGACAATAAGGAGGATATATATGGACTCAATTCTGTTTGTGGCACCATTGTTTGGATTAGCAGCGTTGGTCTTTGCCTTTGTGCTGGCCCAGCGCATCACCAAGGCCGATCCCGGCAATGAGCGCATGAAAGAACTGGGCAAAGCCATTCACGACGGTGCCATGGCCTTCCTCAATCGGGAGTACAGATCCCTGATTATCTTTGTCATCGTAGTGGCGGCGGCACTGACTGTTGGCATAGGCGCCGCCCAGAAGGATTACATAGAAGGCTTTTATACTGCCGTCTGCTTTATTGTCGGCGCAGTATTTTCTGCCCTGGCCGGCAATGTGGGTATGCGCATCGCCACTAAGGCAAATACCCGCACCGCCCAGGCTGCCAGCTCCGGAATAAACCCGGCACTGACCATCGCTTTCTCCGGCGGTGCAGTCACTGGCATGGTAATTGTTGGTTTGGGCCTTTTGGGTATCGGCATTCTCTATATCATTTTCCGGAATGCAGATATCATCAACGGTTTTGCTTTAGGGGCCAGCTCCATTGCCCTCTTTGCCCGGGTAGGGGGAGGTATTTACACTAAAGCTGCTGACGTCGGCGCCGACCTGGTGGGCAAAGTCGAAGCAGGCATTCCTGAAGACGACCCCCGCAATCCCGCCGTCATTGCTGACAACGTCGGCGACAATGTTGGCGACGTGGCGGGCATGGGCGCAGACCTCTTTGAATCATATGTGGGTTCAATCATCGCCGCAGTTGCCCTGGCTTTTTCTGCATTTAGCGACAAGCAGCTTAATGCTGTCTTGCTGCCAATGCTAATCGCAGGCTTCGGCATAGTTTCCTCAATAATCGGCACCTTCTTCGTTCGGGTGAAAGAGGGAGGCAATGCCAGCAAGGCCCTTAACCGCGGTACCTTGATTGCCGGTGTCCTGCTCATTGTAGCCTCCTTCTTCCTCAACAATTTGCTCATCGGCGAAATTGGCTTCTTCTATGCCATTGTCGCTGGCCTGGTTGCAGGTCTCCTCATCGGGAGGATTACAGAATACTACACTTCTGCTGACTTCAAACCAGTCAAGAATATTGCCAACAGCTCCCAGACAGGGCCCGCCACCAATATCATCAGCGGCCTGGCAGTAGGAATGCGCAGCACCATGCTGCCCATCATCCTCATTGCCATCGCCATTCTCGCCGCCTTCTTCCTGTCCTGGGATAAGGAAATGGCCAAAGGCCTGTACGGTATCTCCCTGGCTGCTGTCGGTATGCTGGGGACTGCAGGCATGACCATTGCCGTGGATGCCTATGGGCCCATCGCTGACAATGCAGGGGGCATCGCCGAAATGGCCGGTATGCCCGAAAGCGTCAGGGATATAACGGACAATCTGGACGCGGTGGGCAATACCACTGCTGCCGTAGGCAAAGGTTTTGCCATTGGTTCCGCCGCCCTTACCGCCCTGGCATTATTCTCAGCTTATACTGCTGCCGTGAAGCTCACCTCTATCAACCTTACTTCCGCTCCAGTAATTGCAGGCCTCTTCATCGGCGGCATGCTGCCCTTCCTCTTCTCAGCCCTTACCATGGATGCAGTGGGCAAGGCAGCCTTTAAGATGATTGAAGAAGTCCGCCGCCAGTTCCGGGAAATCCCCGGCATCATGGAAAACAAGGCCAAGCCCGATTACGCTCGCTGTGTTGAAATCAGCACTGCGGCAGCCATCAAGGAAATGATCATCCCCGGCCTTTTGGCGGTAGTAGTGCCGGTCTTTGTCGGGGTTGTCCTGGGGGCAGAAGCTCTTGGCGGCCTCCTGGCTGGTTCACTGGTCACCGGCGTGCTCATGGCCATCTTCATGGCCAACTCCGGCGGCGCCTGGGACAATGCCAAGAAGTATATCGAGGGCGGCGCCCACGGGGGCAAGGGCACTCCTACCCATGCCGCTGCCGTTGTCGGCGACACCGTCGGGGACCCCTTCAAGGATACCTCCGGGC
>JAAYHI010000027.1 GCA_012727415.1 Bacillota bacterium
CCATTGTACCGCGAACATCGGGGGCTTTGGGGTTCACTATGCAGCTGGAGGAAACGGAGCAGGTGCTCCTCACAAAAGAGCAGGCTTTGGAGAAGATTACCGTTCTGCTTGGGGGGCGGGCTGCTGAAGAGACGGCTTTAAAGACCATTACCTCGGGAGCTGCCAACGACATTGAGCAGGCAACAAAAATCGCCCGCGCCCTGGTTACCAGGTTTGGCATGAGCGAAGAGTTTGACATGATGGCCTTGGAGACTGTGAACAATCCCTACCTGGGAGGCGACACCTCGCTTTTAGTTTCGTCCGAGACTGCCGCTAAGATTGACGAAGTTGTCCTGGGCATTATTAAAGAGGCTCATAACAAGGCTTTGAAAATACTGCAGGAAAACAAGGATACCTTGCATCGGCTGGCCAAGCATCTCTTTGAAAAGGAAACAATAAACGGCGAAGAGTTTATGGCATTGCTGTCTGAACAATAGACCAGGGCCGGGGAGAACCCGGCCCTTTGCATGGGGCTAAGGGATTTATGGTATAATCTTTGCAAAAGTAAGCCAAGGGTTGGAGTGGTAAATATCGCCAGGAAGAATATAATAAAAATCGGTATTAATATTGCAGCCCTGTTGCTGTTTATTGTCTTAATAGTGTTTTTGACCATTCGCTATTCCCCTGAACTGAAAAGCCTTTATGCCCGCCGGGACCAGATGAAAAAGTATGTAGAGGCACAGGGTTTCCGGGCAATACTGCTCTTTATCTGCCTGCAGATATTTCAGGTAGTGGTTGCAGCAGTCCCCGGGGAAATAGTGCAGATAGCGGGAGGCTACTTTTTCGGTACTATTGGAGGGGCGGCCTTCCTGACCTCGGGATTAATTATTGGCTCAGTAATTGCCTTTTTTGCTGCTCGCTTTTTGGGTTACGGCCTGGTGAAAACCTTTGTTTCCCAGGCGAAACTAAACAAGTTTATGGGCATTCTCTCCAGCACTAAGTCCGAGATGGTGCTGTTTATCCTCTACCTGTTCCCGGGGATTCCCAAGGATGTGCTTACTTATATTGCCGGCATCACGCCAATCAATCCGGTGCGGTTCCTGGTGCTGGCGATTTTGGGACGTATGCCTGCTTTGGTGGCGTCCTGCTATATTGGGGCCAGCCTGGAGCAGGAAAATCTAATGGCAGTGGTAATTGTCACTGTAGCGACAGTTCTATTAATTGTGGCGGGATGGCTGTTCCGGGATAAGATTCTGGAAAAGGCACGGCGGCGCCAACCGCACTGAGTGGGAGGCCGGGAGATGAGAAATATATATATCGTGATCTCGCAGACGGGCACTTTGTTTTCTCGCCTGCTTGCCTTGTATACTAAAGATCCTTATAACCATGCTTCTATTGCTTTTGACTCCAGTCTGCAGGAAATGTATTCTTTTGGACGCCGGCGACGCTACAATATGTTGGACAGCGGTTTTATAATAGAAAGTATTTCCGGGGGGCTCTTTATCTTCTTCCCCCAGGCCCGGTGCTGCGTCCTTGAAATTCCGGTTACTGATGCCGAGTACTCTGCTATCCGGGATGAAGTAGATCGTTTTTGTCGGAACCACAAAAAGTACAAGTATAATCTCTTAGGTGTCTTTACCTATATCTTCGGGAAAAGTCTGGCCCGGGAAGATTACTATTTCTGTTCTCAGTTTGTGTCTTACCTGCTCAATAAGACAAGCTTCTGGATCCGCGCGCCTCAGTTTACCCGCCCCATGGATTTTATGTCGATTCCCAACCGGCGCATAATCTACGAGGGGAAAGTGGCAGATTTCTGTGTCCCCCACAGTGTAAGGCCGGTTTCCGGTGCGACTGCGGCAGTGGAATAAAGAGAAGGACTGCCAATTGTTCTTGGCATGGCCGCTCTCTTTATTCGCTTAGATAAACGCAGGACTCTTTATTATTAACCGGGGCTCTGCTTAGCAAACCCTGGAGCTGTATGAGGATATTGTTGAGCGCTTGGATTGAATATAGGAGGTAAACAATGACTAATTTCTTGGTTCGGCTGTTCGTCAAGGATTATCAAAATACTGCCAGCCCTCGGGTCCGGGAAAAATACGGCCAGCTGGCAGGCTTTGTTGGCATCGCCTCCAATTTTCTTCTCTTTGCAATTAAATTCATCGTCGGGACATTATTTCACAGCATCTCCATTACTGCCGACGCCGTCAACAACTTGTCCGATTCCGGCTCATCTTTGGTGACTCTGGTGGGGTTTAAGCTGGCGGGCAAGCCTGCAGATGCCGAGCACCCTTATGGCCATGCCCGCAGTGAATACATTTCCGGCCTGGCAGTTTCCTTTATCATTATTGTGCTTGGTCTGCAGCTTATTAAAAGTTCGATGGCCAAGATACTGGACCCCTCTCCTGCAGAGTTCAGCTGGCTGCTGGCAGGGGCCTTGATCTTTTCGATATTGGTAAAGTTATGGCAGGCTCTGTTTAACAGTCGGATTGGCGAGAGGATTAAATCTTACACCTTAAAAGCTACCGCAGCAGACAGCCGCAACGACGTTCTGGCCACTGCGGCAGTGCTGGCAGCTGCGGCGATCTCGCATTTTTCCGGAGTCAACCTGGATGGCTATATGGGTGTCGCTGTTGCTCTGTTTATTCTCATTTCCGGCATTCAGTTGGTGAAGGAGACCAGTGATCCCCTGCTGGGCACCGCCCCTAAGAAGGAATTGGTCCAGAAGATATATTCCAAGATTTTGAGCTATGATGGCATCCTGGGCATCCATGACCTCAATGTGCATACCTATGGCCCCGGCCGTCATTTTGCCTCGGTGCACTGTGAAGTATCTGCCAGCGAAGATATAATGGTCAGTCACGATCTCATTGATAACATCGAGAGGGATTTCCAGGAGGAATTGGGCATTCACCTGGTCATCCACCTCGACCCCGTCGACATCGATGATGAACGCACTAACGCCCTGAGGGAGAAGGTGGCCGCCATTGTCCGGGAGATTTCCCCCCGCTTAGGATTCCACGATTTTCGGGTGGTCTGGGGTGTCACTCATTCCAACCTCATTTTTGACCTCGAGGTTCCCTACGACTTTGAAATTTTAGATTCCGAGCTGATGGAGACTGTCGCTGCTAAAATACGCGCCCTTGACAGCACTTATAATGCCGTTATAACCATAGACCACGACTATGTTCCCAGGGTGGAAGCGGAGGCGGAAATGCGGCAGGAGGCATCCCCGGTTCCGCAGAAAGAGGGTGTTGAGCTTGAAGATAATTGTCATTGACGGTCAGGGGGGAAAGATTGGAACCTCAATTGTCAAGCAACTAAAACAAAGTATTCCGGGACTTGGGTTAATGGCAATCGGCACAAACAGTATTGCCACTGCTTCGATGTTAAAGGCGGGTGCAGATTGCGGAGCCAGCGGTGAAAACCCCGTTGTTGTGAACTGCCGCGATGCCGACATCATCATTGGCCCCCTGGGTATTCTCTTAGCAGATTCCCTTCTCGGCGAGGTCACCCCGGCCATGGCCCAGGCAATTGCCCAGAGTCCTGCCCAAAAAATACTCATTCCCAACAGCAAGTGCAAAGTTATGGTGACGGGAGTCAGGGACATGGCGTTAAGCGAATATATTCAGCTGGCAATTGAGCTGGTAACAGATTTAATTGGCGGCCAATTCAATATGCAGAACAACGATAACGGCCAGACGCTGTGAGTCTGGCCGTTTACTATCTTGAGCGGGGAAATAACCCTATGAATGTATTAAGTCAAAGGGTTTTTTCTTCGACAGATTACTGATTGGCAATAAGGACGCACACAGGACAATGATTGGACATGCAATGAGGGTCAAGCCCATTTTTGTCTGTAAAATTGCCTCTGGCAAACTCCTATTTATGCACTAATCCGGCAATCAACTTTACCGGCTAACTCCTGTTCTTTTTTCCAAGACCAATACTCACTCATGTC
>JAAYHI010000028.1 GCA_012727415.1 Bacillota bacterium
ACCAACACGGCAGAGGGATTTCCCCAGCGCTTGTTGGTGCTGGGCTGCCCCCGGCGCAGGGAAGAATTATCCACGATGTCATCATGGACCAGGGAGGCAGAGTGGATAAGTTCTGCTGCCACTGCCACATCTATTCTGGTCTTCAGGGCTGCACCATAGATGTCGGAACAGAGAAGGACCAGCAGGGGGCGCAGGCGCTTTCCCCCCTGGTGGAGGACATAACCTGTAACTTCGGAAAGCCAGGGGTTGTCATATGTGTTGATTTCCTGGAGTCGTTTTTCCACCAGCTCCATTTCCGGAAGCTGAAAGGGGCTGTGCTTTTGGGGCATTTTTATCACCTGGACTTTATTATGCCCCAAAAAATACGGTCATGCGACCGCAGGTTATTTTGCTGTCCCTCGAATGTCCATGGTCAGGAAGCCGGTTTCCAGGAAAGCAATCAGTTTCTTGACGAGGGGGTTGTTGGATAATTTAATGGAAACCAACAGGTAAAAAGGAAGAGGGATACTGAGTCCGGGAAGATCCAGGATTTCAATGCCCGGATCATTAGCAGCCAGGCGAGGGATGAGGCCAATGCCTGCCCCGGCCTTCACAGCACTGGTGACGGCAATGGAATTGTCCATTTCCATGACGATGTTGAGTTTATCCAAAGACATGTTTGTGTCCTGAATGCAATGTTCAATGGCAATTCTCGTGCCGCTTTGCTGATTGGGGACAATAATGGGCAGGGCACGTAAATCCGCTACCTGGTATTTTTCCTGGCTCCAGGGACTTCCCTTGCCGCAGATAGCTACTATTTCATCGTGGCCGAGAAGGTAGAGAGCAATTTGTTCGGAACTAAGCCTGTTCATGGTTTGAGGAGATATAGGGCCGGAGACGATGCCCAGGTTGGTAGTTCTGTCCACCACGGAATCTATGACCTCTTCCACTGGCTTAATTACCAGGGAGTACCTGAGCCTAGGGTGGTCTGATATAAAGTACAACATCTTTATGGGCATGAGATAGTTGCCGGGAATGGGAGAAGCGGCGATGGAAACCCTCAGGCTTCCCGGCTCCTGGATGTTGCGAATTTCTTGTTCCAGGGCTTCCATAATTGACAGCATGCGCATTCCATATTGGTACACTTTCGCGCCGGTGCGGGTCACAGTGACACCCCGGTTGCTGCGCTCCAGCAACTTGGTGCGAAACTTGTTTTCAAGAGAGTTAATCTGTTGGCTTAATGCGGGTTGGCTGAGATGCAGTTCTTTGGCGGCTTTGGTAATAGATTTAGCCCTCACTACCACGCAAAAGGCTCGCAGGTAGTCGAAATGCACCGGGATACCCCCTTTGCCATTCATTAAAAATAGTATATAT
The DNA here is from genome assembly GCA_012727415.1 of Bacillota bacterium. Classification (GTDB taxonomy): domain Bacteria; phylum Bacillota; class Proteinivoracia; order UBA4975; family UBA4975; genus UBA4975. The sequence goes on from JAAYHI010000028.1 coordinate 1,354, forward strand.
AGATTTCCATAACATTGGAAGGGGTTTCCGGCAATTAATGCCTAAGTAATTTGATCTGCCAAAGTCTTTACGGCATAGCGGTAGAAGCTGTCGCTGCCGTACTTGCAGGAAATCGAGCGGCAGTGTACCCAAAGGGGGGAGGCTTCCTGGGAGACTATGTGGGGAGTCTCCTGGTGATGGGAGCTGATAATGGTCACCGGTCCTGAGAGTGCAGGGAGATAATCCAGGGAGGCCTTAATTGCCCCGGGGTTCCTGCTGATGATGACCACGGGGATTTCCCTGGCGGCGGCGATGTCAAGGCTGGGCAGACAGAATTCTGCTTTGCTGGCCAGCATCAGGCCATGAATATATCCGTTGCGGAGCAGGGGCGGCAACATGGGGTCGTTGTCCGAAAAGGCAATGTAATTGAGGCCTGCCCCTGCAAAATATTTGCCGATGCTTCCTCTGAAGCCCATTGTGCCCACTGTGGGGGCGGAAGAGCCAAAGTTGTGGATGCTGCACAGGCACATGCCGCTGATGGCAAAGGCGGTATTACCCAAGAGGATTTTTATCACCGGATTCATGTTATATCCGGTTCCCGGCAGGTAGATGTGCAATATATCCCTCCTGCCCTGCCAGGTACAATCTCCCGACAGGATTGCAGCTTTGGGCAGGCCAAAGGGCATGGCAGCAAAAGCCTTGTCTGCCAGGGCGTAATAGTGAGGTTCCTTGCCCAGCAGGACGAGGATGCCGTCGGCAATGCCCTGGAGATAGAGTTTAGAGATTGCCAGGTGGACGCAATCTTCCAAAGTTTGTCCCGGGAACAGCTGGCGCAGTTCTTTGGCATTTAAATCGGCAGGGGCTTCCCCGCGGCCAATATTAATTAAAATGACCCTGGTGGCGGTCATTTGCAGCATTTCACAAATAAACTCGGCTTCGGTTTCCCAGCGATTGAAATTTCCAATTAAGATAACCTGCTTCACATTTGCTCCCCTCCTCTGCTTAATACTTACGCCGGCGGGGAGGGGAGTATACATGGAAAAGCCGTAGCCCTTTGGAGGGCTACGGCTTTCTGTCTTACTTGGGTCTGTATTCCCACTCAGTCCCGTCTTTGGTGTCCTTGACGATGACTCCCATGCTGGCCAGTTCGTCCCGCAGCTGGTCGGAACGCGCCCAATCCTTCCTGGCCCGGGCTTCGTTGCGCTCTGCCAGCAGGGCCGCAAGCTCCGGGGGTAATTCTTGCTGTTGGGCTGCCGGTTCACTTAACTTGAGACCCAGCACCTGATCGAATTGATCCAGCAAGGCCTTGCTTCTCGGTGCATTGGAACGGGCAGCTTCCCAGGCATAGGAAAGGGCCAGGGGTACATTTAAGTCGTCATTGATTGCCTGGTGGAATTTTTCCGCCAGCGGGGGAGAGGGTTTTTCCGAGCTGGCCGGCAACTGCTGATAAGCTTGCCGCAGCCGCTGCAGGGCAGTTTGAGCTGCTTCCATTCCCTCCCAGGTAAAGTTAAGAGGGGTGCGGTAATGGGCATTGAGGCACATGTACCGGAAGGCAAGGGGGTCAAAGTGCCGCTCCCGGAGGGTGGAAACGGTGTAAAAGTTGTTGAGGCTCTTGGACATCTTGCCCCCGTCTACCTGGAGAAATTCTCCGTGGAGCCAGTAATTGACCCAAGGTTCTCCGGTCAGGGCTTCGGATTGGGCAATTTCGTTTTCATGGTGAATGGGCACATGATCAATGCCGCCGGTGTGAATGTCTATTCTCCTGCCCAAGTACTTCATAGACATGGTGGAGCATTCAATATGCCAGCCGGGATAGCCCGGGCCCCAGGGACTGGGCCACTGCATAATGTGCTCGGGAGGTGCGTCCTTCCAAAGGGCAAAGTCGGCGGGATGGCGTTTGCGTTCATTTACTTCAATTCTGGCTCCTGCCCGCAGGTCTTCCAGGTTCTGACCAGAGAGTTTGCCGTAGTCGGGCAATTTTGTCACGTCAAAATAGATGCCGTCGCCTTCGATGCGGTAGGCGAAGCCCTTGTCATAAAGAGCCTGCACAAATTCCAGCATTTCTTCAATGTGGTCGGTGGCTTTGCAAATAATAGTCGGTGTGAGGATGTTGAGGGCTTCCAAGCTGTGCATAAAGTCTTGGGTATAGAATTCTGCAATCTCCCAGGGAGTTTTCTTCTCTCTCTTTGCTCCCTCCACCAGTTTATCTTCGCCTTCGTCGGCGTCGGAGACAAGGTGGCCCACATCCGTGATATTCATGACATGGGTTACTTCATAGCCGTTATATTCCAGCATCCGCCGCAGCAGGTCGGCGAATACATATGAACGCATATTGCCGATATGGGCGTAAGTATACACCGTGGGGCCGCAGACATACATGCCTGCCTTGCCAGGCACCAGCGGCGTGAATGTTTCTTTAGACCGGCTAAGGGTGTTGTAGAGTTTTATTTCCATGGTAAACCTCCTTCAGCAAATTCGGGGACGGTCCTCAAATTTGTCGGGCGAGGAAAATCCGCAAGGCCCGCCCAGCCGCCTCTTCCAGCAAGCTGTCGGCTTGGGCCATCGCCTCCTCGACAGACATGGGGCCGGGGACAATGGGCTGCACTCCCGCTACTCCAATGGGATAAAGCTCCTGATAACCCCTGCCCAGGGTTCCGCAGAGGGCGATGACTGGAACATTTGCCTGTCGGGCCAGCTTGGCAATGCCGGATATAGCTTTGCCCATGGCCGACTGGCTGTCTATCCTGCCTTCACCGGTAAAGACCAGCCCTGCTCCCTGCAGGTGAGCGGCGAAATTGATGGTATCCAGGATCAGTTCAATGCCAGGTATTACAGATACCTGGGCAATCAGGCTCAATCCTGCCGGCAATCCCCCGGCGGCGCCGCTGCCGGCAAAGGTGGCGATGTCCTTGCCAGTCAACTCTTGCCCAACTGTCGCCAGCCTGGCCAAAGCCCGGTCAAGGACAGCAACCATTTCCGCATCTGCTCCCTTTTGAGGGCCGTATACAGCAGACGCCCCCCGGGGACCGAGAAGGGGGTTGTCGACATCACAGGCAATGTCTATCCTGACCCTGGCCAACCGAGGATCGATGTTCTTAATATCTATACTATGTAGACTCAGGAGTCCCTGGGGATTGGGGGATATTTCTTTGCCCTTATCGTCCCGCAACACTGCTCCCAAGGCGGCAAGGGCCCCTGCACCGCCGTCGTTGGTGGCGCTGCCGCCTACCCCCAGTATAATCCGGGTACACCCATGATTCAAGGCGGCCTTAATCAATTGGCCGCTGCCCAGGGTGCTGGTCAGC
>JAAYHI010000029.1 GCA_012727415.1 Bacillota bacterium
GCCCATACATACACAGCGCTCTGATCCTCCCCTGGACAAAGAAGAACAAGCTATTCTCCACCTCCTGGATCAACAGGGAGTGGGCCTGGATGACCTGTGTTACCAGCTGGGACTGCCCGGGGGAGTCGTCCTGGCCAGGCTGGCAGCCCTTGAGCTGAAGGGCCTAATTGAAAGACTTCCCGGCCAAAAATATATTCGCGCAAGTGGAGGTGCAACTGATTGAACCTGGTAATTGTAGAATCACCGGCAAAAGCAAAGACAATTAACAAATTCCTGGGAAAAAATTATACCGTCAAGCCTTCTATGGGGCATCTCATCGACCTGCCCAAAAGCCAATTGGGAGTTGACCCCGAAGACGGTTTTAAAGTGAAGTATATTACAATCCGGGGCAAGGGGAAAGTCTTGGCGGAATTGCGCAAACTGGCCGCCAAAGCGGAGGCAGTCTATCTTGCCACTGACCCTGACCGGGAGGGTGAGGCAATAGCCTGGCATTTGCGCAATGAATTTCAGCTGGACGAAGCCGCCCCCTGCCGGGTGGTATTTAATGAAATAACAAAGGGGGCAATAAAAAAGGCATTTACAGCCCCCAGAAAGATAGATTCCAACCTGGTGGATGCCCAACAGGCCAGAAGAGTTCTTGACCGCCTGGTGGGATATAAAATCAGCCCTATTCTATGGGAAAAAGTGCGCAGGGGATTGAGCGCAGGCCGGGTGCAATCGGCTGCCCTCAACATCCTTTGCCTGCGCCAGGAGGAAATTGATAATTTCACTCCCCGGGAGTACTGGACAATAGAAGGAAATTTCAACATTGACGCCACTGCAGTGAAGGCGATGCTGTCCAGGGTGGACGGCGAAAAACCCGTCCTGGACAACGAGGCCGCCGCAACTGCCATGGCTGAGCGCGTTAAAAACACCGCCTTTGTCCTCAGCAAGCTCACATCCAGGCCCCGGCAGAAAAAGCCCAAGCCTCCCTTTATCACCAGCACCCTGCAACAACAGGCGGGGAGCAGATTGAACTATAGCCCTCGCAGGACTATGGCCATAGCCCAGCAACTATACGAAGGCATCTCCCTGGGGAAGCGGGGAACGACAGGCTTAATTACATACATGCGCACCGACTCGGTTCGGGTATCCCCTGAGATTCAAAAGGCTGCCCGGGATTTTTTGATTGCTCGTTTTTCTCCCCGCCATGTGCCGGAGACACCGCCGGTATATACTTCCAGGAAAGGCGCCCAGGAAGCCCACGAAGCCATTCGCCCTACCGATGTCACCTTAACGCCGGAAGAAGTTCAGCCCTTTCTTACCCCAGAACAGTTTGCCCTCTATCGCCTGATTTGGCAGCGCTTTGTCATGAGTCAGATGGCTCCCGCCCGGTACAAGCAGCAGACGGCTACTATCAGCGGCCAGGGGCTGGAGTTTTTGGCCTCTGAGCTGACCCTGATCTTTCCGGGTTTCCTTGCCGCTGGCGACCCAGAGGAAAAGAAGGGAGTCAATCTTGAGGGCCTGCAGGAAGGAAGCCCCGCCCATTTGGAGGCCGTTGTTCCCCAGCAGCATTTTACCCAGCCGCCCCCGGCATACAGCGAAGCTATGCTGGTAAAAGAGATGGAGAATAAGGGAATTGGCAGGCCCAGCACCTATGCCCCTACCATTGAAACCCTTGTCAACAGAGGATATGTCGAGAAGAAAAATTCTGTGCTCATTCCTACTGAATTGGGGATTACCGTCAACGACCTCCTGCGTCAGTTTTTCCCGGATATCGTCAATCTGGATTTTACCGCAGCTATGGAAGACAAGCTGGATGCTGTCGGGGAAGGGGAACTGGACTGGGTACAGGTGGTGGAGTCTTTCTATGCCAAGTTTAAAAAAGATTTGGAGATCGCCCGGGAGGAAATGGCTGAGGTAGCGATTGAAGACGAAGTCAGTGACGAGATCTGCCAGCACTGTGGTCGCAACATGATTATCAAAAGGGGGAGGTTTGGCAAATTTTTGGCCTGCCCCGGTTATCCTGAATGCAAAAACACAAAGCCCTTGCTCACTAAAATTAATGTTCCCTGTCCTCAATGCGGGGGCGCAATTGTGCAACGC
>JAAYHI010000030.1 GCA_012727415.1 Bacillota bacterium
ACCCCAGAGCATCCTGATGCCGATAATCGCCACAATGACGGCCCCTGCTGCCCTTGCAATGTCGCCTGTCAAACGGCTTAATAAACCCCCGGCCCATGTCCCGATAAGCGGCATAATGACATGAAAGAGACCTATGACGACACATGTCCTCAGCCCCTCACGACGGGAAACTCCCCTGAGGCCAATGCCAATTGCCAAAGACATGGCATCGGTGCCCAGGGCAGCGGCCATCAACAGCAAGGCCAGGATCTGGCTGAAGGAAGGTAATGCCGTACCCAATGCCAGGGGCGTCATATCAGACAAAGAGCTCCCCCCTATACCCGACCGGTTTTTTTGCTGTCCAAGCCCTTGCTGGCAAGGAATGCAGCAGCGGCTGCAGCAACCGGGGCTGCTGCCAGCAAACCAAAGCCACTGGCCATGGCTCTAACTGTTTCCGTTGCAATCATATCCAAGTTGGCGATATTGAGATAGCTCATCTCCCTGGCAGCGAAGAGCAGCAATAAGGGCATGGCAACGCCTGCAAAGGCCAGCATGATGACGGTTAGTGTTCTCGCCAGCTTATCCTTGCCACTGCGGAACCCTGCGATGAACAGACCCTTAAATGTCAGGAGCGGATTTGACCTGCGAAAATCAAAAACCGAGGCCGAAATTGACTGGGACAAATCTATTACTGCTCCCAGGGAGCAAATAATGAACCCGGCAATGAGCAATCCCCGCAGATCTAAATTGGTTGGCATGCCCCAGGAAAAAAGCATCTCGACATCAGCATTAAAACCCGTGAGCCGTGTGGCATGACCAAAGAGAAACGCGGTGAGGACAGCCCCCACTTCTCCTCCCAATGTGCCAGCGATGGCTGCCAGACTCCTGGCGGTAAAGCCGCCGTATAAAACCAAGCTGAAAACTGCAATCAGAGCCGAAGCGAGCAGGGTCACAATATAGGGATTGCGACCCTGGAGGATCAGGGGCAACATCCCCAACATAACAACGGCCCCGGCAAAGAGCAGGGCCAACAAAGCCTTCAGCCCCTTAGTGCCCGCTATTAATATAGTCACGGCAACAAATAAGCCCAGGAGGATATATAAGTATCTGTCCCTGCCATACTCGTACAATTGGACGCTGAGCACCCTTGAGCCATCAAGCTCCATGAGCAGCAGGACCTGGTCCCCTTCTTTTATCGGCATATCCTGGTAAGAAATGCCGGTAAAATAATTGTCTATTTCATAAGTTTGTCCCTGAAAGCGTCCCCTCATGACTTCCACTACAACCTGTTGCTTGCCGTTATAGTACCAGTCGTCCTTTATTTCCTCATAGGGCGAAACGGCCAGGACCTTAGCCCGGACAATTACAGAGGGGTGCTCATCAACCCGATCCTCATTATTTTCCTGGCTGCTGTAGGCAGATGCAGCACCCAGCAGCAATGTGCCGACAAGTAATAACGCCAGCAGTGACGCTTTCTTCACCTCTCCACCCTTCTTTCCTTCCGCAAAGATCTGCTTATTTGCCGATTTTTATTATACTTATTAGCTGGAATGACTGTCAAACACAAGAAAAAAGGGCTCACAAGCCCTTAAAAATCTCCCAGGACTGTCTGGGCAATGTTGGTAGCGTGGTCGCCAATCCGCTCGAAGTTGGCAATAATGTCCAGGAAGATAACCCCGGAAGGGGGAAAACACCTTCCCTCGTTGATGCGGGTTACATGGCCCCGGCGCAACTTCTTTTCCAGGCGATCAATTTCGTTGTCCTCACTTACTATCTCCCGGGCCAGGGCCTTGTTTTTGGAGCGGTAGGCGGCAATGGCTTTAGAGGTCATGTTGCGAACTTTTGCAAACATTTCTTTGAGTTCTTCCGTTGCCGATTCTGAGAAGGGATAATTATCTTCTATTTTTTCCAGAACTAAATCGGAGATATTTTCTGCATGGTCACCGATGCGCTCAATATCATTGATGGCATGCAAGTATCCCGCCATAGAGAGGCTCTGGTTTGCACTGAGGCCCGCTTGGGCCAGGGCAGCCAGATAAACGGTAATTTGCTGTTCCAGTTCATCTACCACCTCTTCAATGCGATCAATATTCTTTTTCAAGGCAGTATCATTGTTAAACAGCATGTTCATCGAGGCATCGATCATCTCTAAGGTTAAATCCGCCATGCGGCTGATTTCCCGCTCCGCAGCCGCCAGGGCCAGCGAGGGCGATTCCAGAAGGTTTTTCTCCAGATAAATTGGCCCCGCCTCAAAGACTTCTTCCTTTCCTGGAACCAATTTCGTAGCTACAGCTACAAATTGATTGATAAAGGGCAGGAACAATATAGTGTTGGTTACATTAAACAGGGTGTGCCCCCAGGCCACCTGCCTGGGCAAAGAAGTGCTGAGGGTGGCGATAAACCCTGTAAAGGGGGTGAGAATGGCCATGAAAATCACTACCCCAAGGACATTAAACATGAGGTGGGCCACTGCCGTCCGGCGGGCGTTGAGGCCGGGGCCGATGCTGGCCAGCAGTGCAGTGATGCATGTGCCAATATTGGCCCCCATGGTCAGTGCTATAGCTCCCTGCAAATCAAGCATGCCCTGACCGGCTAAGGTAATGGCCACTGCAGTTGTAGCAGAGCTGCTTTGCACTATGCTGGTAAACAGTACCCCTGCCATCATGCCCAGGAGGGGCCGCCGGCCAAACTGAGCAAGGAGGTTGAGGACCTGAGGGTATTCCCTGATCGCTGCCAACGCATCCCCCATAATGCTGAGGCCTAAAAATAAAATACCAAAGCCCAGGAGAGTCTCTCCAATGCTTTGATAGCGGCGTTTATTGAAAAAGATATACAGCAATACGCCAATGGCGATTGCCGGCAGGGCTAACCAGGCAATATCGAAGGATACAATTTGCGCAGTGACGGTGGTACCGATATTGGCGCCAAAAATGGTGCCCACTGCCTGGGTAAGGTTCATCAGCCCTGCGTTGACAACGCCAACGACCATAACGGTGGTAGCGCTG
>JAAYHI010000031.1 GCA_012727415.1 Bacillota bacterium
CCCCGGGCAAGATGCCACAGGGCCTTTCCCCATTTGCCAAAGGCCGCCGCCAGCAATTGTTCCGGCAGCTTAGCCAACTGGCCCACGGTGTCGATTCCCATACTTCTAAGCTTAACTGCAGTCTTTTCCCCCACTCCCCATAACTTTTCCACCGGCAGGGGGTGGAGAACGGCTTCGATGTCGCCGGGCCTGATTATCGTCAAACCGCGGGGTTTTCTCAAATCAGAAGCGAGCTTTGCCAAAAACTTATTGGGGGCCACACCAACTGAAGCCGTAAGCTGCAGTTCCTCTTCGATATCTTTTTGAATGCGGGCCGCTATCTCTTCCGGCGGTCCAAAAAGCCCCTGACAGCCCGAAACGTCCAGGAAAGCTTCGTCCACAGACAAGGGTTCCACCAGGGGAGTGTAGCGGCCAAAAATGGCCATGATTTCCCGGGACACTTCGGCATACAGGGACATATTGCCCCGGAGAAAAATGCCGTGGGGGCACAGTCTGTAGGCCTGCATCAGGGGCATGGCAGAATGAACCCCATATTTTCGGGCCTCGTAACTGGCGGTGGAAACCACGGCGCGCACATCCCGGCGGGGATCGCCGCCGATTATTACCGGCTTCCCCCGGTATTGAGGATTTTCCCGCATCTCCACTGCGGCAAAAAACGCGTCCATATCCACGTGGATGATAGGCGTATCCATACTCTCACCCCCGCCTATTATACCAAACTAGTGTTCGTTTCTCAAAGGTTCACCGAGGGAATCTTTGCTGTCGCCAACCAAGTGCCAGCGCTCCTGGCACTGCAATCCCAAGGGCGAAACGACAATGCCCATGAGGTCTTTATCCGCTATGGCAGTGCGCAGGGGGGAAAACAGGAAGATATAGGGCAGGTCCCGAGACATGAGCTTTTGCATGGCCCCGTAAGCCAATTGCCTGGACGCAAAGTCTTCTGCCATGACATCAACACTGAGCAGGGATTCCAGGTCGGAGCTTGTATACCCTCCCAAATTCATCCCCCGGCTGATGGATTAAGAGGAATACAGGGCAACAGAGGGGTCGGGATCAACGCTTAAGCCCAGGAGAAGCAGCTCAAAGTTCCCGCCCTGCACACAGTTCAGCAACAAATCATTCCAGGGGCGGGGGTCCAGGTTGGCCTCAATCCCCACCCGGGCCAGATCTTCCTGAATGAGGGCCGCCAGGCGCCAGTATATGGGATGGTCCTCTCGGAATGTCAGTTTCAGGGCAAGCCTCTTGCCCGCCTGGCAACGCCATCCTTCCTGGTCGGGGAGCCAGCCCGCTTCGTCGAGCAGCTTCCCGGCCTGGGCGAGATCCCGGGAATAGCCGGTGATATCCTGAGCGCAGGCCCAGGACTGGGAGGGAATAATTCCCTCCACGGGAACGCCTCTCCCGCCAAGAAGCTCAAGGATCATTCTTTCCCGGTCAAGGGCAAAGGCAATGGCCTGGCGAACCCTGAGGTCCTGCCAGGGTACGGCATCCCCATGAAAATTAAAGGCCAGGACCTGGCAGCCCATTTCCTGGTAGGTGAAATAATTATGGGTATGGCTCAGGTCTGGCGCCGCCGCCATTTGGGCCGGAGTGATGTCTTCCAGCAGGTCCACCCAGCCTGCCGCCAAGTCGGAAAGGGCTGTATCCAGGTCGGGATAGAAGTTGAACTTAATGGTCTCGATATAGGGGCCGTCCCCGTCATAATATTGTTCATTGCGCTGCAAGATGATGCACTGGTTCTGCCACTGTGCAAAGCAAAAAGGGCCAGTGCCCACAGGCCGCCAGTTCCGGGGGTGGCTGGCCATCTCGCCGGTGGGGACCCTGTCCCGGCCCAGAGCCACCTGGGGATCATAGAGATGCCGGGGCAGGATCTTCAGGGCCATTTTTGCCATTGAAAGCTCATGCCCGGGAGCCAGCAAAAATCTGATGCGGTAATCATCAATTACCTCAATAGCTTCGATGGCGGCCAGGTCCTTGTCCCTTGGCCCGGGGAAGTTTTCATCAAAAACATGAAGGGCATAGGTAAATTCAACGTCAGCGGCGGTAAAGGGCTGCCCGTCATGCCAGCTGACGTCCTTGCGCAGCACGAAGGTCCACTCCCGGTTATCGGGGCTGACCTCCCAGCTTTCGGCCAGTTGGCCCACAAGCTGCAAATGCTCATCAAAGCCCACCAGGCCTTGAAAGATATAGTCTGTAACAGCACAATCTTCTTTAAGGAGGAGAGGATTGAGCATGGATGGTTCCTGTAATAACGCCTGATCAAGGCAGCCGCCGGGCTCAATGGAATCGCAGCCGCCTGCCTGGAATGCCGTGAAAAGGGTAAGGACTAAGGCAATAATCATCTTCTTAGGCATACATCCACCTCCAAAGAATTGGATAACTATGGACAAAATAGTTATGACCAAATCCTGGAGAAATATGCAGGTGCCCTATCCCACCGCTAGGCTGCTACCTTTTTTGCCCCCATTTTTTACACTGCTCTATCCGGGTGCCCTCATCCCCATGCTCCTCATCATAGGAGAATTCCTTTAAGGGACCGCAGCAAAAATCTGGGCACAGGCCGCAGTGCTCGTGCTCCCTGCCCTCACAGCAATTCTTGATGGGACATTCTCCCCAAAACAAACTTTGCGTGTGCAGGCAGCCGGGACAATCGGCGGATTCCCGGAAGGAGCATTGGCTGCACAGCAGGCCGCATCTCGATTCAACCATAATCTCACCCCCTTAAGCATCCAGTTTCCAATCAAAGCGATGAAAGATGTGCAAAATGTATCTCGCCCTCGACCCGCCCACATATAAATCCGGGCGGCTGCAGACAGGGCTGTCGGGGCGCACCCCGATGAGAAGGACGACATCGGCTTCCAGGCCTTTAAAAGCCCGGATAGTGCTAAACCGTATAGCCTCGGGGCGGGGATCCCCCACTTCGCCCAAGGGGCAGCCTGCCAGACTTCCCATTCCAGCCAGGCAGCTCTTCTCCCGGCGGTTGGGGGAGAGAATGGTAATCCTTCGGGGTTGTATCTCCCGGCTCAGCAGGCGCTCCACTTCTTTTTCCAGCAACCGCAGTTGCTGACTCTCGGTCTTCCAGGAGTGAAAATGGACTTCACCGGGGTCTTTCAGCCCCAGGCGCAGGTTTGCACCGCTCAAGGGGGTTATCCAGCGCTGGCATACAGAGGTTGTATTGCGCAGGTTCACCGTCAGCCGGAACCTGGAGGCAGGCAGTGCCTCTAAGCCCCCAGGGTCCACCTGGAAGATGTTTTGGCTGGAGTCGGCAAAGACATAAAACTCTCCCTCATCCCGAACCATTGCCAGCAGGCACTGGAACCAATGGGGGCGGAAGTCTTGGCCCTCATCGACGACAATGGCATCAAATTTCTTGTCTTGAGGCAGCCTGGAGTACTTTGCATAGGCAGCTTCAGGCAGTGTATGCTCAAAATAATCATCATAATCCTGGCGTTCGGGAGGGGTGAGGCCCGTCAGCCGCTCCAGCAAGCCGTGAAAGTGGCGGGCGGTTAAATTCTCCACCCCGGTGGGGAATTGGCTGGCCAGGTGCTTATTAAAGCAGGTCAGCACCGTCTTTTTCCCGGCCTCTGCCAGCCTGCGCGCCTTTTCCACTGCAAGCATGGTTTTGCCGGTGCCGGCGGCACCGTAAAAAACCATGCGCTTATTTAATTCCGTCTCCTCAAGAATCCGCTCCTGCTCCTGGGTAAAAGTGACCTGGGCCCGGTGGGCAAAGGAGCGTATCTGCTCCTCCAGGGTGTTGTACAGGCGAAAGTTGGCGGTAAGGATGTGCTCGACCAGGCGCTTGCAGGCAACGGCATCCCGCCCCGAGCGCAGGTTAGCAAAGATCTGCCCTATGCGGGCGGTAAAATTCTCCATGTCTCCGCCGACCAGGAGATTTGCCGGCCGGACAAAGCCTGGCAATTGCCCCTCTACATTTTTACATTCAGGAAAACACAGGCCAAAATCAAAGCCCAGGGGGAAGACCCAGCCGGTTTTCTCCTTATAACTGCGGGCAAGGGCATAAGCTGCCTCCCGGGCCTCATGCAAGGGATCTCGCTGCATCTCCCTGTAGCCCCCCTGAAGAAATTCATGCCAGCGCCCGTTAAAAAAGCCCACTTCCCCAAGGTGAATTTTCAGGACAATAAAGCCTTTCAGGGGATGGACAATGACCAGATCAGCCCGCCAGATTACCGCCCCCGTCACCTGGTCGCAAAATTTATAGCCGTAGACTACAGTGTAATCTTCCGGCAAAGCCCGGGCCGCCAAGTAAACCCGGCGCTCGCCTTCACTGTCGATTAAATCGGGATTGAGTTCGGGAATGATTCGGGCCATAGCAAACACCTCCTGATTCTTCTTGATTTCATTCTCTTTTTTTCGCTGTATTCCTGCAAAACCAAAATCTTCTGCCGGGAATTAGCCGGCATAGCATTGAGGCAGGCAGGGAAATTTAATAACAGGAACAAATTGAGGATGATTGCCATGACAGAAATGACTTTGGAAAAATTACTGCAGGCCATTGACTACTATGGCCCTTCTTCCCAACAGCCTGTCCTGGATGTGACCAATAATTCCCTCCATGTCAAGCCCGGGGCAGTTTTTATTGCCGTGCCGGGATACAAAGTCGACGGCCACAAATTCATTCCTGAAGCCGTAAGTGCCGGTGCCATAGCAGTTGTTGCCCAAAAGTATACGCCAGGGCTTTCAGTCCCCCAAATCATTGTCGCCAACACCAGGGAGGCCCAGGCAAAATTAGCGGCAGAATTTTACGGGCACCCTTCCCGGGAGCTGAAGGTAATAGGAATAACCGGCACAAACGGCAAGACCACCTGTACTTTCATGCTGGACTCGATATTCCAGGCCGCAGCACTGCACACCGGCATCATCGGCACCTTATATAATAAGGTGAGAGCACTTACATTGCCGACAGCCAACACCACCCCGGACAGCATTCTGTGCCAGAGGCTGCTGCGGGATATGGTTGCTGCAGGCGTTTCCCATGTTTCCATGGAAGTATCCTCTCACGCCATGGTCATGAACCGGGTAGATTGCACTCATTTCTCTGTAGGGGCAATAACAAACTTTGGCCCCGACCATCTGGACCTACATCAAAGTATGGCTGAGTACGAAGCAGCGAAAAAGCGCTTCTTTGCCATGTTGCCTGCCAAGGCATATGCGGTGGTTAATTTAGAAGATCACCACTGCAGAAGAATCGCCGCCGCAACTGCTGCCGCCACCCTCAGTTACTCCCTGGAGAACCCCGACAGCGATGTCTTCCTGGCCGGGTGTCGGGGAAAAACTCTTACAATAAAAATAAACCAGGACAAGTTGCAAACGCCCCAGGGGGAAATATCTTTCACCCTCAGGCTGCCGGGCCGCCACAACTGGGCCAACGCCCTGCTGGCGGTGACAGCGGCCCTGGCCCTGGGCATTGACCCAGATGCCATTGTCACCGGCCTGGAAAACTATCGCGGCATTTTCCGCCGCTGCGAAGTAATATATGATGGGGAGTATAAAGTAATCGACGACGCTGCCCACAACCCCTCCAATATAGATGCCGTGTTTTCGGCAATACTTGAGGAAGAGCCCCCGGGAATAACAGTGGTCTATGCCATTCGGGGAAGCCGGGGGGTAAAAATCAACCAGGCCATTGCCTCCACCCTGGCCTACTGGGCGGGGGTAATTAAGCCTAAACGCTTAATCATCACCAGTTGCACCGACACTGCCAGTCCCCTGGATACAGTCCTCCCCCAGGAAGAAGAAGTCTTCCGCCAGGAACTGTTGGCACTGGACACAGAGGTCATCTTTACAGATACACTGCGGCAAGCCGTCAGCCTGGCAATAGAGGGAATGGATTTTGGGGAGACCTTGCTGCTCTTGGGGGCTCATCCCATGGATGAAGTGGCAGGCCTCTTCTCTCAACTGGCGGGAGTGGAAACCACTACCAGCCCCAGGCCTCCCCGCTTTGGCAGCAACTAACTTGACAATGAGTTTAATTGCCGCTATAATCTGTACATACCGTATACCCC
>JAAYHI010000032.1 GCA_012727415.1 Bacillota bacterium
GAGGGCTCTATGCGCAGGCTGCCATTGCGCACATCCAGGTCCAACTCCACCATATCACTGCTGAAAGAACCGGAATGATGCTCTTCGAGGACAATCCTTCTGTCATCGCCAAAGCTCAAGTTGAGACTGGACAGGCCGGAGCGAAGGGATTCGACAATGTTTTCAATGATGGATTTGGACTCCCGCACCGGGTCTCTGCGCGTTTCAGACTTGGGAGCCTCCCGGCGAATACTTTCCAGCAGTGCCTGGGCTTCCTCCACAGTGATCTTGCCTTCACTGAGCATGTCAAGAATAAGCTTTTGTTCTTCAGACATACTAACACCCCCTTGCTTACAGTTCCCTGAGCAGTTCGATGGCTTCTTCGGAACTTATTTTCCCCTCATTGAGGTCCTCTAATATCTGCTTGCGCTTTTCCCTGGCCTCGGGATCATCCTTGACCACAGGCTGAGCCTGATACCCCAAAGATTCTATTAAGGTCTCCAGGCGGTTGCGCACAGTGGGGTACGAAATGCCCAGCTCTTTTTCCACTTCCTTGATGTTTCCCCGGCACTTAATGAAGATTTCGGCAAAAGCCTTCTGTTCAGCCGGCAGCTGGCAGAACTTACACACCGCAAAATGCCCGTCGATTCCGGTGCCGCAGTGGGGACAATGCAACCGCGTTACATCGAGGCCGGAGTTGCATACAGGGCATCGCCCCAACATTTGATTGCGCATATCTCGGCTCCTTTCTATACTGATGATTAAATCCGCCTATTAAGCCAATTCTTGCCCTTATTATACCCGCCCGCAAAAGCAAATGCAACCCTTTTATTGATTTTTTTTATCATGGCTTTAAAAAACTTAAGGGCGACCTTTTCGCCCTATTTTTTCTTGCGAAACCACTTATACACTTCCTCGGCTGCCGGCCAGGTCATGCCTGGAACAGCAGCTATTTCAGCCACATCTTTGTCCCGCAGATTCTGGATGCTGCCAAAAGCCCTGAGGAGGGCAGTGCGGCGAGCGGGGCCCACGCCGGGAATTCTCTCCAATTCCGAAAGCAGAGTCTCCTTGGACCGCAGGCGGCGGTGGTAACTGATGGCAAAGCGATGGGCCTCATCGCGGATTTGCTGCAACAATTGCAAAGCGGGATCATCCCTGTCAAGGACCAGGGGCTCGCTGCGGCCGGGAATGAAGATCTCTTCCTCGCGCTTTGCGAGGCTGACGATGTCGATACCTGCATAACCGAGACTTGCCAGCTGCGCCAATGCGGCAGACAGCTGCCCCTTGCCGCCGTCTACCACCACCAGGCTTGGCAGGCGGTTAAAGCCCTCCCTGTCCTCCCTGGCGGCCTCGAAGCGGCGACGGATGACCTGGGCCATCGAGGCAAAATCATCGGGGTCGGGGATGCCCCGAATTCTAAAACGGCGGTATTGGCTCCTGGCGGGGCGGCCATGCTCAAACACCACCATGGAGGCTACCGTTTGGCTTCCCTGGAAATGAGAAATGTCGTAGCATTCAATGCGTATGGGCAGGCGCCCCATGCCCAGGGCTGATGCCAGCTGTTCCAACACCGCTTTTCCCTGCCCCTGGCTTTCCTGCTGCTGGCGCAAGTCTGCCTCCATATGGGAGGCGAGATTTGCCTGGGCCATATCCAGCAGCATGCGCTTTTCCCCCCGCTGGGGCACCTTGAGCACCACTTTTCCCTGGCGCCGGGAGCCCAGCCATGTTTCCAGGGCTTCAGCATCTTCAGGAAGCTGCTGCACCAGGATCTCCGCCGGAAGCAATGACGCAGAAGCATAGTAATCCCGGATAAAGGCGCTGACAGCTTCGCCGCTGTCGGCCAGCTCCGGCTGCTCAAAGCCATGGTACTCATTGCCCAGGACCTTTCCGCCCCTGACCTTGATAAGCTGGGCCGCAGCCAGTTGCGGTTCAACCGCCACTGCCAGGACATCCAGATTCCAGCGCCGGTTGGTGACAATCCTCTGGGGAGTGGTTAACTTGGCCAGGGCCGCCAATTGATCGCGGAGTTCCGCTGCCTTTTCAAAGTTAAAGCTGTCGGCGGCAGCCTTCATTTCCCTGTGCAGCCTGGCCTCCAGCTCCTGATGTTTGCCTTCAAGAAACATGATGGCCTGGTCCACCAGGGACCGGTATTCCTGAGGGGAGACCTTGCCCTGGCAGGGGGCAAGGCAGCGGCGGATATAGTAATTCAAACAGGGCCGCTTTTTACCCCGGATATCGTTGCAGGTGCGCAAGGGAAAGAGCTTGTTTGCCAGCTTCAAGGTATCGTTGACGACGCCGGCATTGGGATAGGGACCGAAGTATCTGGCCTTGTCTCGCCCCGCCTTGCGGACCACCTCCAGGCGGGGATAGTCGGCGGCCAAATCTATGCGTATATAGGGATATTCCTTGTCGTCTTTGAGGAGGACATTGTAGCGAGGCCGGTGCTTCTTGATAAGCTGGCCCTCCAGCAGCAGAGCTTCCACCTCAGTGGCAGTGAGGATGTAATCCAAATCCACCGCCAGCCGCTGGATTGCCTCAACTTTGAGCTGCTGGGCAGCGGCCTCGCCAAAATAGGAGCGCACCCTGCTGCGCAGGTTCTTAGCCTTGCCCACGTAGATTATCTCCCCGGCTGCGTCTTTGAAGATATAGACACCGCTGCTGGCAGGCAACTGCCTTACTTTTTCCGCTAATTCCATGCCCTCACCCCTTTCCTGGGACTCCTTAAATTATAGCATGGATTCCCCTGCCAGGGACAGCAAGGGCTTCTGCCTATACCAACCCCACAGTGGCCAGGGTAATAACCAGATTTTGCAAGAATAAAAGCAACCTGCCGGGATAGCCCCTTTCAAGAGTATAGGCACAGATTCCCGCAAAAGAACCCAGGGCGGCGAGAAAATGCAGGCCTATCTTCCAAAATGGGGCCAGTAGACTGGCGCCGGCAAAGATGCTGGCCAAGGCAAACACCATCGCAGGGACGGGCAGAGATAAGAGAATGATGTCCTTAGGGGGATAGGGCAAGGCCATTCCCCTGTCCCTGCTGGCGATGAGGCCGGTAAAGTCCTTGACCAAAAACTGATTTACCGCCGCTATTGGCAGATTGAGGCTTAAGGCGAGGAAGTAGGGATTGCCAAAAAAGCCGCCATAAATTGCCCTTAATACCAGCAAAGCCCCATAGGGCAAAAACACAATGACCCACACAGCTTTCGGCTCTCGCAACAAATGAATGATGGTCTTTTGACTGAAGACATTGCCTCTGTTTAAAGGAATCAGGGGGAGGTACACCGATCTTTTTACGCTGGAGCAGGCAAGATTTTGCACTTTGGCCATGCGAGAGTAGTCGGCCTTGGAGCCCGCGGCCACCGCTTCATCGATAAAGCTGAGAGAATCCATGTACTTGGCGTAATTCAGGGTAAACCTGATGTTTAAGCCGATAACTGCTGCCATAGTCACCATTAATCCAGGCAGAATGTACCAGGCCTGCAACCAGTAAAACAATAATGCATTGGCAATAAAGACTGCGGTAATTAGCCTGCCAGCACTCTTTTCGGCATTGTATTTCCTCCAGCTCAGCAGCGAAACAGAAAAGAAGTAAAGCCATAAGACAATGGCCCCTACAGCAATCTCTGGGCCCAAGGAGAGATTATTGAGGATAAAGGCCAGGAAACTCGCCGCCAGCAATAAGGAAATGGCCTTTTTAATATAGAGGATATTGAAAAATCCCTGGAGGCGCCTGTGATGATAGAAGTAAAACAAGGTGGCGTGGTTAATTAAATATCCCGGCCTTTTTGGCAGCCAAAAGACTTTGCAGGAAACCACAATGACAGCGGCTTTCAGTACCTGCAAATAAGCGGCGAAGGGAAATTTACGCACCAACGCCAGCCCCGGCCCGGAAGCAAGGCTGAAGCAGACGATGCCAGCGACCGCCAATAAGGTTAAATACATCTTCCAGTAATTCTTCAGCAGATGCCTTCTCAGCCTGACCTTATTTACAAAGGGCAAATAATATATTTTATCCATCTCCTTCAAACCCCTGTATGGGCTCGCCAACAATATGCAAGTACATCTCTTCAATGCCTGCCTGGGGACTGATGCCAAATTGTCCTTTTATCCCAGCCAGGGTGCCCTGGCATTTTAGCCGCCCTTTGTGCAGAAGAATGAACTCAGTGCAGACCTTTTCCACTACCTGCAGTAAATGAGTAGAGATGAGGACTGTGCGCCCCGAGGCAGCGCAATTCTTCAAGATGTCTTTTACGACGCTGATCTGTTTCGGATCCAGGCCAGTAAAGGGTTCATCGGCAACCAGTAAGTCGAAGTCCCGCAGTAAAGCACAGCCTATGGACAGCTTCTGCTTGGTTCCCCGGGACAGGGCCTCCGGCAGCTTGCGCAGGTGCTCCTGCAGCCCCATTTGCTCGATTATCGCCCCAATATCCGATTGGGGCTTGTTATACATTGCCGCTATCAGCTGAAAATGTTCTTCCACAGACAATTCCTCATAGTAAATTGGTTCGTCGGAAATACAGGCAATTGGGTAGGCATGCAATGGATATGTTGCTACAGGCTTGCCCTTAAACAATATTTCCCCGGCATCGGGTTCAATATGCCTGGCTATTAAGCGAATGCTGGTAGTTTTCCCGGCGCCGTTGGCCCCGATTAAGCCGACGACACCAGGGTTGAACCTGAAAGATACTTCTGCCAAGGCCTGGACATTACCATAGCACTTACTTACATTAATGAACTCCAGAGACATGTCGATTCCTCCAAGTCGCCAGATTAAGTCAAGGGGTAATTTCCCGGGAATACCCTTGGGCTACGCGATAACTTATTTCTACATCAGTAAGGGATTTCCTTTTTAGCAAAGAAAATACCCCCAACTGCAGGGGGGTATTGCTATTTTCTGTTCAGCACCGGGGCCAGGAACTGCCCGGTGTAGGACTTGGGGTTGGCGGCCACTTCTTCGGGGGTTCCGGTAGCTACGATTGTGCCGCCGGCGTCGCCTCCCTCGGGGCCCAGGTCGATGATGTAGTCGGCAGTCTTAATGACATCGAGGTTGTGCTCAATGACAATTACAGTGGAACCTTCATCCACCAAACGGTTGAGCACCCGCAACAAGCGGTAGATGTCGTCGATGTGCAGGCCGGTGGTAGGCTCATCCAGGATGTAGACTGTCCCTCCATTGGACCTGCGGCTGAGTTCAGTTGCCAGCTTCACCCGCTGGGCCTCGCCTCCCGACAGGGTAGTGGCGGGCTGGCCCAGGCGAATGTAACCCAGACCCACGTCATATATAGTCTGAAGCTTGCGCTGGATCCTGGGGATGTTGGCAAAGAAGTCAAGGGCCTCTTCAGCCTGCATGTCCAGGACATCGGCGATGGACTTGCCCTTGAACTTCACCTGCAGGGTCTCCCGGTTATAGCGGGCGCCGTGGCAGACTTCGCAGGGCACGTACACATCGGGGAGGAAGTGCATTTCAATCTTGATAATGCCATCGCCCCGGCAGGCCTCGCAGCGGCCCCCCTTGACATTGAAGCTGAAGCGGCCGGGTTTGTACCCCCTGGCCTTGGCCTCATTAGTCTCGGAATAGAGAGTGCGGATGATGTCAAAAAGCCCTGTATAGGTAGCGGGGTTGGAGCGGGGAGTCCTGCCGATGGGGGACTGGTCAATTTCAATGACCTTGTTGACATGCTCCAGGCCTTCAAGGCCGTCATGGTCGCCGGGTTTTACCTTTGCCCGGGAAATCTTTTTGGCCAGGGCCTTGTACAGCACCTCATTGACTAAACTGCTCTTGCCGGAACCGGAGACGCCGGTGACACAGATGAACTTATTCAGGGGGAAGCTTACATCCAGGTTCTTGAGGTTGTTTTCCCTGGCTCCCCTGACGGTAATGCACTGGCCATTGCCAGGGCGGCGCTTTTCCGGGATGGGGATAAAGCGCTGCCCGCTGAGATACTGGCCGGTAATGGAATTTTGTTCTTTGATGATATCTTCCATCCTGCCCTGGGCGACGATTTCACCGCCGGCGGCACCGGGACCAGGACCGATGTCGATAATCCAGTCGGCCGCCCGCATGGTGTCTTCGTCATGTTCCACTACGATGAGGGTATTGCCCAGGTCCCGCAGGCGCTTGAGGGTCTCCAGGAGGCGGGCATTGTCCCGCTGGTGCAGGCCGATGCTGGGCTCGTCGAGGATGTACAGCACTCCGGTAAGGCCGGAACCGATTTGAGTGGCCAGGCGGATGCGCTGGGCCTCGCCGCCGGACAGGCTGCCGGAAGCCCGGTCAAG
This sequence comes from Bacillota bacterium, assembly GCA_012727415.1. Classification (GTDB taxonomy): domain Bacteria; phylum Bacillota; class Proteinivoracia; order UBA4975; family UBA4975; genus UBA4975. The sequence continues at coordinate 6,256 of JAAYHI010000032.1, forward strand.
GGTAAGGTAATCCAGGCCCACGTTGACCAAAAAGCCCAGCCTTTCATTAATTTCCTTGAGGACCAGGCGAGCGATAAGCTGCTCCTTTTCCGTGAGCTTCAAGGAGGAGAAAAATTCCCTGGCCTTCCCCACTGTAAGGGCCGTAGCTTCAGCTATATTCTTTCCCCCCACCAGCACCGCAAGAACCTCGGGGCGCAGGCGTCTGCCGCCGCAGGTGGGGCAGGGTTTCAGGCTCATAAACTGCTCCATATATGCCCGCACACTTTCCGAGGATGTTTCCCGGTACCTGGCCTGCAGCCAGTTAATTGCCCCCCGGTAGCGGGCCTGATAGGTCCTGGTCCCCGCCTGGCGACTAGGGCTGTAGCGCACGGTATAAATGCCGTCGGTGCCGTACAGCAGGATGTGCCGCTGGGCGTCACTGAGCTGGCCCACAGGCATATCGGGGTCAATGCCCTTGGCAGCCGACATCTGGCGCAACAGGTTGATGTAGTAAGAATCCTCGGAGTTGCTCCACAGGGCCAGGCCTCCCTGGTTGATACTCCTGTCGGGGTCAGGCATTATTAAGTCCGGATCGGGCTGAATGTGGTAGCCGAGGCCGGTGCACTCGGGGCAGGCCCCATAGGGATTGTTAAAGGAAAATACCCGGGGGGAAATTTCCTCAAAACTAAAGCCGCATTCCTTGCAGGCAAAGTTTTGGCTAAAGACCATTTCCCTGTCTTCATCCACAAGCTGGATAATGGCCATGCCCTCAGAGAGCTTGAGGGCGGTTTCCAGGGAATCGGCCAGGCGCTGGGCGATAGAATCCCTTACCACCAGGCGGTCGACCACCACTTCAAGGGTGTGCTTTTTATTCTTTTCCAGCTGAATATCTTCCTCCAACAGGCGCACCTCACCGTCGACCCGCACCCGCACATAACCGTCCCTGGCCAAGTCCTCCAGGACCTTGGCATGTTCCCCCTTGCGGCCGCGGACAACGGGGGCAAGGAGGAGGACCCTGCTCCCCTCAGGCAGCTGGAGAATGGCGTCCACCATCTGCTCCACCGTCTGCTGTTGGATGGGAATGCCGCAGTGGGGGCAATAGGGGATGCCGATGCGGGCATAGAGCAGGCGGAGATAATCGTATATTTCGGTAACCGTTCCCACTGTAGAGTGGGGATTGCGGCTGGTTGTCTTTTGGTCAATGGAAATTGCCGGCGACAGGCCTTCGATGGAATCGACATCGGGTTTGTCCATCTGGCCCAAAAACTGGCGGGCATAAGCCGACAGGGACTCCACATAGCGGCGCTGGCCCTCGGCATAAATGGTGTCAAAGGCCAGAGAAGATTTCCCTGAGCCGCTCAAGCCCGTCATTACCACCAGCTTATCCCTGGGGATATCGAGGTTGACATTTTTTAAGTTATGGACCCGGGCGCCCCGGATGGATATAGATCTCGTCATGTCCTTCATTCCTTGCTCTTTAATTGAATTATTATATCCCGCAGATAGGCAGCCTGTTCAAATTCCAGGGCCTTGGCAGCCTCTTGCATTTCCTTCTCCAGGCGCCTGATAAGGCGAGTCTTTTCATCCCGGCTGAGGCCCTTGCTGTCAGTGGTGTACTTAGCCCCTTCTTCCGCTGCCCTGGTGGCCTCGATAATTGCCCGGATTCCCTTTTTGATGGTCTTGGGAACGATACCATGCTTTTCATTATACTCCAGTTGCAGCCGGCGACGCTGCAAAGTAACTTCCACCGCCCGCTGCATGGAATCGGTGACCTGGTCGGCATACATGACGACGCGGCCGTTGACATTGCGGGCAGCCCGGCCCATGGTCTGGATAAGGGCGCGGTCGGAACGGAGGAAGCCCTCCTTATCTGCGTCGAGAATGGCTACCAGGGAAACTTCCGGCAAGTCCAGGCCTTCCCGGAGCAGATTGATGCCCACCAGCACGTCAAATACTCCCTGGCGCAAATCCCGGATGATGGCCATGCGCTCGAGGGTATCTATGTCGGAATGCAGGTAGCGCACTTTGATGCCTGCTTCTTTAAGAAAATCGGTGAGGTCCTCGGCCATGCGCTTGGTCAGGGTGGTGACCAGCACCCTTTCCCCCATGGCAACCCGCTGCCGGATTTCTTCCATCAGGTCATCCACCTGACCAGCAACAGGTTTAATTACCACTTCGGGATCCACCAGGCCGGTGGGGCGGATAATCTGCTGCACCATACGGGGGCAGTGCTCCTCTTCATAGGGTCCGGGAGTAGCACTGACATAGATGGCCTGAGGCACCAGGTTTTCAAACTCAGCAAAAGTCAAAGGGCGATTGTCCAGGGCGGAGGGCAGGCGGAAGCCATACTCCACCAGCACCGTCTTGCGGGAGCGGTCGCCGTTATACATGCCCCGGATCTGGGGCAAGGTGACATGGGATTCGTCTACCACCACGAGAAAATCTTCAGGAAAGTAATCGATGAGGGTGTCGGGCCTGCTGCCGGGGGGACGGCCTGTCAAATGCCGGGAATAATTCTCAATGCCCTGACAGAAGCCCATTTCGTGCAGCATCTCCAGGTCATAACGGGTCCTCTGTTCCAGGCGCTGGGCCTCCAGGAGCTTGCCCTGGCCCTTAAACATTGCCAGCTGTTGCTCCAGCTCTTCCTCAATGCTGATAACTGCCTTGTCCAGCATCTCCCGGGAAGTGACAAAGTGGGAAGCGGGGAAGATGGCCACATGGTTGCGGTCCCCCAGGATTTCTCCTGTCAGGTAATCTATCTCGGTAATGCGCTCGATTTCGTCGCCAAA
>JAAYHI010000033.1 GCA_012727415.1 Bacillota bacterium
GTATTACTCAGGTAGTGCCAGCACCGCAATGGCATCCTCAAACCCCTGGTCCAGAGTCGTCTCTACAGCCCTATTCTCAACTTCCGGGACAGCACCGGCAGGTATGAAACCTACCAGTACGATGAAAACAACAATGCCACCAGCCTGATGGAAGTTATAGATGGAGTTGCCTATACCACCAGTCTAAACTATAACGAAGATAACACCCTCAAGAGCATCACCATCAACTCTGGAGTTGATTTCGAATACTACTATGATGAAAAGGGACTACCCAACCGGGTTATCGCTAGCCTGGGCTTCGGGTATAAGTTGTACACCCAATACATCTATAACCAGCGGGGCTTGCTGGAGAGCTATCAGCACGACAAGGAAACTTACACCTATGAGTTTGATAGCAAGGGGAATATAACCAGAATCACCACGGGCACCGGCGATGAGGCCAGCTACACCTACGATTCCCTCAACCAGCTCAAGACCGAAAGTATTACCCAAGACGGCAGTACCCGGGTAATCGCCTATGAATACGACAGCCACGGCAACATGGTCAGGAGGGTGGAAGGGAACAAAGAGACACTCTACACCTACGACCTGGACAGGCTTATCCAGATTGAGGAGAAGGAAGACGGAGTCACCACCAGCATAAAAACCCTGGCCTATGACGATGCAGGGAATCTCGTCACCGATGGAGAATACTCCTACACCTGGCAGATGGGCAGGCAGCTCCAAGGTATTTCCGGAACAGGTCTCACTACCAGTTACAAATACAATGAAAATGGCCTTCGCACCCAGAAGACCGTAAATGGCCAGACCCATGAGTATACACTGCTGGGAAGTAGTGTCACTCGAGAAGTAATTCGGGATAGCCAGGGGACCATACTGTGGACCATTCATTACTCCTATGCCGGTGACAGTACTCCTGTCAGCATGAATGTCAACGGGACGGAGTACTATTACCTGAAGAACGCCCAGGGGGATATCACCCACATTGTTGACGAGGAAGGCAATGTGGTGGCCAGCTACGAGTATGATGCCTGGGGGAACCACCTGAGCATCACTGGCGGAGAGATTGCCGAGCTTAACCCGTATAGGTACCGGGGTTACAGATATGACAGCGAGACGGGATTCTATTCGTTACAATCACGTTATTACGATCCGGAAATTGGGCGTTTTATCAATGCCGATGATACTGATGTTTTAGGTGTTGAACAAGACAGCTTGTTACAGTTTAACCTCTTTACATATTGCCTTAACAATCCAGTCAACAGGACAGATGATAGTGGGTATTTATCAATTCCCAATTGGCTAAAAGTAACTGTAGGTGCTGTAGCTATAGCTGGATTAGCTGTTGCTACGGTTGCCACTGGTGGTGCAGCTGCGGTTATTTGTGGCGCGGCTCTATCAGGTGCAATTGCTGGAGGCGCTTCAGGAGCTGTCTTGGGCGCTGTCGGTGGTGGAATATCTGGGGGCTGGCAAGGAGCTTTAGATGGTGCTTGCTCAGGGTTTATGTCTGGCACGTTAATAGGTGGAGCGACTGGCGCCGTTGCAGCGGGATTTAATATTGCAACAGGAGCAACATCTGTGGTCGGCAAGGCACACGGTTCAACATTACACAAACTTGCGACCAATATGGAAGCAGGTAAAATGGCTGCCTCTGGGCAATATTCACAAATCGGATTGAATAAATCATTAAACACAATGGGCCTAAACGGCAAGTTGAGACCTGATGTTATTGGGATTGGGAAAAAGGGAGTTAATAAATTAGTCGAGGTTGTTAGCCCCAAACAAAGCATTAATTATATTTCTAATAAGATGAATGGAATGTTATCTAACAATCCAGGTAGTGTGGGAAAAATTGTGAGCTGGGTTAGAAATTTGTTTAAGTGAGGGGTGAAAATAATGTGTGTTCCTTCAAAACTCAAATCCTACTTTCATCAGATAAATTCGAAAATTGATACAAATACTATTGTTAGTGGAATTGTGACATGTTGCTCTTGCTCTGAGTTTGATGTGCTATGCTATGGCAATATCAAAAAGAGTCTTCTTGGACATATATCATTATGTGATAAAACCGATGGGATTGTTGTACGCTTGCGTTGTAAGAAATGCGGAGAGGAAATCGAAGTATTCAACAGTTTTACTGATGGATATAACCGATGCATAGAAGAAAAAGTAGATTGTGTTAATTTTCAATTCCAATCATTTTATTGCAATGCACATGAACATTCAAATATCTCTGTAGAGGTCATTTTTGAATATCCACCAAAGCAAGAGTTAATAGAAGATGAGATTACAGAATGCGATAATGCTTTTTCTTGGATATGGATATCACTAAAATGTAACATATGCAATAAATCCTTTAAAAATTTTGTGGATTATGAAACGTCATAAAAACTAAAAATTCCCCGCAAATCTCCAAACAATTGTTATTTCCTGCACCGTCTGTCCATTCACCGTTTCTGCATGACCAACCTGAATATTCTCGATGAGCTTATTCAATATAAAGGGCGTTAATGTGGCGATATTCAGATAGTCTGAGATGGCTTGACGTAGTTGTTCAGCGTTGGCTTGATAATCTGTCTGTTGCGCCAGCTTTGCATCAAACACAGCAATTTTCTCTTGGATTTCTGCTTGTTCGGACTGGTATCTGTTTGTGAAGCTACATAGTTTTCATCGGATATCAGTCCGGCAGCGTGATCCTCAAACAGCTTGAAAAGCAGGGTGGAAAGTTCTTGCTGTCTGCGTTTCAGCTTGTCACGCTCAGTAGCTAATTGCCTATCAGACGTGTTGAGACCGGATCTTTCTTCCACCAGCCGATAAAAGGCTTCATCATCCTGCAATAGCTTTGCTGTTGCCCTGATACGCTCTAATACCGCTTTGTACAGGTCATCGTAAAAGATGGCATGAGTGTGCAGACATTCGCCAGGATGGCGGTAATGGTGCATACAACGGTAATAGGTTCGCTTATCCCGACGGTGTGCCATAGACAGGCTGTGGCCGCATTCAGAACAAACCAGAACCCCACGGAACAGATTCTCTGTTTCATAAACCGATGGTGATGGACGGGACTTGATCAACATTTGCACCTGCTCAAAATCCTCACGGCTGACAAGGGGCTCATGGGTATTCGGTACAATTATGTATTGCTCTTTCGGCAGGGTTTGCCGTTCCTTGGTCTTGTAATTGACAATCTCACACTTGTGATTGACCATATCCCCGGTGTAAACACGGTCTTGCAGGATTATTTGAATGGTAGCATAACACCATTCATAGACCTTGTTTGGGTTTTGGTTGTCATTGTACCGAGAAAAGCGTGTATCGCCGTTTTTCGCCTTGTAAGCAGATGGATTGATGATTCTTTCGGCTTTCAGTGCATTATCGATCTTTACCGCACCGTAACCGGACAGAGCCAGTGCAAAGATTTTTCTTACTACTTTGGAAGCTTCTACATCTACAATCAGTTGATTGCGGTTATGAGGGTTTGGTTTGTACCCGTATGGTGCCTGTGCACTGATGTAATAACCGTTCTTGGCTCGTTGCCTTTTTGCTGCTTTGACCTTACGGGACAGATCCTTTGCGTACATATCGTTCAGAATGTTCTTAAACGGTGCAATGTCATTGTCGTCTCGCATAGAATCAAAACGGTCATTCAGGGCAATGTAACGCACATGCTTACGGCTGAAATACACTTCGGTGTAATAGCCGGTCTGAATGTAGTCACGCCCCAAACGGCTTAAATCTTTGGTAATGACAAGGTTCACCCTGCCGTTATCAATGTCATTGAGCATCCGTTCAAAGCCCGGGCGGTTGAAGTTGAGACCGGAATAGCCGTCATCAACATAATAATCGTATACAAGAAAGCCCTGTTCACGGCAGTAGCTTTCAAGCATAGACTTTTGTGTACCGATGCTGATACTTTCTCCGGCCTGTTCGTCGTCTTTGGAAAGACGGCAATAAAGGATTGAGGGGGGCGTAGACATGAATAAAACACAAAAAAAAGCCGTAATCATTTTTACTGCAATTATTGTTTTGATTGGGGGGACAATTATGATTTTTACACTTACAAACAACTCTCAATCAGTTAAAGCTTCAAAACAGCTCGTTATTGCTATTGGAGATCACGACCTATTGAAAGTGGAGGAGATTGTTAAGCAATACCCTAAAAGTGTCAATACCTTGCCTTCTATGAGTCCGTGGTGGTGGCAATTGATATCTGAACAACCACCTGTTAGTTTTCCACTGCAAAGAGCTTGTTGGGGTGGGGATTATGATATTGTTAAACTTCTCATTGATAATGGAGCCGATGCTAATCTTGTGTGGAAAGGGATTGAGGGCAGTAAATCACCGATGATGCGTTCTGTTCTTTCGGGAAGCGAAAGAACACAAGAAATAGTTGAACTGTTACTCGAACACGGCGCGGATAAATCCATTAAAGATAGCAGTGGAAAGACAGCCTATGATTACGCTGTAGAGGAAGACAACTTAGAACTTGCAGAATTATTGAAACCATAACATATTTTTAAGGCTCAGTTACCGTGCTTCCAAAGTTCTTAATTTAAACCACCACTACCATGCCTTAACGAGCAATGAATTTATACTCCTGTAGGAGTAAAATTCGCCTGTTCGGGGAATCCCCGAAATCCCCTCGCCACCGTTTTGTGTGCGACAACATATTTTACGCAAAGGGTTTCGGGAACTTCCCTGACAAGCGAATTTGTGGGTCTATAACCACAAATTCATTGCTCGTTAAGACAACACATTTTATATTGTTATTATTTGTGGATTCCACAGCAAAGGCAGGATAGATGAGCAGAGATACATAGACAAGTCCATCCGAGACAGGACTATATTCGTTACAATCTCGCTATTATGATCCGGAAATTGGAAGATTCATTAATGCAGATGATACGGATACTCTACTTTGCTCACCAAATGAATTAACAGATAAAAATTTGTTTGCTTACTGTGATAATAATCCTGTTATGCGTGTTGATCATGGCGGAGATTTCTGGATGCTAATAGGTGCCGCTGTTGGTGCAGTAGTAGGTGGTACGGTTTCCGCATTTTCTCAATTAGCAACAACTGGTCAAGTAAACTGGGGAGTGGTTGGTGTTAATGCTGCTGCCGGGGCTATTTCGGGAGCATTGGCTTCGACAGGCATAGGACTTGTTGCTTCTGTTGGCATTAATGCTGCTTTGGGCGGAGGGACATATGCCGCTGAACAAGCCATTAAAGGGGAAAAAATCACGCTTGGCGGAGTAGTAGCAAGTACAGTAGCCGGTGGAATAGGTGGTGCGATAGGCGGCAAGGGAGCTAATGCAAAAGGCCTTTCAGCAGCTTGGAAAAGCGCATCAAAGGGGATTTTTAGAGAATTGCGAAGAGCCAATGTTAAATATGCAACAAAGCAAATTGCAAGATATACTGCTGAAAAGGTTGCGGTGAAAACATCAGCTAAAGTCTCTACCGGCAGGTTTATTTTCGGAGCAATTGGAAATGCAATCGCTCGCAATTTAGTTGGATATTAATGGGGTGAGCAAAATGCAGATTTTAACTCGCATATTAATTCCCACACTAGTTCCGATTATCCTAGGATTAATTCTTTCTATCATTGACAAAAGCAATGACAAAGAAATAGTAAAGAGTATTACTAAAGAACATATCGTTATTCGATTGCCAAAAGCTTATTTATGGGTTGGATGCCTCGAAATCTCTTTCTTTGTCACTTGCATTGTCTTAATGACTTGGTTTCCAAATGGTACAGCAACCGCATGGGAATGGATATTATTCGTTTTATTAGCCTTTATTGGAGTTGCTATCGTTTTAAAAACTCAAATTTGGAAAATAGAGATATTCAGAAGCAAAAACTATTTTATTTGCAGAACATTACCTTATAAGACGTATAGAATACTGTATAGTGATTGTATGAGCTATAGGTTCGGAGCCAATACTCTCGAGTTGAGAACAAAAGAAAAAACATTTCATATTGATACTCACGCAACCAATTTTGAGTTTATGTTAGCAATGCTTATTCAACACAAGATAAGGGAGACAAATTAGAGCTATACTGTTCCAGCCAATCTCCTTACAATCCGTATTTCCTGCACTGCCTAACCGTTGATCGTTTCCGCGTGTGCAATCAGAGTTTTTCAAATTACTTAATTAAAATAAATTCGTGACCGCCGGAGAATTTACCTATACCTGGCAGTGGGGAGACAACTCCAGGGTATTAGTGGAATTGATCTCACCACCAGCTATAAGTACAACGAAGACGGCCTTCGCACCCAAAAGACCGTCAACGGCCGGACCCATGAGTATACCTTGTTGGGCAGCAGCGTCACCCGGGGTTTATCTGGTGCTATCACCGGTGCAATAACAGGTGCTGTAAGCAATGCGGTGAAAGTTTCACAGGCTGCAAAAACCTTTGACAAAGGAACTTTTAGTTACGTGTGATATTGTCTGTAAAAGTGGATCCTTACAGACTAATCCAGTGGGTTATCATTATTTGAGTGAATATCCCCGATTAATGGATTAGCGTAGGTGGGCTTTTAGCTCGCCTTTTTTAGTCACGGAATATTTCCTATGAATTGGATAGCCTCGGGAATGGCCGTGAGGCTGCCTACACCTACGACCTGGACAGGCTGGTCGGGATAGAGGAATCAATAGACGGTGTCACAACTAGCACGAAAATATTGACCTATGACGGTGCAGGGAATTTCCTTACCGAGGGAGAATTTACCTATACTTGCCAGATGGGGAGGCAGCTCCAAGGTATTACAGGGGCGGATAAAGTAGATAGACCCAAGGGCGCCAAGAGAATAACCCATTATCTTCAGGAATTGTGTTGGTACATAGTTAGGCTGGTAATAGCGAGACCCATAAAGCGGGTAGCGGTATTTTTTTTTCCAGAGAGGGAATACTTCAAAGTGACAGGGGGGACGAGGGTGAAAAGGGCCAGTGATTTGCTGGGAATGCCGGTGACCGATACAAGCGGCGATTCTATTGGGGTTGTCGAAGAAGTGTTAGTGGATTTCTCCCGGGAACGCATCGCAGGGATGTTCATTGCCGATAAAGCTGCGGGTGAGTCTGGCTATATTGCCAGTGAAGACATAGCCTTCAGCCCCGATACCCTTGTAGTTCCCACTGATGCCATTGTTCAGGGTGATGGTGCAGTCATTTTCCGTCAGGGCAAGCTGACCCTGGAGGAAGTGCGCAGACTTGTGGCGGCAACCGATTCTGGCCGCCGGTTGGGCAATGTGGCCGACCTGATTGTTGAGAACACCCAGCTGGTGGCCCTGGAACTGTCTGATGGTTTGCTTCAGGACGTCTTTGCCGGCAGGAATATTCTCCCCCTGCCCATTTTCGCAGACATTGCCGCAGAGAAAATCATTGTCCCTGAAGGCGCAAGGCTGATTGCTCATGAAAGTTCAGGAGAATGACTGCACTTGGAGAATTGATTGGAGGTAGATTTACATGAGGTGTCCCAAATGTAATTCCCGGGACACAGGCAAGGTCGCCACCAACCAGTACTATTGCTGGAATTGCTTTATACTCTTTAGTTTCGACAACAAGAAGCGCCCGTGCCTGTATGAAGTAAATACTGAAGGCACCTTGGTCGCCTTGGAACAATGACAGGAGGTATTGCCCAGTGCGTCGCGGCTATTGGACGGGATTCTTTACCGGCGGCCTGATAGGGATGCTGGCCGTCAAAGCCTTTGGAGATCAGTTGCTTGACTTGATGTATTCCAAATTGACTCAACATACCGGGGGGACTCCCTCGGGTGAAGAAGGGGAAGCAGTATACAGGCCCAGGCAACGCTACCGTTCCCGGCGGACCTGGTAGCGCACACAGGAGAAATTACTGGGCAGCCTCCGGGCTGCCCAGTAATTTTTTCCCGGTGGCGGCGATAAGCTTTTAGCAGGGGGGAAAAGCATGCTGACGAAACTGCCTCAAAACTCTTTGCTAAAAAGGGCCTTGCAGATTGCCGGCCTCGTCCTTGTCCTGATTGTCAGCTATCTATTGCGCCGCCAGTTATTGGCGGTATTGGGGCCGCTGCTTATTGCCATAACAATATCTTATATTCTCAATCCCCTGGTCCTCTGGCTGGAACAGCGGCGCTTAAGCCGTACAATGGCGGTAATCTTGATCTTTGCAGTTTTTTTTGGCATGGCCTTTATTTTCTTAGCCAGGGTATTGCCACTGTTTGCCGACGAAGCCAATAACCTGGTGCGCCGGTTGCCCCAGTATCTTGAGCAGGGGCAGGGGCTGCTGACTAAGTTTTACAGTGCTGCCCACCGTCTCAACCTCCCCTTGTCAATTATTCAAGCCCTGGAGAAGAGTTTGGATACACTGGAAGCCAGGATGTTGGCCGCCTTGGGAAGAATACCTGAAGTTACAATTAACGCTGCCAGGGGCCTGATTAGCTTTTTTCTGGTCTTGGTGCTCAGCTTCTATATTTTAAGGGATTTTGACATGCTAAAGGACAGCTTGTATTACATTATCCCCCGCAAGGGCAAGTCCCGAGCCCGCAAGATTCTCCATGAAGTGGACAGCAGCTTGGGCAGGTACTTGCGAGGGCAACTGTTTCTGGCCCTGGCAGTGGGGGTGCTCACATATATAAGCTTATTGGTGCTGGGAGTGGAGTTTTCTCTGCTGTGGGGTCTTTTTGCCGGGCTCACCAACACCATACCCTACTTCGGCCCCATCCTTGGCGCCGTGCCGGCAGTGCTTATGGCCCTGTTGACTTCTTCGACCCTGGCTATAAAAACCGTCATTGTATTTGTCATCATCCAGCAGGTGGAAAGCAATTTCATCTCCCCCTATGTACTGGGCAAGACTTTGGATCTGCACCCGCTGGTGGTGCTGTTAGCCTTGCTGGCAGGGGGGCAGTTTTTTGGGTTTTGGGGCCTCATTGCCGCCGTCCCTGCGGCAGCCGTCGCCAGGATTGTTATACGCAACCTGGTCCTGCCTCCTTTAGAGTGAAGAGGTTGTGGCGGGAAGCAATGTCCCGGCAGTTGACAGGCTGAGGGCAGATGGATATAATTTGTGTATCAATGGCAAAATACCCATGAAGGGGCAAGCTTGCTGCGGCGCCTTCCAGAGAGGAACCCCTGGCTGAAAGGTTCCGGCAAAGCTGCAGGCGGCCACCCCCGAGGTGGAGGCGAGGAGCCTCACGGCTGATCCCGTTACAGATCTGCTGAGTTGATCGGCATTGTCCGGTAAACAAGGTGGTACCGCGGCTAAGCCCGTCCTTGTATTGGGGATGGGCATATTTTTTTATTGAGGAAGGTGTAAGCAATGAAGGGTAATGAAATACGCAGGCGTTTTTTACAGTTTTTTGAGGGCAAGGGTCACACCATTGTCGACAGCTTTAGTCTGGTTCCGGAAAATGATCCCAGCCTCCTTATTATCGGGGCGGGAATGGCGCCGCTGAAACCGTTCTTTACCGGTGCCAAGACCCCTCCTAACCGGCGCATGGCCAGCAGTCAGAAGTGCGTGCGCACAGGAGATATTGAGATGGTGGGGCAGACTGCCAGGCACCATACTTTTTTCGAAATGCTGGGCAACTTTTCTTTCGGGGATTACTTTAAGAAAGAGGCAATTGCCTGGGCCTGGGAGTTTTTGTTGGAGGATTTGAAAATCGATGTCGATAAGCTCTGGGTTTCTGTATATGAAGAGGATCAGGAAGCCTGGGACATCTGGCATCATACCATGGGAGTTCCTGCCGGGCGCATTGTCCGTCTGGGCAAAGAAGATAACTTTTGGGAAATCGGGGTGGGCCCCTGCGGTCCCTGTTCCGAGATTTATGTCGACCTGGGCCCGGAATTTGGCTGCGGCAGTCCTGAGTGCAAACCTGGTTGCGACTGTGACCGCTATTTGGAGATTTGGAACTTGGTCTTTACCCAGTTTGATAAAGACGAAGAGGGCAATTACAACCCCCTGCCCCATCCCAATATTGACACCGGCATGGGGCTGGAGAGGCTGGCAGCAGTCCTCCAGGGGGTTCCCACCAATTACGACTGCGACCTGATTTTCCCCTTGATAGAGCATTTCGCAGATCTTGCAGGCGTAGAGTATGCAGATCAAAAATACACTCAATCCCTGCGGATTTTGGGCGACCATTTTCGGGCCGTGGCCTTCATGCTGGCCGACGGCATCCTTCCCAGCAATGAGGGCAGGGGCTATGTCCTCCGCCGCCTGCTGCGGCGGGCAGTGCGCCACGGCATTCTCTGTGGCATTGAAGGCCCCTTCCTGTATACAGCAGTTGAGCCGCTGCTGAAGATCTTCCCCGACATCTACCCGGAACTGACTGCCAATACGCAGCACCTCATTGCCACCATTAAGGCTGAAGAGGAGCGGTTCCTGGCCACCATTCAATCGGGGATGGAATTGCTGAAATCTCTGTTGGCCAAGGTGGGGAAAGGGGGAGTCCTGAATGGCGAAGAGGCCTTCCGCCTGTATGATACCTTTGGCTTCCCCCTGGAGCTGACAGTGGAAATTGCCGGTGAGCAACAAGTGAAGGTTGACGAGGACGGTTTCCGCAAGGCCCTGGAGGGCCAGAGGGCCCAAGCCCGGGCAGCCCGGGAACAAGTCGATGCCATGTTGTTGGAGAGAACTTCCGACTTAGTGGCGGATTTGCCGGCGACTACTTTTACAGGTTACAGCACTTTTTCTGCCAGTGCCCGTGTCCTGGCTCTGCTGGATGGCAAGGAGCATCTGGACCAGGCGGAAGCTGGCCAGGAAATCCTCATTGTCCTGGACCAGACGCCCTTTTACCCCGAAGGCGGCGGCCAGGTGGGAGATGGCGGCATCATGCGCGGGGAAAGGGCTGTGGTGGAAATTGACACTGCCAGCAAGAGCGACGCTGTCATCCTGCATCGGGGAAGAGTCCTGGAGGGAGTTCTCCGGTCAGGAGACAATGTCACTGCGGAAGTGGACACCCGGCGCCGAGATATCGAGGCTAATCACACCGCCACCCATCTCCTTCACCATGCCCTGAGGAAAGTGTTGGGCGAACATGTGCGCCAGGCTGGTTCCCTGGTGGAGGCCGACAGGCTGCGCTTTGACTTTACTCATACTCAGCCTGTTACTTCCCAGGAGATTCAGCGCATAGAACAAGAGGTCAATGCCCTTATTGCCGCTGATTTGCCGGTGGAATGCAGGGAGATGAACATGGAAGACGCCCAGCGCCTGGGGGCAATTGCCCTCTTTGGCGAGAAATATGGGGCTACGGTGCGGGTGGTCTCGGTGGGGGATGTCAGTCGCGAACTGTGTGGCGGCACCCATGTGGCCACTACTTCCCGCATTCGGGGCTTTAAGATCCTGTCCGAGTCCGGCATCGGCGCCGGGTTGCGCCGCATCGAGGCGGTAACCGGCAATGGCTTGCTGCGATATTTCTTTGCCCTGGAGGATACTCTGGAAGGGGCTGCGCGGGCAGCCAAGGCACGCCGGGAAAACCTGGTCTCCCGCATTGAAGAGCTGCAGCAGGAGTTGAGGGAGCAGAAGCAGAAGGCGGAAAAACTGGAAACAAAAATCTTGGCCCTTGAAAGCGACAATTTGCTGGCGGCCGCTGAAGATGTGGCGGGAATCAAGGTTGTATCCGGCCAGGTGCCCGCTTTGGATATGGCAGCCCTGCGCAATAATTCCGAGCTTATTTTGGGCAGGCTGGGCAGTGGTGTCGTCGTCCTGGGGGCAATAGTCGGCGACAAGGTCAACTTGGTGGCCACGGTGAGCAAGGACTTGGTGGCCAAGGGTATCCACGCCGGCAAGATCATCGGGGAAGTTGCCCGGGTTGCCGGTGGCGGCGGCGGTGGCCGCCCCGATATGGCCCAGGCCGGGGGCAAGGATCCCTCGCGGCTTAAGGAGGCCCTGGCCCTGGTTGCCGGCCTGGTTGCCAACCAGGCAGAGGGTAAGTGAATACAATAATTTCAAGGGGGAAGTAATATTATGCAGGAGTTAATGGCAGTTTGGCGAATATATCCTTTAGACTTAGGGGGTGGATATTTTGAGTAAGCAAACTCAAGATACTGTCAGCTTTCAAAAGAGCACCGATGAAGCCAACGAAACGAAGAAAATTTTGCTGGAAGTAGCAGAAGCTTTGGCAGAGAAGGGCTACAATCCAATTAATCAGATTGTCGGCTACCTTATCTCTGCCGACCCCGCATACATTACCAGCCACAACAACGCCCGCAACCTCATCCGCAAACTGGAACGGGACGATATTCTGGATGAGTTAGTATCCTCCTACTTGAAAGGAAATAACTAATTGTTTCCGGAATTGACAAAGCTGGGTCCATTGGCTGTCAGCCCATTGGGATTCGGCACCTTGTCTATCAGCCCCCTTCAATCTTCCCTTGCGGCAGAACAGGGGGCTGAACTCTTGTGTTACGCCTGGGATAAAGGGATTAATTTTTGGGACACTGCCGAAATCTATGAGAATTATCCTGTTTTGCGGGCTGCCGTTAGGCGCTTGCAGGGTTTGCCGGTAATTGCCTCCAAGACCTATGCTTATACGGCGGAGCAGGCTGCGGCGGCGGTGGACAAGGCGCGCAGGGAATTAGGAATAGATTGCCTGGATATTATGCTCCTGCACGAGCAGACTGCCCAGACCCTGCCGGGGCACAGGGAAGCCCTGGACTGGCTGGCAACTGCCCGGGAAAAGGGAGTAATCCGGGCTGTTGGTGTATCCACCCACAGCGTGGCCTGTGTGTTGGCTGCCGCCGACTATCCTGAAATCGATGTCATTCACCCCCTCTATAATATGGAGGGAGTAGGCATCCACGACGGCAGCTGCGAAGATATGGCCACCGCCATTGCTGCTGCCAAAGCTAAGGGCAAGGGCATATATGCCATGAAGGTGCTGGGTGGCGGCACCCTTTACCGTCACGCCCAAGCTGCAATTAACCATGTTCGCAGTCAGCCCTGGTTTGACTGCGCCGTAATAGGCATGTCCACCACCGCCGAAATTGACTGTAATGTGGCCCTTTTCCAGGGCCATGCCCCTGATGCCCGCACTTTGCTCCAGGTGCAGGGCCGGCGCAGGTTTCTGCACAGGGCTGACTGGTGTCAGGGTTGCGGCAACTGTGTCCAAGCCTGTGGCCAGGGGGCCCTGGGCCTGGAGCAGGGGCAGGTCCAGGTGCGTCATGAGCTGTGTGTCCTGTGCGGCTATTGCAGCCGCCACTGTGAGCTCATGTGCCTGAAAATAATTTAAGGGAGGGGCCGTAAAGTAGAACGCATTATGGCTTTGGATGTCGGCGACAAGCGCATCGGCGTTGCCATCTCCGATCCCTTGCAGTTAACTGCCCAGGGTCTGTTGGTCCTGGACAACTCCCCGGAAGTGTTTGCCGAAATTGCTGGCCTGTGCCGGGAATATGCTGTGGGCAAGATTGTCGTCGGACTGCCTAAGAATATGAACAACACCCTTGGGCCCCGGGCCCAGCAAACACTTAAATTTTCCGAGCAATTGGCCGATGCCACAGGCCTGCCCGTTGTAATGGAAGACGAACGCCTGACCACCGTCGCTGCAAATCGGGCGATGCTGGAGGCAGACATTAGCCGCCGCAAGCGCCGCAAGGCAATTGATAAAATGGCAGCGGTGCTTATTCTGCAAAATTATTTAGCCAGAGGTGAAAAAAATGACTGATGACAGTGACCTCATTCACCTGTATAATGAAGAAGATAATCAGGTGCTTCAATTCATTGAATATAAAAGGCTGGCGGTAAAAGGAAGGATTTACGCCCTGTTGCAGCCGGAAGATGATCTCGAGCAGTTGGTAGCCTTTCGCGTGGAAGAAGCCGAAGACGGGGAAGACGTATATATTTATGTCGTTGACTCTGATGAACTCGATGCTGTAGATGAGGCCTGGAAAAAACTTCACTCCTGACTGGGGGAATTGGATTGGAAAGAACTGACAAGGTCCCCGCTAAAAAGCGGCCTGTTTTAAAAGCATTTCTAATCATCGTTCTTATACTTATTATCGGTGCCGCCGGTGCCGGCTGGTATGGCTGGAACTGGCTGCAAAGCCAGCTTGAACCTGTAGGGGATTCCGACCACCCCATACTGGTGACTATTCCTAAGGGCACCTCCAGCACCGGTGCCGGCAACATCCTCTACGAAGCCGGGTTAATCCGCAACAGCACAGTCTTCCGCCTGTGGATGCGGTACCATGAACTGGACGGCAAGATTCAGGCAGGGGATTATATTTTAAGCAATAACCTTAGCCTCAGGGAAATAGTGGACAAGTTGGTGAAGGGTGATGTGCACCGGGAAACCTTGCGTTTTACCATTCCCGAAGGATTGTTCCTGGAGGACATTGCTTCCCGCCTGGCTGACAGCGGCATTGTCGATGAGCAGAGATTCCTGGAATTGGCTGCAGACCTAAGTCTGTGGCAGGACTACTGGTTTATCCGGGAACTGCCAGCGGGATTGGATGTTCCCCTTGAAGGCTATCTGTTTCCCAATACCTATGAGATTTGGGCTTCGGCAGAAAACAAGGAAGAGCTGGTTATTGCCATCATGCTTCGCCAGTTCGACCGGGTATTTACCGAGGAAATGCGGGCAGAAGCTAAGGACTTGGGCATGAGCGTCCATGAAGTAGTAACCCTTGCTTCTATTGTCGAAAAAGAAGCGGTGTCGGGCAAGGAGAGGCCCCTCATTGCCGGCGTGTTTTACAACCGCCTGAAGAAGAAAATGCCTCTGCAATCCTGCGCCACAGTAAATTACATTCTCAAGGATTTCTCCATCCGGGACATTTCCCCGTACAAAGACAATCCCTCTCGATATAATACCTACAAATATGGCGGTTTGCCGCCGGGGCCCATTGCTGCCCCGGGAAAGGCTGCCTTGGAAGCAGCCCTGCGGCCTGAAGCCTCAGACTATCTGTACTTTGTCGCCAAGGACGACGGCAGCGGTGAACATTATTTTGCCAAAACCTACGCCGAGCATATTAAAAATGCCAGAAAGGCTAAAGAGAACAGAAAACACTGACAAGGAGGTTGGACCAATGAATGCCAAACCGCTGATCATTGGTCTTGCCGGAGGCACCGGCTCGGGCAAGACTTCTGTCACCCGGGCCATTGTCAATGCGCTGCCCCCGGACAGCGTTGCTGTCCTGGAGCACGACAGCTACTACAAGGACCAAAGTCATCTTAGCTTTGAGGAGAGACTGAAGACAAATTATGACCACCCCTTTGCCTTCGACACCCCACTTCTCATTGAGCACCTGGAAAAGCTGCAGCGGGGGATGGCTATTGAAAAGCCCGTTTATTCCTTCGTGGAGCACACCCGCCTGCCCGAAACTCAGCTCGTTCCCAGCAGGCCTGTTGTAATTCTCGAGGGCATTCTCATTCTCGAAGATGAGCGCATTCGGGATTTGTTAGATATTAAGGTTTATGTCGATACCGACGCCGATGTCCGCATCATCCGCAGAATTCTCCGGGACATTAAAGAGCGGGGAAGGACCCTGGAATCTGTCGTCGACCAATACCTTAACGTCGTCCGGCCAATGCATTTGCGCTTTGTTGAACCCACTAAGCGCTATGCAGATATCATCATTCCCGAAGGAGCCGAAAACACTGTAGCCATAGACCTCTTAGTCTCCAAAATCCTTCACGAAGCCTAGGAAGCACGGGGACGGTTCTCCTGCTTCTAGGAAGCACGGGGACGGTTCTCCTGCTTCCAACCACGATAGAACCAATCCATAGTCCGGTAACCCCCCTGGCGGGGTTTTTCTATTTCGACACAATTCGACAGCGCGGCGTTGCCAGTTGTGATACACTGGAGCAAACCTGCTTCTGAGCCAGTCTGTTAAGTCAGAAGGAAAGGGATGAGAGTATGCCTCGCCAAGCCCGTGTTATAAGTGAGTCGGGGATATACCATATTATGTTGCGGGGTGCAAACAAACAAGAAATATTTCATGATGATGAAGATAGGTACAGGTTTTTACACACCCTTGTGCGCTACAAAAAAGAAATCGAGTTGAGTGTGTTTGGCTGGTGTCTAATGGGAAACCATGTTCATATGCTGCTGAAAGAAGGTAAGGAGTCGATTTCTGACACCATGAGGCGCATAGGTGTCAGTTATGTTCTCTTCTATAATGATAAGTACTTAACATCGGGGCATCTGTTCGAAGGAAGGTTCAGGAGTGAGCCTGTCAACTCCGAAGCCTATTTAAAGACTGTAGTCAGATACATTCATCAAAATCCTGTGAAGGCGGGATTAGTTAATAGAGTTGAAGAGTGGAAATGGAGCAGTTGTCGCGGATACTATCGGTTAGAAAGAATGCCAGCGGGACTGTTGGACCCGGAATTTGTCCTGAGCTTCTTTGACGAAGATATTCACACTGCTGTAGCCTGTTTCAAGGAATTTAATGAAATGAGCAATGCAGATAAATGTATAGACATTGACGATAACAGAAGAGTTCGCATATCTGATGAGAAAGCGCGAGAGCTGATTATTGCCATACTAGGTGATGTCACCATTGGACAGGTAAAAAGTTTACCTAAACCTGCCCGGGATGAAATACTTCGCAGGGCCAAGGAAATTGACGGCATTTCGCAGCGCCAGTTGGCAAGGATATTGGGGATTTCGCCAAATATCATTTTCAAGGCATAGAGGGATTGGGTTGGAAAAAGGAAGCACCAGAACCGTCCCCTTGCTTCTTTCGGGAAGCGAAGGAAGCGCCAGAACCGTCCCCTTGCTTCGGCATAATATGAGGGCCTCCGGCAAAAATATGCTGGGGGTGTTTTTATGCTGGATGGGTTTGGGCGCCGGGTTGTAAGTTTGATGGTGGTGTTTTTGGTGTTGGCGGGCAGTTTTGTCGCCCGCCTGGCCTGGCTGCAGTTGCTCCACGGCAGAGAGCTGGCCGCCATCGCTGCCAGGTATCACAGCCGCACAGTGTATTATCGCTGGGGCCATGGCAGTGAGGGGCGGGGGGCGATTCTCGACCGCAAGCTGCGCCCTTTTACCGAAGCAAAATTGCAGCCGGGGGTGGCGGTTTTCGCCAGCGTGGGCGAGAAGTATCCCGACTTCGAAGTTTACCTGGAGCTGCTGTCTCGGCACTCGGGCTTCAGCCCCGAAGAAATAATCCTGCGTTCAGAGCAGAGTCTTCCCCTGCCCCTGAGTGTTCCTCTTCCCTCTGCAGCGGAGCTGCCTCACTGGATTGTGCCGGTGGCGGGGGAATGGGACAGGGAGGGCAATTTTCGCCGGTACTCCTATGGGAGTCTTGCCTGCCATGTCTTGGGTATAATTCAGCCCCCCTTCAGCGGTGAGGAGCCCCCCGGAAAATTGGTGGGGCGCCTGGGGATTGAGAAGAAATATGATTCTCATCTCCGCAGCCAGCGGCCAGGGGTGCTGGCCATGGTGGATGCCAGGGACCGGCTCATTGGTGGGCTGGGCTACCGCAGTATTATTGAGCCAGGCAAACAGCCCAATATAGTCCTCACCCTGGACATAGAAATTCAGCAACTGGTGGAAGAGATATTCGATAAATACATTGAAGCTGGCCGGGTCCCTCCCTGGGGAGCCTTGGTGGTGATGGATCCCAATAATGGAGACATCCTGGCTATGGCCAGCAGACCTGTCATCCAGGGTTCCAGCCACCAGTATAACCGGGCTGCCCGCAAATCCAATATTGTAGATATGCAGCCCCTGGCCTCAATGGTAAAGGTGGTGACCACTGCAGCTGCACTGGAAAAAGATCCGCAGCTGGTCAACGCCCGCTTTACCTGCTCAGGCACCTTGAAACTGGGGGGGAATGTTTTTGAATGTGCCCACGGTCCCCACGGAGAACAGGACTTGTCTGCTGCCCTGGCCAATTCCTGCAACCTGTATTTTGCCCAACTGGCCCAGGAGGTGGGGGGGAAGGAATTGCTGGCTATGGCTATGGCAATGGGTTTGGGCACAAAGCCTGGCATTGAACTGCCTGCCGAGGAAGTCGGTGCCGGGAGTGTGCCGGCCCCGGAAGATTTGGCTACAGCTGCCGGTTTGGCCAACCATTTTGCCATGGGGGGGAACAAGCTGGAAGTCACTCCCTTGCAGACTGCAGTAATGCTGAGTTCCATTGCCAACGGAGGCTGGTGGGTGGAGCCCAGGCTGGTGCTGGCGGTCAACCAGGATTTGACAAAGAAAGTCCGCCCTCCCGGGGTGAAAGAAGAAAAAATTATGAGTGCCGCTACGGCAGACAGGGTGACGCAGCTGATGCGCAATGCAGTTGTCGAGGGACAGACGGGATATTTTGATCACAATCTCTATCCTGCGGCAGCAGCTGCCTTGGCCGCCAAGACAGGCACTTCCGACCCCCTTCCCCCCATGGGCTACCATCTTCGCTGGTACGGAGGCTTTTTCCCCTGGCGCAATCCCAAGTATGTGGTGGTCTACATGGCGGAGGTTCCCGACAGGGGAAGGGCAGTGGAAAGGGGGAGCATTGTGGCAGAGATAGTGCAGGGACTGGCAGATTTGAAGGGAGAATAGTCAGCAACAGGCACCTTTCCAGGCTAGCGGGCATATACTAGTATACGTACGCCTGGGAAGGGGGGGAGCCGTTGATAACTGGGTTGTTAATGGCTATGGCCATGGCTGTCAAAGAGTTGGCCCTGTTGGTCTCTCACATCAAGAACAACTCTTTTCCGCATCCCCTGGATCCGGAAAAGGAAAGGGAATGCCTGTTGCGCCTGGCCCAGGGAGATGAGGAGGCCCGCCGCATTTTGATTGAGCACAATTTGCGCCTGGTGGCCCATATTGTGAAGAAGTATGACAACACCCGTCTGGAAAACGACGATCTCATCTCCATTGGCACGTTGGGTCTGATCAAGGCTATTAACACCTATGATCTGGCAAAGGGGGTGAAGCTGGCCACATATGCTGCCCGCTGCATTGAAAACGAAATCCTCATGCAGCTGCGGGCAATGAAGAAGAATCGGGATGATATTTCCCTGGAGGAACCCCTGGGGGTGGACCAGGAGGGGAATGAGCTTTCGCTAATGGACATATTGGGCAATCAGTCTGATATCTTTGAGAAGGTAAATCAGAAAATCGAGGTTGCCCGCCTGATGGAGTCGATGAAAAGCCTCCCCCCGCGGGAGAGATTTGTGCTGGAAAGGCGGTTCGCCCTGGCAGACGGCCGCAGCTGGCCCCAAAGAGAAATTGCTGCGAAACTGGGGATTTCCCGCTCCTATGTGTCGCGAATAGAAAAGAGAGCCCTGCGCATGCTCACCAATAACCAAGGGCGATAAAAATTCATGCAGGATATTCCACCACCTTTCACGAACTATATGTGATGGCTAAGAAGGAGGTGGTTTCGGTGCTAAAAAAACTAGTACCTGATTATTATGTAAACAGCATTTATGACCTGGATCTGGACGAACTGAGTGCTAAGGGCATCCGCGGGATAATCTCTGATTTGGACAACACTCTTGTCTCCTGGGACGATCCGCTGCCCAACCCGGAGCTGCTGGAATGGCTAAAAAAAGTTCAGGACAAGGGTTTTTCTGTTTATATAGTATCTAATAACTCTCAGGAAAGGGTGCGGAAGTTCGCCGAAGCCTTTGGGGTGCCGGCGATTTCCAAGGCAGTCAAGCCCCGGCGCAGGGCCTTCAGGTTGGCTTGTGAGGCTATGGGGGTTACTATCGACGAAACTGCTGTCATCGGCGACCAGATTTTCACCGACGTTTTAGGGGGCAATCGCCTTGGTGTGTACACCATCCTGGTGGTGCCTGTGAGTGATAAAGAGTTTTTTGGCACAAAGATAATGCGCAAGCTTGAAGGCCTGGTTTTGCGTATATTGAAGGCCCGGGGGCTGACGGCAAGTCCCCAGGAAAAAAATCGACAATCATAAAGCCTTTTGAAGCGCTTTATTTTTTTAGGGTAGATTAATATTTGCAGGAATTAATAATCTTCCAGCGAATTAATAAATTCGAAAGAGGTGATGAAGGTGCGTTTTAGCCTGGGGAGCCTGTTGGTGGCCTGTGCGATAACCGCTGTCCTTGCCCTTTCTTTTTTGCCCCTGGCCACATCCACCCATGAAGTCCTGGCTGTGGAGCGGGGGGCGGAGGAACTGGCCCGGGAGTTGCAGGCCGCCCGCCAGCGGGCTGTAGCCCAAAACAGTACATACAGGGTGCTCTTTGACCGGGGAGGCAAGGCATATTACATCCTGAGCGAAGATGCCTTTGCCCCTTCCCGCTGCATTCAACTGCCTCCAGGAGTGGAATGGGAAAAGCTGTCCACCAATCCCCTTGTCTTTTATGGCACGGGCAGGTGCCCGGCAGGAGGGACTTATTCCTTGGTATACCAGGGTTCGGAGTACAGGGTTGAGGTTGTGGTTGCCACCCATTCCGGCCGCGTGCGGGTAGAAAGGGGATACCGGCGATGAGCCTGGAGTTGTTGGAGCAGGCAGTGGCAGCCCGGGCAACAGATATTCACCTGGAACCGACACAGGATGCGCTGCGGATACGCCTGCGGGTGGATGGCAGCCTTGTTTTTTTTAAGATATTGCCTGACCCCGAGGGGAAGCAGCTGTGCAGCCGCATAAAAGTTCAGGCAGGTATGGACATTGCTCAGCGCATGCTGCCCCAGGATGGCAGCATGCGTTTGACTTGCAGGGGGCAGAGCTGGGACATCCGGGTGGCCAGCCAGCCTACCATCCTGGGAGAAAAACTGGTGCTGCGCTTGCTTCCGGTGCAGCCCCTGGAGCAGGAGCTGTCTTCCCTGGGTATGGATGCCAAGACCTGCGAGGCCTTTGCCCGTCTTTTTTACAAGGGGCAAGGGCTGGTTCTGGTTACAGGACCTACAGGATGCGGCAAGACGACGACTTTGTATGCCGCGCTGAACTTGTTGGACAGGCAGCGCCTGAACATTATGACCATGGAAGATCCGGTGGAGTACCGCATGGAGGACATTATCCAGACCCAGGTCAATTACCGGGGCGGGCTGGATTTTGCTGCCGCTTTGCGGGGTGCCCTTCGCCAGGACCCCGATGTCATGCTGGTGGGCGAGATCCGGGACTCCGAAACCGCTGCCATTAGCCTCCGGGCCGCTTTGACGGGGCACCTGGTCCTGGCCACCATGCATACTCAGGATTCCCGGTCGGCGGTGGCGCGTTTGCTGGATATGAATTGCGCCCGCTACCAGGTGGCTGCGGCCCTTAACGGGGTATTGGCCCAGAGATTGGTGCGCATTCCCTGCTCCTGCCAGGGAGGGTGTCCCCGCTGCTTTGACAGTGGCTATTACGGCCGCACCGGTGTCTTTGAACTGTTGGTGGTCAGCGGGGCTGTAAAGGATGCAATCCTCAATGGCTCTCCGCTGCCCCCTCCCGGTGTCACCATCCTCGATGACTGCAGGGCAAAGCTGAGGGAGGGACTCACCGATGAGGCCCAGTTCCGGCAGCTTTCCCTTTCCCTGGAGGAGGGGCTATGAAAAGCTTAGCCATGTTTACCCGCCAACTGGCCTCGATGCTGCGAGGAGGTTTGACTTTGGTGGCAAGCCTTAAGCAGCTGGCCACAGTGTTTCCCCACAAGGGCTACAGCAGAGTCGCAGGGGAGATGGCCCTGGGGCTGACCATGGGGTATGGCTTTTCCCAGCAGTTGGGGAATTATCCCCGGCTCTTCCCCGCCTTTTATCGGGGGGTGACGGAGATCGGCGAAACCGGGGACAGTCTCTTGCCCGCCCTGGACACCTTGGCCCACTACTACCGGGAAAGGGAAGTCGTTAAAAACCGGCTGCTGCGGATCCTCTTTTACCCTCTATTGCTTATTATTGTTGCCCTGGGCAGCGGGATGATCGCCCTGTGGTATGTTGTGCCGGGGTTTAGCAGCCTTTACGCTGTGCTGGGGGCAAGGGTGCCTGCAGCCACCAGCTGGGTTTTTGCCCTTGCGGAGGCGGTGACTCCAACTCGCATGCTGCTGGCAGGAATAGGGCTTGCAGCGGTTTTCGCAGGGGGTTGCAGGTTTTTGGCCAAAAGGGTGCGCTGGCGAACCCTGGCGAAATTGCCCTTGGTTGGGACCTTGTATTGCTACTGGTTTTGCCTGGTCACAGCGATGATTACCCAGGCAGGACATACCCTTGAGCAGGCACTGACTATGGCGGCTGCTGTGTCCCGCCGTGGACCTGGGCCTGCAGCACTGGAGGCTATTCGGGAAGGGCGCAGTCTTTACTCTGGTCTGGAAGGAAGCCCGGGGGTGCTCCGTTCCTTTGTGGCCCAGGGGGAAGCTACAGGGGAGCTGCCTGAGGCTTTGGCAAGAGCAACGGAGTACTACCGGCAGGGGCTGGAGGATGTCATGGAAAACTTCCAGCGCCTCCTTGAACCCGTGTCGGTATTGATAGTTGGCGGGATGGTGGCGGCAATGTTGCTGGTGCTGATGCTACCGGTGCTGCAGTTGGCCAGGGTCTTCTAAAGCAGTTCAGGAGGCAAAATTATTATTAAAGGAGAAAGAAATGTTAAGAAGTTGTAAAGGGTTTACCCTGATGGAGATTTTGGTGGTGGTGACCATTATCGGGATTCTCGCAGCCATTGCCATTCCCAGCTACATCAACGCTGTGGAACAAGGGCGTAGGGATGCCTGTGCTGCCAATGTCCATATCCTCTTTGCCCAGGTGGAGAGGTACAGGCTGACGGAGGGGAGGCCTGTACCCGTCGATGTCGACTTGGTGCAGTTTTTAAAAGCAAAGGGCTATCTCACGGGAGAAGAACTGCAATGCCCCTTTGCCAGCGAGGAAGTGAAGCCCGAGTACAAGCTAAGGTATCAAGGCCAGGAAGCGACAGTATACTGCAGCCACTGCAATCCGGAGCAATGATCAATGAGGGGATTCAGGGGGTTCATCTTAATGGAAGTAATTATGGCGGCGGCAGTGATTGCCCTGGCTGCCCTGGTCCTGGGGGCAGCGCTGGCAGGTGCCATGCAAATCTTCCGGGCCTCCCAGGCTGTCACCCGGGGGCGTCTGTTGGCAGCCAGTCATCTGGAACAAGCCGCAGCCGGTGTGGCTGAACCCTTTCTGTGGGAGGGGGAGCTCCAAAGCACTCTCACTGTCCTGGAAGGGGAGGGCTACATACTGTGGCAGGCAGAGGTCTCGGGTCCGGGATTGGCTGAACCCCTGCGGTTGGTGGGGGGACCATGAATAAGGGGGGAATGGCCGCCCTGGAGGCCTTGATTGCTGCAGCCCAGGTGCTGATTTTGGCGGCAGTGGTCTGCGCCCTGCTGGTGACTTTTTGGCAAACCTGGCTGAAATACAATGAGGCCTGCCGCCAGCGGCAATGGGCTGCTGTTGCTTTTGCCTACCTGGACCAGGACCTGAGGGATGCAGAGGAGGTCTTGGTCACTGCTTCAGAACTGCGAATAGTCCAAGAGAACAGAGAGTGCATCTACCGGGTTACTGCCGAAAAATCCTTTTACAGGGGCCTGGGCAGTGCATATTATCCCTTGGGGATAGTCGAGTCGGTGAGTTTCCGGCGGGAAGGAGACTTGTTGTGGGCAGAACTTTATTTTCCCGGAGAATGCTACCGCTGTTGCTACTTCCTGGAGGGTAATTAATGAACAAAAAAGGCTCAGCTATGTTGCTTGCCCTTATCCTTTGCCTGACTGCCCTGCCTGCGGCAGGGGTCTTTATCACTATTGCCCGCTCTGACCTGGAATCTGCCCTGGATGATTATCACTGGGCCAGGGCGCAAAGAGCCGCCTGGGGCGCCCTGGAACTGATTGAGAGAGACCTTCAGTCTGGTGGTGCCGGGGAGATTTCATGGCCTGACCCGGATATTCTGTTAGCCGTAAAGATTGCAGACAGTGATGGCGGCTGGGAGGTTACTGTTTCAGCAGTCAGTGAGAGGGCGGAAGTTACATTATCCGGGTGGGTTGCAGGACCAAAGTCTTGACGGAAGAGTACTATGTGCATACTTGGAAAAACAGGCCAATTTTCAGCAATAACAGACCGGGAAAGTCATTTTTTTCAGGTATTTGGCAGGGAAAAAAAAGTTTTGTGTCGAATAAGGCTTGTAATCTGGTATTTTTCCCGATATTTTTTCTGCCTTACCCTCAAAATTATTACTTGACATGAGAAATCTGTAATGGTACACTCGTTTATGCCGGTAAAACTTTTATGCGGTAAAGCGAAAAAACTTTTTGAGGGACAAGGATTTTCCAAGTTTATGTAGAATACTTAATACATGAACCTTTAGGTTTTAAAACTATTGGTTCATTACACGGGGGAGAGAGTATGTACCAGTCATTGGAGCAACTTTTGCTGGACACGGGGATGGCTACCCCCCAGCAAATTGAAGAAGCCCGGGCCGCCAACAAAGGAAGCAATATTGCCGAGGCCCTTACAGAAATTGGCGTTCTCACCCAGCAACAATACATAGAAATTATGGAATTCCATTTGGGGGTTCCCCACGTTAATCTCGATGCCTACCAGCTGAAGCCTGAGGTCTTGAAGCTTCTTGATGCTGAGTTGGTTAAGAGATATAAGTCTGTACCCGTGGAAAAAGTCGGCGACCGTTTGACTGTTGCCATGGCTGATCCCAAAAATGTCGTAGCCATCGATGACATTGCCCTGGCCACCGGATGTCAGGTAATCCCTGTCATTGCGGCCGAGTCCGAGTTGGACAGGGTCATCCGCCAACACTATACCATGCGGGAGTCCATGGAGCGGGTTGCCCAGGAGGCCGAACCGGAGGACAAATTTGACGTAGAGGAATTATCACTTCTGGTTGATGACGCTCCTATTGTCCGCATGGTGGACAATATGATTGAGCAGGCAGTCAACGAGGGTGCCAGTGACATCCACGTGGAACCCAGGGAGGATTCCCTGATCATCCGCTACCGCATTGACGGCTTGTTGTACGAGCGCATGACTCCCCCGCGCAATACTCATCCCCTTATCGTATCCCGGTTAAAGATTATGGCCAATCTCGACATCGCCGAACGCCGGGTTCCCCAGGACGGCAGAATCAAGTTTATGCTGGGCGAGGACAGCAGTGTCGACCTGCGTATGAACACCATGCCTACAATTTACGGAGAAAAAGTGGTTTTGCGTATTCTCAACCCGGAATCAATTCTCCTTAAGCTGACTGACTTGGGGTTCAGTGAGGCTAATTACACTAAGTTTCAGGACATTATCACCAGAGCCTATGGTATGGTCCTGGTTACCGGCCCTACCGGCAGCGGTAAGACCACAACTCTGTACTCCGCTCTGAACTTTATTAACTCTCCCCATTTAAACCTGTCTACTGTCGAGGACCCGGTGGAGTATCGTCTGGCGGGCGTCAATCAGGTCAACGTCCACAGCAAGATCGGCATGACCTTTAATGCGGGACTTCGGGCTCTTCTCCGCCAGGACCCGGACATCATCATGATTGGAGAGATTCGGGATACCGAGACCTTGGAGACAGCTGTTCGCGCTGCCCTTACCGGCCACCTGGTGCTTTCCACTATTCACACTAACGATGCGCCTTCTACTTTGACGAGAATGGTTGAAATGGGCCTTCCCCCGTTCCTGGTGGTGGCTGCCACCAACGGCATCGTTGCCCAGCGCCTGGTGCGCAGGTTATGCCGCGACTGCAAGGGCGAGGGTTGCAGCCGGTGCAATAAAACCGGGTTTAAGGGCAGATTGGCTGTGCATGAGGTGTTGACTTTTACAGATACCTTGCGCCAGGCTGTCCTTGAAGGACGCGGGGCCTCGGAGTTACGCAAGATGGCAATGGCCGATGGTATGATTACCATGTATCAGGATGGCATGGAGAAAGTTAAATTAGGGCTGACAACCCGGGAAGAGGTAGTCCGTGTGGTTGGCCTTGACTATATCTAAAATACCATTGATTGAACCAGGGGGTACAGCATGAGTCTACTGGACATTATCGAGTATGCAAGGCAAAGAGGAGCTTCAGATATTCACTTCACCAATCGTCGCCCGCCCTTGGTCCGAATCGACGGTGAATTGTTCCCTGTCGGCAAACAGAATCTGAATCCACAAGTGCTGGATGCAATTGTCAGGGAACTGGCCGGCGACAGGTATGAGGCTTTTGTGGCGAGAGGGGAAATGGATTTTACCTATCAGGCACCTCATAACCGTCTGAGGGTCAATATCTACTTCCAGCGAGGAGTGCCTGCTGCAGCATTGCGCCTCATTCCCGATAGAATCCCCCCCTTTGAGGAACTGGGTATTCCGCCAGCCGTGCGTTCTTTTGCTGAGTTGCATCAGGGACTGGTTCTCTTTACCGGCCCCACCGGCAGCGGAAAATCTACAACCATGGCTTCAATTATAAATGAAATTAACAGCACCAGAGCCTGTCACATACTTACCCTGGAGGACCCCATCGAATATGTGCATCAGCACAAAAAGGCAATCGTCAACCAAAGGGAAATCCATCAGGACAGCAAATCCTTCGCCAACGCCCTGCGGGCAGCTTTGCGCCAGGACCCCGATGTCATTCTGGTAGGGGAAATGCGGGACCTGGAAACCATATCTACCGCTGTGACGGCGGCGGAAACAGGGCACCTGGTTTTAGCTACTTTGCACACTTCCGGCGCCCCTGCAGCCGTTGACAGGATCATCGACGCTTTCCCTGCCCATCAGCAGCAGCAAATTCGCGTACAGCTGGCCGATACCCTCCGCGGTATCGTGGCGCAACGGCTGTTGCCCAAGAAGGGGGAGAAGGGACGGGTTTTGGCCTGTGAAATCCTTGTGGGCAATTCTGCCGTAAAAAACTTAATCCGGGAAGGGAAATTGCATCAGATTCCTGTTGCCATGGAGACAGGTTCAAAATTTGGCATGCAGACCTTTGAACAGTCTCTGAAAATGCTGGTTGACCAGGGACTTATCGAGCCAGTTCAGTTGTAAATTTGCAGAGGGGGTGACACCATGCCCAATGTATACAGCTACAGGGCCAGGGATTTCACCGGTAAAATAATATCGGGGCAAATTCAGGCCGATGACATCAACCGGGCTGCCGAGATGATCCGAGAGAAAAGGCTGATTATTGTGGACCTGGCCCCGGGACAGATCAAGAAGAAGAGTACCTCCCTTTTTCAAAAGAAGGCGATTGCCCTTAAGGAATTTGCCGTTTTCTGCCGGCAAATGTCTACCATGACCAATGCGGGCGTGACGATTATTTCATCCATCACCGCAATTTCTTCCCAGTCGGAAAACCCTTTGTTGACAGAAATCTTGACAGATGTTGCCAAGGAACTGGAAGCCGGCAAGACCTTCAGCGAGGCATGTTATAAACACAAGGACGTTTTTCCCAACATCTTTATCAGCATGGTGGAAGCCGGCGAGGCCTCCGGTTCCCTGGATGTTGTCCTCAATCGCCTGGCGGAATACTTTGAGAACCAAAGTGAGATCAGGGAAAAGGTCAAATCTGCCACAACTTATCCCATGGTTATCGGCATTGTGGCCGTAGTAGTTGTAATTGCTCTCCTTACCACTGTTATTCCCGGTTTCGCCGACATGTTTGCCCAGGCAGAGCAAGAACTGCCAGGTATAACCGTTGCCATGCTCACTCTCAGCGATATAATTAAAAAATACTTTTTCATCCTCATCCCGGCAATAATTATTGCAATAGTTGCCATTCTGAGATGGTCAGGTACTACCAAGGGCCGCCACACCATTCAAAGGTGGAGCTTAAAGGTACCTAAGTTTGGAGTCATCTTCAGGAACTCAGCCATCGGCAGATTTTGCCGCTCCCTCAGTATCCTCGTTGGCAGCGGGGTCCCCATGGTCCAGGCCCTGGAAATAGTCGCCCGGGTGGTCAACAATGTGGAATTTTCCAGCGCCATTCTCCACGCCCGCAAAGGGGTGACGGAGGGAATGACTCTCAGCCAGGGCCTTGCCAGTTCGCCCCACTTTACTCCCCTGGTGCTGCACATGCTCCGGGTGGGGGAAGAGGCAGGGGCTTTGGATGACATGCTTTCCAAAGTTGCCGACTTCTATGAGGATGAGGTCAAGTACACAGTGGACAGGCTGAGCTCAATTATCGAACCGATAATGATTTTGGGTTTAGCTTTAATAGTTGGCGTTATGCTGGTGTCGGTGATGCTGCCAATGTTCGAAATGGGCAGCCTTGTCCAGTAAAATTGCTTATTCCGTCTGCGATAATATTACAAGGAGGTGGTGCTGAAGGCGCAAGCATCTGTCACCTATAATATCCCAACATATTAAAGGAGGTAATAAAATGTTGAACTTTTTCTGTCGGACATTAAAAGATGATAAGGGCTTTACCCTTATCGAAGTGCTGGTCGTTGTCGCCATCATTGGCATCCTGGTGGCCCTGGCAGCCCCCCGGGTCATCAAGCGGATTGATGACGCCAGACTTGCCGCTGACGAAGCTACCGCCAAGATTCTCAACGACGCCATCCTCTCCATCGAACTGGAGGCCCACAAGCAGAATAAGGAAAATTGGCACACCGGGATGATTACCTGGGGAGAATTGATGGAATTCCTCGATGATACCAACGTTGTATCTACTGACCAAGGCGAAGGTACTACTGTTTCTGAGCTTACGCTCCATGGCAAGAGCAAAAAGCATGTCATTAAGGCACTGGCGCCTAACTCTGGAGACAACAAATCAGAGGTTTACAAATTCTTCGTCATAGAACAAGAAGAAGGCACCGGCAATGATCCTGGTGAAGGCGGCACCGGCGACTAAGGCTAAAAACTAACAGCCAGACAGGGCATGCCCTGTCTAGCCCCTCCCTTATATTAATCTTCGTCTTATATTAACCAGAAAGGGGGCCAGCCCATGGCAGCACTATCCAAGAAATATAAACTGGGACTGGACATCGGCAGCTCATCTATCAAACTATGCGTTCCCCACAGGGGGGGCAAGCCCCTTGTCTTGCGACTGCCAACTCCCCAAGGAGCAGTCAGCAAGGGAGTTTTACAAAATGCTGAGGCTGTTTCAGATTTTTTGCGCCAGCAGCTGCGAAACAAGCAATTGGTCAATCATCAAGTGGTGACAACTTTACCGGCCAGCACCTTGGTATTGAGACATATTCAGCTTCCCCGCTTAAAGGCAAAGGACCTCGCCGAGGCCATTCACTGGGAGGCAAGGCGTGTGCTGCCCTTCCCCCTTGAGGAAGCCCAATTGGACTGGCTGGTTCAGGACACTGTCATCAGTGAAGAAGGAGAGATGCAGGATATTCTCCTGGTGGCAGTGAGGGATTCCGTCATCGACCGCTATGTCCGGGCGATTAATGAAGCGGGCCTGAAACTGGTGGCCCTGGACGTGGCCCCATTGGCCCTGGGGCGCTGGTTGTTGAAAACGGCCACAGGGGCGTCCCTGATCATTGACATTGGCGCTGAAACCACTCAGATTCACTTCTTCAACGACACCCATCTGATTTTTTCCCGCAGCGCGTCGGTGGGAGGGGTTGAAGCTACCCGAGCCATAGCTTCTGTCAGCGGGATGTCCTACGCCGAGGCTGAAGCTGCGAAAATTCGCGGCGAGTACCAGGAGGGCTGGCTGGATTCCTGGCTGCGAGAGGTTGGCAGAGAAATAGAGCGTTCCTTAGAATATTACAAGGCTAATTTCGAGCAAGGTGCCTCCGGCCGGTATGAGAGAGTCTACCTGTCGGGCGGGGCTGCCCTGACCAGGGGAATTCCCTCGGTCATCCGGCAAATTGCCGGAGTGGAGGTGGGCTTTGCTGAGTTTTCCAGCAGGGACCGCACCCCCAGGCATGACAAAATTATGTACAATGTGGCCTTGGGCGCCGGTATGTGGGGGGGGAAATAGATGCAAATTCAAGTAAATCTTTTGCCCCCGCAATACCGACCACAACCATCGGTTAGGCTTTGGCCAATCCTCGTCACCATTGTGCTGACGGTCAACCTTTTGTCCATCAGCATATACTGGCTGACCCTGCATCTTGACGGGGTTGAAACCTGGAACAAAATCCAGGCAGTGGAAAACGAAATTGCCCAGCTCCAGCACCAAGTGGATGAAAACCTCTGGAGGGAAGAACTCCAGGTTCGGGTCAACAATTACAAGAAGTACATCGATACTGAAATAAGTGAATCGGTTCTTTGGCACCCTGCAGCTTCAGTGGTGGAAAGAGCCATGGTTCCAGGCCTGCGTATTGACTCTCTTGATTTCTCCCCATCCGGGGACATCCGCATTTCCGGCGAAGTAAACACCATCGAGACGGCGGCGAAGTTTTGGGGAAGCATCCAGGCGGAATCCGGGTTGGAAGTCGTCCGCCTCAGTCAAGTCACTCCAGGCAAGAAGTTTGACATGATATTGCGGAGCTGGTACGGCCGGGAGGTGGAAGAAGATGGCGAGTAAGCTTACTACCCAACACAAGTGGATTATTGCAATTATCGCTGTCATCATTATCAATGTCGCCGTCTGGTTTTTTGGGCTGTCACCGGCTTTGGAGGGGGTAAAGAGCGCTCAGGCTGAGCTCGATGCCCGCCAGGGGAAACGGGATAGCTTGCAGCAGCGCTTGGATGAGCTAAATGCCATTGACACCGTTGCCCTGGAGCAGGAGCTGGAGGTTCAGCGGATTCGCATCCCCCAGGTGGGGTTGTTGGCAGAATTTATCACCGAGCTGGAAAAAGTGGCCCTGGGTGAAAAGCTGGTCGTCGACAGGCTGAGCATCTCCGAACCCTCCGCCCGGGAGCAGTTTATGGTAACATCAATATCTATCAATTTGACGGGACAGTATCCCGCTTTGGTAAAATACCTCACTTTTTTAGAAAACCACTCTCGCTTGGTAATAGTGGATTCTGCCAGTTTTAGGGCAGCTTCTGACGGAAAATTGCAGTGCACCATTGACTTGGACATTTTTGCCGAGGACTTTGACCCCATCACTCCCCACAAAGCTCCAGGCCGGGATAATCCCTTCAGGTTGTAAGATGTTTTGGCTCATTACCTTTTTTGTCCTTGGTTCTGTCCTTGGCAGCTTTGCCAATGTATGTATTTGGCGTCTGCCCCGCAATGAGTCCATTGTCTGGCCACCGTCCCACTGTCCCCATTGTCAGGGCAAGTTGCGCCCCCAACATTTGCTGCCGCTGATTAGTTGGCTTGCGCTCAGGGGAAAGTGCGCCATGTGCCAGGGGAAAATTTCCTTGCGTTACCCGGCAGTGGAACTTGTCTCCGCTTTGCTCTTTGCCGCAATCGGCTATAAATGGCAGCTCTCAGTTACTACCTTGCAATACTGTACTCTGTCCCTGGCATTGATTATCAGCGTGGCCACAGATATATCTCACCGGGAGATCCCTGATGAGGTCAGCCTGGGGGCAGCAGCAATTCTGGCCATTGCTGCCCTGCTCACCGCCCAGTGGGGGCATCTCCTGGGAGGGATAATCCTCTTCAGCATCTTATTTCTTATTGCAGTAGTAAGTCGGGGAGGAATGGGTGGTGGAGACATTAAATTGGCCCTGGCCATAGGCCTGGGGCTGGGCTGGAAGGCAGGTTTAATCGCCCTGGTCCTGGCGATAGTCATTGGCGGAGTGTTGGCGACGGTGCTGTTGTTGCGGGGAACCCGGGGTAAGGCATTGCCCTTTGCCCCCTTCCTGGCGGCTGGATCCTTGATTGCCATGTTTTGGGGGGATATTTTGGCAGAATTTTACGTTTCTATTGTCATGGGGCTGTGAATATGTTAGATTATTTGTACAGAAATTGGTTTGCTTGAGATTTGATGCACTTGAATAATATTGAAAGGTGGTGCACTATCAGTGTTGGTTCGCAATCAAAAGGGTTCGATTTTGTTGGTTGCCTTGTCGGTGACTCTGTGTCTTCTCCTACTGGGAGCTGGTCTGGTTGCTTTAAGTTATGCAGACCTGAAACAAAGTGTCCGCCAGCAGAGAAATGCCGAGGCACTTTACATTGCCAGGGGAGCTACCGATGCTGTGGCTTCATATCTGTTGGCACATCCTGAGGCCATCCCTCAGGTTCTTGCCCGGGGCTATGATGAAGTAGTCCTGGAAAATGGTGCGAGGTTTACAGTCAGCGTCTCCAAAGATGATGATGACAGGATTCTCATTTCTTCGACGGGCTACTCAGGCGAAAATTATGAGCGGCTCACCTTCTCCCTGGAGCCCCGCACCGAAACAATTTACACGGAACCGGAAGTTGTCTACCCCATTTTTGACATGGCTGTTTTTGCCGAGGGCAGCATTACTATCGGCAATGCAGGCATCATAGATGGCAACCTCGGCACCCACACCGTATTGGCTGGCGACGTGTACTTAAACAATGCTTCCATAGTGGACGGCAGTGTTCAGGTGGGTATCGGCGCCAATCCTTCCCGAGTGGTTACCATCAAAAACAGTGCACAGGTTTACGGCATTATCACCAACCTTGACGAGGAGCGGCAGTACCCCCTGCCCATCTTCCCTGAGTTTCCCGATCTGCCCAACCGGGGGAATCTCAGTGTCGGTACCAGCACCGTTTCTGTTTCCGAAAGCGGCTATTATAACAATATCACCGTCACCAACTCCGGAAAGCTGATTTTTAATGTCGGCTCAGGTACTATGAAGATCAGGGCAAAAAACTTCTCACTTAATAATTCTTCGCAAATGGAGATTGTTGGCTCAGGAAAACTGATTCTCTATGTCGAAGAAAAATTGGAATTTAAAAACAGCAGTACTTTTAATGTCAACACCAACGATCCCAATAAAGCTCTCCTCTATTACAAAGGTGCCAGTTCAAAACTGAAGATCAACAACAGTTGTACTTTCTGCGGTTCCATCTATGCTGAGAAGGCAGACTTTGACCTGGCAAACAGCGGTTTGATCCTGGGAAGTATTTTCACCGGCGGCACCGACGTCAAACTGTCAAATGCCAGCATGGCATATGTCCAGGTAATCTACGCTCCCAACGCTTTGGTCACCCTGCACAACTCGGGATATGTGCGGGGAGCAATAGTCTGTAAAGAATTTGAGTCCAAGAACGCCAGTCGCGTGGAATTTGCTGCCGATGCTCAGGAAATTTGGGACTGGCTGTCGGACCTTCAGTTTGAGCCCCAAGAGCCTCAGCCAATTGAGGTTACTACTTATATCAAAGGCTCCTGGTCCAATTAAGTTGCCAGGGAGGGGTATAATGTGAAGTACCTCAGGAAAAAATCTGGTTTTTCCCTTGTAGAAGTTATCGTTGCCACAGCTATACTTCTGATTGGCATCCTGGCCGTCAGCTCCCTTTTGCTGCGCGGTTTAAAAGGGATGCATACCGCAGAAAACAGAAGTGACGTACTTCATGATACCCAAAAGGACATAGAGGCAGTTATTCAAAACGAAGAGGCAGATGATGAGGCTATTGTTGTCCGCGAGCCCTACACCTTGCGGTTTGAGAATCTGGGCATCGAGGTGGAAGGAACCTTGGTTACGGTGAAAAAGATTGCCGCAGGCTTGCCCGAGGGGGAAATTGTTTATGTTACTTTTATCCCCAATGAGGGGTTGGAGGAATGATCCGGAATAAGCAGGGTTTTACCATCATTGAAACGCTGGCCGTCCTGGCCATCATCCTGGTGTTAATGGCTGCTGTATCGACCCTCTTTGTCTTCAGTCAAAGGCTGTTTCTATCCACTTCCCAACGCAACAGTCTTCACAACTCTCTACGGTTCACTGCGGAAAGGATCAGCAAGGAATTGCGCTTTGCCTTTTTCCTGGAGTTAATTGACGAACCACATTGGGATGTCAACGGGATAGATCCCAATGAGTACAGCTATATCTACCTGGACAGGGATACTAACTCTGTTATAATGCTCGATGGTGAAGGCAGTCATATCTTATCCGAGGGCAAAATCTCTGACATATCTTTTTACGGCAATGTCAGCACCCTCCTCTTTACCTTGGAAGGGGAGAAGGGGACAGTAAAGTATAGCCTGGATTCATCTGTGCGGTTGTTAAACTACAGATGTAATTTCCAAAATCCCCCGCATCCCATTGCTATTCGTTTTAGCATGGATCCAAATGTCATAATTCCAGAGCCGTGATAAAGGGTTAAGCAAACTGCTTAGCCATTTTTTTTTGTGTTTGCCGGAAAGGTAATCACTTTAAGTACTTTGGTATGCTATACTCTATATATCATACAGGTGTGCCTGCGAGGTGGAGAATGCAAGAGAAAAACTGGGTTGGCTACGGAGTTCTCATTTTGGTCACCGTGATCTGGGGCAGCACTTTCTCGGTGACCAAGACAGCTTTAGCTGCCGTGCCCCCATTACTTTTTCTGGCCTGGAGGTTTTCTCTGGCTGTCCTGGGCCTGTTGCTGTTGAATTTCAGGAAATTAGCGTCGCTCACTAAAGACGAACTGGCGGGGGGGATTATTAGCGGCACCTCCATGTCCCTGGGCTACATTGCGCAGACGGTGGGCATGGTGTTCTCCACTGCAGCTAAGGCAGGATTTATAACTGGCCTGGCAGTAGTGCTGGTGCCTTTATTGGGGGCGGTCTTCTTTCGGCGCCGCCCCCCTGTTGTGGTCTACATATTTGCCGCTGTGGCGGCCATGGGCCTTGCCCTCCTAAGCCTGGATTTTTCGGCCGGCCTTCTTCTCAATCAGGGGGATCTATTGTTGTTAATCTGTGCTGTGGCCTTTGCCCTCAATATCCTCTTCCTTGGGGAATATGCACCCCGGTGTCGTGTGCTGATGCTGACCCTGGTGCAGGTGGCTATAACGGCAATATTTTGCTGGATTGCCTCCTCGCTGCTGGAGCAGCATGTAAGCTTCACCAGTCAGGTGTGGGCGGGGCTGTTTTACCTGGCTATTGCCGGCACCATCCTCACTACTGTTGGCCA
>JAAYHI010000034.1 GCA_012727415.1 Bacillota bacterium
AGCCCGGACAGTGAGCTGCCGCAATTCTGCACGTTACGGCCCTCGGCGGAGATCACTGTGACGGAAGCCCCCTGGCATTCCACTTTGGGATTGGCTCCATCGGGGAGTTTTTTGAGGTCATCGGCGTCAACGGTAATGGCCACCAGTCGGCACCCCTGACCGTTCATTTTAACAGTTGACGAGCCGAGGACAATCTCCTCCCCTTTTGCCTTCTGAGCCAAATCATTGGCATTGGGGATGCGCAGCTTCAGGGTGGTGCCCACATCAGCGCCATAGACGCCGGTGCGGAGGTTCTTATGCAGGATATAGGCCCCTTCCTGGCCCACCTTCCCCGAGGCCAGGGCGGTATAGTATTCGTGGGCCCAGCCGGAGGGATCGCCCACCGCGGCAATTAGCGCCTCTTGGGTGCCGCCGTTTTCGTATGCAGTTTTAATCCAAGCGTCGCCCCCTTTCCTTTGGCTGAGGAAGGAAATCAGCGGTGAGCGGGCATAGCCGTCCTGGGCCGTATCCTCAGGGGGCAGGGCGCCGACGAACTGCCGCTCAAAGTACTGGGAGGTGAGGCTGGTATAGGTTTGGCCCTGGGCCCTGGCCTCATAGTAGGAGGCAGTGGCCTCGTCAACCCAGTCGCTGCCGCCAAATATACCGGTATAGCAACCCTGAACATAGTGGAAGAACTCATGCCCTAGCAGGGGATTCAGGGAGCCCGGAACATATTCTTCAGTAAAATTGCCCACGTTCAAGGTGATGTCGCCATACAGCATGTGATAGGAACCGGCATCATCGATCTTCTTAACCAGGACGTTCATGGGGAAATCATCTTCGTCATACTGATACCCCAGGGCCTTATACTTTTCGTACACCGCCTCGAGATCACTGAGGATAGCCTCCCTGCCCGAAGAGCCCACGATATCGTGAAAAAACTTGCCCTCCACCTTCATGGGATAATAAAGCCGGAAGTGTCCGCCTTCCTCAAAATAACTGACGCTGCTGAACAATCCACATTTTAGCGAAATCGAGGTCTTCATCTTCTTCGCTGCGGCCGTGCCCTGGCTGGCCCCCATGTACAGCGGAGCCTCGGCCAGCTCTGCCGGGATGAAACTGACGCTGGCGGTTCCCTCTGCAACCTCTGCGGGGAAATAGAAGTATTCCGTCCCCACTTTGCCGCTGTCGTATTCACACTCTATCCCAAGGCCCACCAGCAAGGCTTCCTCCGCCTCCCCGGAATAGTCTTCCGGGACGGGTAGGGTAACGGTTACTGGCTGAGTATAAGCCTCGGTCAGGGCCAGTTCAAAAAGCTTGGAACAGAGGCCGTTTTCTGTTTCGGTGTCGGTGGCCTTGATAATTTTCAAGGACGCAGAATCTCCATCCGGCACATTATTCTCGCCAAAGTTAACGGTGGTTCCCTCCAGATTGATCATGCCGTTTTCCACCGTTACGGCCTTTGGAGAACAGGCGCATAAGCTGCATATCGCTATGGCCACCGCGATCCCAACAAGCAGACGCATCATTTTAGTCATCACATACCGCTCCTTTCTTTTTACTGTCGAGCAGCAAACCCGAATCAAGATTGGCGGCCCGGCTTTTTCAGCCATGTCTCATTTTCTGCACTGCATATCTCACCAATCACATACTTCCGCCTGGACGCCGGTTTCGTACCTCAGCTTTTGCGCAATCATCAGGACCTCCTCCTTCTTAGTCATGCCGTGAAGCAGTTCAAGGCGCAAGCTCTCGTCATCTTTTCCAAATGTCACCCGGATCTGTTCTCTATCAATCCGAATGTCTTGCAAGCGGGTACCGTGCATCCCCTCACAGCCCCATCGATAAAGCTTGTTTCCCAGGAGCATGCCAAAGGTGGACACTACGGTTTCCTCCATCATCCGTGTGCCCTCTTGGTTTCCTGCTGTAACAATGGATGACGGGATGGTGAGAATCCGATTGTCGTAAATCAGCTGTGCCGCCGAAAGCAGACGGCTTTGCCGATAAAGAAGAATCAGGGCCGCGACGCTGACAGCACCGCAGACAATCGCCGCCCCCTTTGTTTTCAGGGAAACGAGCAGCACCGTTAATGTGATTCCAAGAGCACTCAGGGCAGAAAAACCCTGGCATAGCCTGCGCATGGTTCTCACAACCGCCATCACTTCCCTTCACGGTATAGGATAGCGGAAGCTGGGGGAGATGTCCTCCTCCGAAAGGATGATATTACGAAATCTGGCCCCTCATCCGTAGGATGAGAGGCCAGGCGAATGCCGCTTGGAAGCAGAAGAACCGTCCCCGCGCTTCCCTTGGAAGCAGGAGAACCGTCCCCGCGCTTCTTGACTGCTATGAAGAGGTTGTGTTACCTTATTGGTAACCGCCTGTCGAAGCAGGCGCAACACCAGGAAAAGATATTGTAGTAATACCATGAAGGTATTGGCTTTCTCCAGGGAAGCAATGCTTATTATGGTTTTTTATTTTTGGAGGGATAAAAT
The DNA here is from genome assembly GCA_012727415.1 of Bacillota bacterium. Lineage (GTDB taxonomy): Bacteria > Bacillota > Proteinivoracia > UBA4975 > UBA4975 > UBA4975. The sequence continues at coordinate 2,469 of JAAYHI010000034.1, forward strand.
GAAGAATGCAACTGCGAAAAAAATCGTTTTAGCAGGATTGTTCCTGGCCCTGGGCCTGCTCCTGCCCAGCTTCACCGGGCAGATTCCCAGTATCGGCAAAAGGCTGCTGCCCATGCACATCCCCGTCCTCCTGGCCGGCTTTGCCCTGGGCGGTCCCTATGGACTAATTGTCGGACTCATCACCCCTGTCTTGCGCAGCGTCCTCTTTGGCATGCCGCCTCTGTTCCCAAACGCTGCAACCATGAGCTTTGAGTTGGCTGCCTATGGCTTGCTGGCCGGCCTTCTCTATAAGGTTCTGCTCAAGAAGAACTGGTCAATATACCTTTCTCTGGCCGTCGCAATGATTCTGGGCAGAGTGGTATGGGGTGCAGCCAGCTTGCTCTTGTATGGCATTCAGGGCAGTCCCTTTACCTGGCAGATGTTCATCGCCGGAGCTATTGTCGATGCCATTCCCGGCATCATCCTGCAACTTGTCCTCATCCCCGTCCTTGTCATCGCCCTTCGGCGTGCCTGGCTGATAGCCAATGCTGACTGAGCTGCTGTCAGTTCTCAAGGGGCATGTGCAAAAATATCCCTGGATGCAGGTCCGGGATGCCGTGAAGCTTATCTACCAGAATGAAATGGGCCCCGGCCACATGATCAAGTCGGAAGCCGACAGCCTCCGGCGCCTGGAGATGGAATTCCCCAAATCCCAGGCAGGGTCCGCCCTCTTTGAAGATATCGGCAATGGCCTCTGCCGCCTCTACTTGGGGGCCCTCCGGGAACAGGATATTACCCTCGGCACCGTCAACCGCTTTTTCTTACACACTGCCAACAACCATCGCGGCAGCATCCCTGCCTTGGAGGAGAAACTGTCTGCGCTGGCGGAGGCTTGCCGAACCGGAGACCTCCCCTTCTCTGTTGAGGAAGCAGTGGCCTTTATCCAGGAGTGCCGTCGGCAAGGGTACCCGCCCATCAGCCACAGTGAAGCATATCGCCGGCAATACAGTCCGGCATATCGGGTCGTAATGGCCGCCTTTCGGGATTACTTCCCCCTCTTTGCCCGCATCGACGCCCTCATGAGGACTGGCGAAACAATCAAGGTCGCCATCGACGGCATGAGCTGCTCCGGCAAGAGCAGTCTGGCGGCCCTGCTGGAAAAGATATATGACTGCAATGTCTTTCATATGGACGACTTCTTCCTGCCCCGGGAAATGAAGATACCACAACGGCTGGCTGAGCCCGGGGGCAATGTGCATTATGAGCGCTTTGCCGAAGAAGTGCTTACTAAGTTAGGGCACCCCTTTTCTTACCGGCCTTTTAATTGCCGCAGTCAAAGTCTGGCCCCGGCGATTGCTGTAATCCCCAAACAGCTGAACATCATTGAGGGGGCGTACAGCCTCCACCCTGCCCTGGCAAAAGCCTATGACCTGAAGGTCTTCCTAGCCATAGATCCCGAAGAACAAAGTCAACGAGTTCTGGTACGCAACGGCGAAGAGATGCACAAAATCTTTATGGGGCATTGGATTCCTTTGGAAAACCACTATTTTCAAACCCTTAATATTAAAGATCAGTGCGACTTCGTCCTTCCTGGATTTGCCGACAAAAAATAACAGGCCGTCTGGCCTGTTTTCTTTCTATCCCAGCCTGCTCCCGCACTCCCCGCAAAATCTGGTGCCGAAAGGGCTCTTAGTGCCACAATTGTCGCACTCAACTAAGCTGAGGTTTGCGCCGCAGTTGTTGCAGAATTTCCCTTCTCCCGAGGGCTTGCCACACTGGGGACAGACCGTGGTGCGACTGTCTACTTTGCCAGTGAAGACATCGGTCTCCTGGGCCTTTTTGCGAATATCTTCTACCATCTTACTGGCCCTGGCGGCGACGACTTCCACATTCTCGCGGGGGGCACATTCTACGCAAAGGCCACCCATCTCGTTCCAGTCGTTTTCACACACATACTTGCGGCACTTAGGGCAGCGAATGAAATGACCTTTTGCTTCATTTTGTGCCAGTTCGAAGGCCTTCTCATATTCCTTATGCCACTCAGGGGTCATGCCTTCGTGGCGCTGGCTGAGGAAATCGGCTCCTCTTTCTACAGTGTTGCCAATGCCATATTGTCCGGTCAATTGGCTAGCTGCGCCAATTATATTGCCCAGCCCCCTGAACAATTTGCCTTTTTTATAGGTGGTGGAAGGAATGAATTTGGTCTTATATCCCTCATGGCAAAGGTCACAGTAAAAGGTAAACTGGAATCCCGCCTCGGTACAATTATCCTCATAATTACTTGTAAATGATTGCAATGCCATTTCGCACTCCTCCTATTTCAATGGTTTACCACACATTATACATACGTCCCCCGGCATTTGCTGATGCCGGCACTTTTTATTAGGGCATACTACCGTCAGCGATGCGCTGCAGCTGGCGCATTTATCACCACTAAAGGTCTCCTTACCACACTTGGGGCATTTAATCTGCAACTTTTGCCCGCAATGGCTGCAGACAAGCCAGCCCAATTCCACCGGGTTCCGGCACTGGGGGCAGCGCAGGGGACCGGTGGGGTCAGACCTGCCGCAAAAAGGACAAATCCTGGCGTCCTTGGGAACCAACTGTTCACAATAATTACATGGGTGCTTATATCCGACCATTTTTAGCCTCCATTTTCCGGCGCTTCCTCCGAGGCGCCATTTTCTTCATCAGCATCAGGCTCGGAAGTTGCCTTGGCCCACTTGGCGGCATCATCCCGGCTTGCGGCATTAAAGGCCAATAGTTCGCGGGTGTCCTGCTCCCACTGGACCTGCTCCCGGTGAAATACCCGGCCGATAAATAAGCGGCGCAGTTTTTGCAATTCCGGCAGCCTGAGCACTGAGTAATAGTATTTCAGGTACCTGGGTTCAGTCAGCTTCTCCTCTGCCAGGTAAATTGGCTCCCGGCGGAAATTAATTGCCAACATACAGCGATTGATCTCCATCACCAAGTCCTCGGCCTTGGCCATGATGTCTTTTTTTAGTTTAGGGAATTGTTCCCGGGAGACAATGCGGAAGAAATATGTTGCCCTCCCCGCCTCAGCACTGGATGTAGCCTCCATGGCGATAGCGTTGCTGCCCGGGATGGGGATAAGGAACCACAGGTATGGAGAATCTTTTTGAGCCAGATCCTGCTTAAACCCGATACATTGCTGGTCAGTGCCGGCAAGGGCAGTGAGGAACTCATACTCCTGCCTAATCCCTGCAACATCCAGCTGCCTCTCAAAGCTCTTCCACATAGCTGGGTCAATCTGTTCAATATCCCTGCGCCGCACTGCCCGTCCCTCTCCCATGAGCCCGGCGGCCTGGTGAATTGCTGCCGGGGCAGCGGTGGGGGCTAATTCCCGCAGCAACCCTTGGGCCTTGGCCATCAACTCCTGCCTGGCGGCGTCAAAATCATCGGAAAAGGGAGTGAACTCCCGGCCCAATTTACTTAAAGAATATACACCGTCCTCAGTGCGAATGTGCAGTATGTAGCCATCAGCCTGTACTGAGGTAACAAACGAATAGGGCACTCTGACTGGCTCATGGTAGTCGGGGATTATCAGCAGGGCTGTGTCGCAGAGGCGCAACTCACAGTTGCCCAGGTCAACTTCCTTTCCCTGATCCCCCTTGACGCTGCAGATAGCAGCAATGCCACCCCGGCGCACCCTTTCCTGCATAAGGAGGTCATTGATAATTGTCTCATTGCGCTGGCCAATCAAGACTCGGACAAAGTCCTCATATTTGTTGCCTAAATGAAGTAAATCTAGTTTTTCATCTTTTACCTGGACAGATAGTCTGTA
>JAAYHI010000035.1 GCA_012727415.1 Bacillota bacterium
GAGACATCGAGCTTGGCAAATTGTGAGGCCTGGCGGGCGATGTCACATACCTCCTGGCCGGCATCAAGCTGCTGGGCAATGGTAAGGGCTATCTTCTGCAGACGCTGCTGTTTATCATAAAAGCTGCCCAGCTTGCTCAGGTAGCTCATGGACTGTAACTGCTGCCGGCGGTGGGCTGCCGACTGGCGCAAGTCGGCATTATAATCTGCCCTGGCTTGTGCCAAAGCTGCATTCAGCTCCGGGGGCTGGCTGCCTTCATTGCAGACATATACTGCCTTGGGCAGCAGTTGCTCCCCTCGTTGCAGGGCAAAGCATTGCTTTTTTTCCATAATGATAAGGGCGAGAATAGCTGGAATCTCCTGGTGCTCGGCAATGTCCACAATCCCGCTTACTGGTTGCTCGCAATTTATCACCACTTCATTGATGATTGGCGATGTGACAATTTCGGCGTCGACAATGGCAGCGGCATCATGGAGCAATTGTCTGATGCGCTTTTCCCGCTGGTCATTGTCGACGTATATCTTGTTTCGCGTCATCTCCCGCCAGTAATGCTGAGTACTGCCGACCTGGATTTCCTTTTGTCCCGCCCTCGTCCTGTCGGAGGCAACCAAGTCCCCCACTGCTACAGGCAGGACCTCGTCATCCAGCATCGCGAGGATGCCTTCTGCTTTGGCCCAGGTGGCGGGAATTCCCAGAGAAAAGCGCTGACACAGCGCCAGCACCGACCGGGACAACATAGCCTTATTTTCAGTGCAGTGCACCTGCAGCCATAAGACAATGCGAAACTTGCTGAAAAATACCTCCAGCCTGTTGATTTTAATATCCCGGCTGGCTAATTCTTCTTTAAAAGCAGCGCGTAAAAAGTCATAAGCCCGGAGGGTTTGTCTGTAGTCAAGGCCGGTAAAGCGAATCTCCACCAACAGATTTGCTTGCTTCAAAGGGTCAGATCCTCCTCCATGAGCAGTTGCAGCTAGCTTTCAAATAAGGGACGGAAAGCCTGTGCTTTAGTCTTTCCTTCCGTCAGCCAATTTATTAGACTGTCGATAATTTCAGTGGCTGCCTTGCCCTGGGAAGGAAATTTCCCCTGGAGATAGGAAAAATCCCTGCTTCCTAATGTGTGCAGGAGAGATAAGTCCTCTTTACGTATACTTAGCCTGGCAGGCCCCTTGCAAACGGAACAAACCGCCCCTCCCGCAGGCCAGTAAAGCCAGCCTGATTGAAGGGGGCGGCCACACTGAGAACAGCTGGAAAAATTCATTTCATACCCCAGATACGCGGCAAATTTCAGGCGAAAAGAATCAAAGACTATTGGGTCATATGGGTTTGTCTTGAGATGAAGCATATATGCCAGCAATAACTTAAAGGCATCCACTTCCCTGGCTTCTTCTGCAATCAAGAGGCGGCACAATTCCATGGCGGCAAAAGCAGCGCCGCATTTAGCCCAGTCCTGGCGCAAGGGAGAAAAACTGTCCATAATATCCGCCTGCCGCAAAATGGGCAGGCCTTTTCCCCGGTAGATGATATATTGCCCCAAAATAAAGAGCTGGACTGCGGCGGCAGACTTGCTCTTGACTTTGCGGCTGCCTTTGGCGACAAACTTGACCAAGTTTCCGGAACTGGTAAAGCAGCTGACAAGCTGGTCAGCTTCACCCAGGGGAAAGCCGTAGACAATAAAACCGTTAATCTTCTGCAGGCGCATCATCTATACCCCAACCCCTTGAGCTGGGCGGGATCTTTGCGCCAGTTTTTCCGGACTTTGACCCACAGCTTGAGATGTACTTTTTTGTCCATGAGATTTTGGATCTCGAGACGGGCCCCCGTACCTATGGTCTTTAGCTTTGTGCCTTTGCGGCCAATGACTATGCCTTTGTGGGATTCGCGTTCAACAATGATGTTGGCCTGAATTACAGCCTCGTCATCGCTTTCAGAAAAGGCGACTATCTCCACTGCAATGCCATGGGGCACCTCTTCTTCCAGATGTAACAGCGCCTGTTCCCGAATGAGCTCTGCGGCCAGCAGGCGATAGTCACAATCCATTAGCTGGTCAGGAGGATAAAGCAAATCTCCTTCGGGCAGGTATTCCACTATCGCCTGAATGACGGCGTCAAGGTTAGTGCGGTTAAAGGCTGAAATGGCTATCACCCTGGAAAACCTCCCCTGAGCCTGAAATCCCTCCTTAAGTTCTTCAACCCGGTTGGGAAGGAGGAGATCTGCCTTATTGAGCACAAGTATTACCGGCTTTCCCTTAGTAAGGTCAACGGGCAATTCATCCCGGGGGTTGGCGGCATCCAGGATATAGAGGACAATGTCGCTGTTGGCGACAGAATTCAGGCTTTCCCGAAGCATAAATTCCCCCAGTTTGTTCTTGGGCTGATGCAGTCCGGGGGTATCGACAAATATGATTTGGTATGCATCGGTGGTTAATATACAGCGAAATTGCTGGCGCGTAGTCTGTCTTTTCGCCGAAGTTATCAGCAGACGATCACCCATAAGAGCGTTGATTAACGTTGATTTTCCTGCGTTGGGCACACCAATAACAGCTACAAATCCGCTCTTGATAGGAAATCCCCCCTTACATGTCTTCGCCGGTGAATGCCCCGGGCAGGAGCTGTTCCATTGTAGCGACGGAACCTTTGCCCTCTTCGTTAACGAGAATTATTTCGGCATCGTCATTAAAAAACTCCCGGAGAACCTGGCGACAGGCACCACAAGGAGAAGCCGCTTTTTTTCCGTATACTGCAACTGCCATCCCGGCGAAATCTCTTTCCCCTTCTGACACTGCCTTAAATATGGCAGTGCGCTCGGCGCAATTAGAAAGGCCATAGGAGGCGTTTTCGACGTTGCAGCCCGTGATTATCTTGCCTTCCTTAGTCAGCAACGCCGCCCCCACTCTGTAATTGGAGTAGGGAACGTAGGCCTTGTCCCGCGCTGCCAATGCAGCCTGGATTAAGCGTTCCTTGGTTTCTTGTTCCATTATCTGTTCACTCCTTATTGAAAGGCTTTTGCCGGCAGAACCATGTTTTCGCGATTTTCTATGTCGAAGCCCAGTACCCCCCGAAAGGACACCGAAAAAAGCAAATCGACGCCAGCTTTCAGGGTAGTAGTATCCCCCACAACCTGAATAATTACAGGGTTGCTGCGGATGGTTACCCCGTCGACAACAATTCCCTCTTCGGAATCGATGATGTAGCTGTTGACTGACAGCCTTTGCCCATGGATGGCAATTCCCCTGGCCCCGGCCGAGTATAATTCACTGATTATGCGGCGCAAATCCCCTGCAGAAACGGTATAAATCTGGTCGTAGACATAGATTTCAATGCCTGGACCAGACATTTCCGCATAACCTGCCATTTGGTTTATCCGGGCATATTCCTGGCGGAGATTTTCAATTTCTCCTTCCAGGTACTTGATGGTTTCCTGTTCCAGACTTTGAGGAATTAACTGGGCGACTCCGTTTTCAATGAGCACCTTTAATGTCGAGAGGTGGCGATAGGGTTCATAGAATCCCCGCTGCGCTTCCTTGCTGAACAGGTTCTCAATGGCAAGAAGCTGATTCAAGGTATCCTCCTCAAGATTGTGAGGAGCCTTGATTTCATAGCCGCCGGTGGGAAGCGGTTCCAGGGTGAGAGTGACGGAAGAACTGGAATACTGAACTTCAGGGGCAGCATTTAGTACTGCCAGCGCTTTTTCAGCTGTCATGTTGGTATATTCGGAAATAATGAGGTCCCGGGTCTTGGCGGCATCGTTCTGCAAAATATCTGCCAGTTCTGTATGGCTGTTAACCAGAAAGACATCGTAATGAAGCTTGGCCAGGGACTGCTTGACACTGTTTTTTTCGGACACATTTAAGGTGGCAGCAAGCTCCTGTAAGTTGCTGATGACGTCGTTGGCAAAGGCTTTGGCGTCAGACAGCTCTGTCCCCGCAAACTCTCCGCGGTGGAGCTGGGACGCCAGGATGGCAATGTTGAAGGCTAAGGCAATGACAGCCAGGATTCTCAAGGTCTTGGTGCTGAGTTTATCCATTATCTTCACCCTCCCCTAACGCAAAGGCTGTCCGGGCAATCGTATTTCCGACTCTACGCTGACTTCAACCCGCAAACTTCTTTCTTCACGGTAGTAATTGAGAAGGGTGTTCAGGCTTTTTTCCATAGCCTCGGGGTCGCCGACGGCCTTGATAATTAATGGTTTCACGGGTACGGGGTCATAGTTTACTAAAATGGGGCCGCCCACACAGCGGATGGACGTGTCCACCACCAGACGCTTACCCCCCACAGAAATGCCAAGGGCTCCGCTGGCAAACAGAAAATGGACCACTTCCTGCACATCAACATCATGAATGATGTTGTTCTCACTGACAATATCTTCGTCTTCTGCATCCATAAGGGAAATTACCAGCCCCGGGCCGGTTAATTCCGAGTACCCGTTGAGGGATCTGAGGTTGGTGTATTCCTGTTCGAGCAATTTGTATTGGTTTTGCAGGTGCTGGACAGGGTCGAGCTCGCTCATCGGTTCAATGGCGTTTATGGTGACAATGTCATCTAGAACTTCCACTGCAATGATAACGCTTTGCATGCCAACTCCTTTGGAAGCGACATAGGAGCGAATCTCTTCAATTGTGTCTGCTTCCAGAAAATCTCCGCCCTCCAGGGAGATGGCATTATCCGCCAGAAAATGAATGACGAGTTCAGTGGAAGCCTCCAGCTGTTCCAGATTGGGGTCCTTAGAGATAACCCATTGCAGCCTGTTGGTCAGGTTGCTCTCAGCTTCCTCGCGGATGATATCTTCAAAGGCCCCCATTTCCGAAAGAATGATATCGGTAATTTCCCCTGCGGTGGCTGCCATGGATATGCTTTTATGGAGATTTTCGTAGGAAAAACTGACCCGGGCGTTGTCCCGGGGCACCCCCAATTGATGAGCCAAATCCATGTTGAGTTCCAGAAGGCTCAGTGCATAATTCCTGGCATCTTTAAGTTCTCCCACTCTGAAGGAGATGATCCCCAGAGAGTTAACCAAGAGCAAGGCACTGAGAAGGAGGGAAATCCCAAACAAAATGTAAATGTCCGATGGTTTCCTTGGCTCCGCCATAGTCTTACCCCCTGATTAATTCCAATATCTTTGGAAACAAAACCAGTACGCCGACAATGACAGCATACAATGCTGCCAACAATACTGCTGCGGCTGCACAATTTTTAGCGATCTTTGCCAAGGGATGATATTTATCAGTGTAGAGGTCGATGGTTTTTTCAATTGCAGTGTTAAATAATTCGCTGCACAGCACAAAAAAAGCAGCAGAGAGCAGAAACATAATTTCGCAGGCTTCGAAATCCAAAGCCAGGATGACGACAGCCAGGACTACAGCAGCCAGGCAATGTAATCTGAAATTGCGCTGTGTCTTAAAGCTATAGGCAAAACCCTGAAACGCGAAGCGAAAGCTCTCCCAAAGGGTTTTGGCACGCAAGTCAAGTCCTCCCCAAGTTTATTCGTTCTAATATTTTTTCTTCCAGGGCGCGCATCTCCGGGTTGGGTTCATCGCCGTGCTCGTAGCCCAGTAAGTGCAAAATGCCATGGACCAATAAAAAGCCAAACTCCCGCTCCAGGCTGTTGCCATATTCCCCGGCCTGGCTCACAACCCGAGGCCAGCAGATATAGATTTCGCCGGTAATTTCACCCTCATCCCCTAAAGGAAAGCTAAGCACGTCAGTGACAGCATCAGTATTGCGAAAATCCCTGTTTAACTGCCGAACCAATTCCCCGGAGGCGACAATTACATTATAACACTCCCGGGAGACCGTTGAGCCAAAAACGGAATTTATCGTGCGGGCAATTTTTTGTGCCAGCAAATCCAGAGGGGGGATGTTGTCAAACTCCCGATCAAAATACAAATGGAGCTGCATGAGGATCCTCCTTTTACGAGCTCACCTTGACCAGGTCTTTTTCTGTAGGGTAGGCAATGCGCTTATGGTAGATGCCTGTAAAAACCTTTACAAAAGCCTGGGAAATTTTATTCAGATCCTTCAAAGTAAGGTCGCATTGATCGAGCTGGCCATCAGCTAATTTTTCCCGCACAATTTTGTCAACCATGCCTTCAATGCGGAACTGGTTGGGCTGGGACAAAGACCGAACTGCCGCTTCAACGGAATCCGCCAGCATAATAATGCCAGCCTCTTTGAACTGGGGCTTAGGCCCTTCATAGCGGAATCTGTCCTCCAGGAGCTGATCCTTATTGCCCTTTTCCGCCATCGCCCGGTGGTAAAAGAACCCGATGAGAGTTGTGCCGTGGTGTTGTTCAATTATATCTATTATTACCGGCGGCAGCTTATATTGCCGTGCCAATTCCACCCCAGAGCGGACATGGGCAGTGAGAATCATGCTGCTCAGGCTGGGAGGGATTTTATCGTGAGGGTTGTAGCCCTGAAACTGGTTTTCAATAAAAAAGTAAGGCCGCGTCAATTTGCCCAGGTCATGATAGTAGGATCCTACCCGGCATAACACAGGGTCAGCGCCAACAGCTTCTGCTGCAGCTTCCGCCAGATTCCCCACCATTAGACTGTGGTTGTAAGTTCCTGGTGCCTCCAGTAAGAGGCGCTTCAGGGGCTTTTGGTTGGGATTGGCCAACTCCAGCAGCCTGACGGAAGTAGTGATTCCAAAGGAAGACTCAAGGAAAGGCAGCAGGCCAATGGCGATTATCGAAGAGATGATGCCGCTGGCAACGCCCATCGCCAAATCCACCAGCGTTCTCTGCACAGATGTTTCTGTCAAAGCGAGGCCGTTACTGATAAGGGTCAAGCCAATTATGCCCACGGCGTTGGCGGCAGATACCAACAAACCTGCCCTGGTCAGATCCGACCTTTGATTGACCTTGGTTACGCTGTAAGCCCCGGCGATACTGCCGATTAATGTCATCACCAGCACATTGATATCGCTGCCGGCGGTAACAGCAATGACTAGCGACAGGGTGATCCCGAAAATCAGGGACAGATTGACATCAAAGATTATTGTCAACAGCAGAGTAGCCA
>JAAYHI010000036.1 GCA_012727415.1 Bacillota bacterium
ATGCTCATTACCATGATTAAGCATGAATTTAAAAACCTGCTCCGGGAAAGAATGACCTTGCTCATGCTGCTCTATCCCCTTGCCATCGGCATCGTCGGCAGGATTTTGCTGGACCGTGGAGTCATCGGCGGTGAGGGCGTGGGCATAGCCGCCATGCTCTTTACCCTCTTCGGCGGCCTTGCCTATGGAGCCATGGGCGGATTCTCCCTCCTGGACGACCGGGACGACGAGGTTCTGGACTCTATCCAGATCTCTCCCATCTCGGTGCACTGGTATATCTGGTTCAAAATCTGCTTTGCCTTTGTCCTCGCCGTGCTTGCCGGCTTCTTCATCATCTGGATCAGCAACGCCCTGGAAATCGGCAGCGCAGACACCTTGCTCCTGGCTGCCTTGTCTGCCCTCCAGGTTCCCATTATTGCCTTCTTTTTTAATTCCTTTGCCAAAAACAAGGTAGAGGGCTTCGTCACCATGAAGGGCTCGGGCTTCAGCCTTATCTTCCCGGTGGCCGCTTACTTCTTCCTGGACTGGAAGGAATGGCTCTTCTCCTTTGCCCCAGCCCACTGGCTGGCAAAGGCAGTGCAATACCTCTACTTGCAGCCAGGCATCGAGGCGGGAATTGTAAAGATGAACCTCAATTTTTATCAGTACCTGGGCATCGGGTTTGCCTACAATCTGCTCCTGGCCGCAGGCGCCTTCATCCTGTTTAAAAAGAGAAATCTCTTATAGGTAACAATATTATTGGGCCTTGACAGGGCTCATTTTTTCCCCTCCGGACTGAGTACAAAAGCGGTGAGCTGCACCCCCAGTTGACTACAGTTGATTTTAGTTGTCAGCGGCGGTAAAATATAGCTGAGGTGAGAAAGATGGGTCAAACAGACCTTATTACCGCTCAGGCTCTGGCCGACGCCCTGAACCTCTCAGTGGAGACAATCTGGCGCTATACCAGGAATAATAAAATACCCTATGTAACCCTGGGGGAAAGGCAGTATCGCTATAACCTCCAGGAGGTCCTCGCCGCCCTGACCGGCGCCAGAGTCCGGGAAAAGGCCCCGGAATACATCTCTGGTCCCAAGAAGTTCACTTACCAGGACTACCTGGAGTTGCCCGAGGAGCCTGGCTACCGCTATGAAGTTCTGGCCGGGGAGCTGGTTAAGGAGCCGAGCCCCATTGTTGTGCATCAGAGAATTTGCCGGGAGCTGGAGTTTATCCTCCTGCTGTACTTCCGCAAGACAGACCCCCTGGGCGAAATCTTTTTCGCACCGCTGGATGTTACCTTGGGGGACTTCACCGTTGTCCAGCCAGACATCCTGTTCATCTCGGGAACGCAGAAGGACATCGTCAAGGAAACCCGTATCGACGGCGCCCCTCGGCTGGTGGTGGAAATAATCTCAGAAACCAGCCGCCGCAAGGACAGGCTCCGCAAGCGCCAAATCTATCAAGAAGCAGGAGTCCAGCATTATTGGCTGGTGGATTCCTATGAAAAGACCTTCGAGTGCCTGGCTCTCCGGGATGGGGAGTATATCTTAGCTGCCTCCGGTATGGATGAAGACACCGTCACGCATCCGGATTTCCCAGGCTTAAGCCTTCCCTTGGCGGAACTGTGGCAGGATTAAAGTTGCAGCAGATATGAACAGGCTCCGGAAAAGTAACAATGCCTCCTTAGGGCTATTCAACTGATGTCTCTTTGGATTGGATATGTTAATGGGCTGCACCCTAGGCAGCCCATTTTTTGGTACGATTCTATTTACCTGTCGGTTTGATTATTGTCCCGACAGTTCCCAAAGGTAGAGAGAGGCCACCGAACAATAGGGAGAGTATCTGGCCCGGTATTTCTCAAACTGGTCCCGGGTTAGTTCCTTAAGCCCATATAGGTTCGTGATGCCTCGTCGAATGGCCAGGTCATTGTAACTGAGGATATTGGGCCTGTTCAGGGAGAAAATGAGAAGCATTTCAGCCGTCCACACTCCCACTCCGGGCAGGGCAGTAA
>JAAYHI010000004.1 GCA_012727415.1 Bacillota bacterium
ACGATGGACAATCCCAGCTGGGTTCAGTCCAGGATGGCAACCGCAAGATAATGATTCCCGGACGCCACTCCCGGGGCGCCCGGGATGGAGATATTGTCCTGGCGTCGGTTCCCGGTTGGGAGGGGCGGGTGGTGGCCCTTTTGCCCGCAGAGGACAAACCTTTTCTCGATCTCCTGAACATTGCTGCCAAAAAGGGAATCTACCCGGTGTTTTCCGCTGCCGCCGAAAAGGAAGCTGCCGGTCTGGAACAGCGGCAGGAGGAAGTAGCGCGGCGGACAGACCTGCGCCAGGAAGAAATGATTACGGTGGATGGTGAATATTCTCAGGACCTGGACGACGGCTTTTCCCTCAGCTGCCAGGCTGATGGCAGCTGGCGCCTGGGCGTTCACATCGCCGACGTGGCCCATTTTGTCGCCCCCGGCAGCCAGTTGGACCGGGAGGCCTTCCAGCGGGGCTTAAGCGTATACTTGATTGACCGGGAAGTGCCCATGCTGCCCGGGAGGCTGTCCCGGGATTTGTGCTCCCTTTTGCCCGGCCAGGACAGGCTTGCCGTCAGCTGCATTGTGGAAATATCCCCGGAGGGGGAAGTGAGGAACTATCAGTTTGCCGAGACGGTTGTGCGCTCGAGGCAGAGGTATACATATTCAGAGGCCGAGGCTGGCGGTTGCCAGTTGCTGCAAAATGCAGCCAGGCTTTGCCGGCTCCTCAGCGCCCGGCGCAAGAAAAGGGGAGCTGCCTACATTCAGTTGCCTGCCACCGCCATTACCCTGGATAGCAATGGTGTCCCGGTTGATATGGGGGCCAAGGTATATGGGGCCAGCAGGGGGCTGGTGGAGGAATTTATGGTTCTGGCAAACGAACTCGCTGCCGACTTCCTGTGGAAAAATAATGTTTCCCTGCTCTACAGGGGAAACGAAGGATTTTTCCCGGAGCGGGGAGAGGAGCTCAAAGCCTATCTTGCCCGTTGGGGCCACAGCGTCAATTATCCTCCTTCCTCCCTGGAATTGCAGCAATTGCTGGAGACCGTTAAGGGCAGTCCCGAAGAGCTGCTGGTTTGCAGGAAGCTGGCCAGAAGCCTGCATAAGTCCCGGTACAGCTGGACCCCTCTGGGACATTACAACCTGGCAGTTCCCCGCTATACCCATTTCAGCTCGCCAATCCGGCGCTATTCCGACCTCTTTGTGCATCGCCAGATCAAGGGTATCCTCAGCGGTCAGTCCCTCTCGTCTTTGGAGCGCAGTTTGCCTCGGGTGGCCGAGCAATGCTCCTATCGGGAACGCCTGGCCCAGGATATCGAGGGCGCCTGTTTCGACCAGAAAAAGCTGGAGTTTATGGCTGGCCGACAGGGGGTTGAATTCTCCGGCGTAGTAGCTGAAATAACTGGCAATGGTCCCTTAGTGTGGCTGGAGAATACTGCAGAGGGCATTATTGTGGCCGGAGACAGGCAGCAAATGGACAATTGCCGGCCGGGAGACCGGGTTACAGTGCAAGTGCATAAACTCGACAGCAATACAAAGACTATTTTCTTCGCCTTGGCACAGTGATTGACAGACATGCCAGAGAGTGATAACTTAACAATAGTCCTTGTCAAAGGGGTGAGGAAATGGTAAGGACAAGAAATACCAGGCAACGTCAACTGATTATTGCTGAGTTACGGGGCACCAAGTCTCATCCCACTGCTGAATGGATTTACCAGCGGGTAAAGGCTAAAATGCCGAGAATCAGCCTGGGAACGGTGTACAGAAACCTGGCTGTACTGAAGGAACAGAAGCTTATACAGGAGTTGCCCCGGGTTGGCAGCCAAAGCCGATATGACGGCAATCCTGAGCCCCATTACCATTTTGTCTGCCTTAATTGCGGCAGCGTCGAAGATATCGAGACTCCTTTTATGGAAAAACTCACTGGCGAAGTCGCCAAAAAGCTTACTGAGCATGATGTTCAGGGTTACTTTGCAGAGTTTTTCGGACTTTGTCCGCAATGCAATACTAAGTAAAGGAGATGGGAGAATGGCTGAATTTATCTGTAAAGAATGCGGCGAATTGAAAGAAGGACGGTGCAAGCCCCGCAAGTGCCCCAAGTGTGGCGCTGCCAATTCCTTTGACAAAAAAGAATAGTAAAAAAAGGAGCCAGCCCCGCTGGTTCCTTTTCATTTCCGGATAAAAGGGTTATACCGGATAAATGCAGAATGATAAAGTGCTATACTTAAAATAAGTAAAGGGAGCAGAAGCGTATGACCATCGATTTACGCAGTGATACTGTTACGAAGCCTACTGAAGAAATGCGCAGAGCCATGGCTTTGGCTGAAGTGGGCGATGATGTCTATGGCGAAGATATAACCATCAATGAGCTGGAAGCTAAAGGTGCCGCCCTGATGGGCAAGGAGGCCGGGCTTTTTGTCGCCAGCGGCACCATGGGCAACCTGCTGGCGGTGCTTTCCGCCTGTCAGCGGGGCGATGAAATCATCATGGAAGATCAGATGCATATGTTTTGGTACGAGGTGGCCGGCATCGCCGCCCTGGCGGGGGTGCAAATTCGCACCTTGCCGGGAGCGGGGGGCGCCGTCAGTGAGGAGGATTTGCGCAGTGCCATCCGCTCGGAGGACATTCACTTTCCCAGGACGCGGATGTTTTGTATGGAGAACACCCACAACAGGGCAGGCGGTACTGTCATCAGCAAGGACAAGATGGAGAGCTTATACAAGATTGCCAAGGCCCATGGGCTTTGGGTGCATACAGATGGTGCCAGAATCTTCAATGCCGCCGTTTTCTTAGGCGTTGAGCCCCGGGAACTGGCGGCCTGCACCGACAGCATAACCTTTTGCCTGTCCAAGGGCCTGGCGGCGCCGGTGGGTTCCCTGCTGACGGGGCCAAAGGATTTTATCCTCCGGGCTAGAAAGTATCGGAAGATGTTGGGAGGGGGCATGCGCCAAGCCGGGGTGCTGGCGGCTCCGGGTTTAATTGCCCTGGAGACTATGCGCCTTCGCCTGGCAGAAGACCACAGAAGGGCGCGCCAACTGGCCCAAGGCCTTGCGGATTTGGGAGCGGGAGTAGTCATGGGGACAGTGCAGACAAACATCATCCGCTTTCAGGTGCCCATGGCTGCAGAGGAGTTTGTCGCCCGCCTGGCGGAGCGGGGGGTGCTGGCCAACCCAACCGGCCCCGATAGCATTCGCTTTGTCACCCATTACCAGGTGAGTGATGAGGATGTCGAGGCTGTGCTGTCAGTGTGCAGGGATATTTTCCGGGAAGAAGCCCAGGGGAGATGACAACCAGTGAAGGTAGATTTGCACGTCCACACCAGTAAATATTCAGCCTGCGGGGTAAGCAGTCCCGAGGAAATGGTCGGGGCGGCTATTGCCAGCGGCCTGGATGCCATTGTTCTGGCAGAACACGACTACATGTGGGGTGAGGCGGAGCTGGCCGACCTCCAGGAACGCTTCCCCGGGATAAAGATTTTTGCCGGCATTGAAGTGAGCATCGATGCAGCTGAGCATATTGTGGTCATCGGCGTCCCGGATCGCCAGCTCTTTGCGCCATTTATGGCACCTGCTGATCTCATTGCAGCCGTGCGCCAACACCAGGGGGCAGCTATTCTTGCCCATCCCTTCCGCTGGGGACCAGAGGTGCGCAGGGATATCCTGGAGGTCCGGCTGGATGCGGTGGAGCTATACAGCAACAGCATCAGAAACTATATGCAACAACCCATCCGCCGCCTGCTGCAAAAGCTGCAGCTGCCTTGTGTGGCCAGCTCTGACGGCCACCATACAAAGCAGCTGGGACTTTACGCCATAGAATTGCGGCAACCTGCCAAAGATGACAAGGACCTGGCCCGGATGATTCGTCAGGGATGTTTTCGCATCTGGGCGAATCCGGAGCGGATAAACGAAATAAACGCCATTATCCCAGGGGAGGGAAAAAAGCTATCAATACCTGATTAGCACATGCGGGGACGGCAGCGGGCCGCCCCTTTTTTCTGTGGTATTTTTCCGGGAGAGGACATACCTTATACAAAAGGGGTGGTGCAAATGCGCTCTGGAATTTACCTGGCGGGGATAATATCGGTGGTTATATTGCTGGCCCTGGCTTTCCAGCTGCTGCCCCCGCCCTGGGAAGGCGGAGTGACAGGATGGTTTTGCGCCCTGTGGTATCTTTGTGCCCTCAGCGCCGGGCTGGGATACTGGTATAAGTATGACAAGGCCAAAGCAAAGGAGGAACGCCTGCGCCGTCTGCGGGAGGCGCGAAGGCGTCAAAGTATCAGGCAAACAGGGGTACGCAGGGGGCAACAGTCTTTTTAGTGTGATATAATATGAGACAGAATATTGCAAGAAGGTGACTCCCGGTGACCAAGCATCAACAGCTTTTGGAGCATATCGAAAACCTGCCTGTCGGCGCAAAGATTTCAGTGCGCCAGATTGCCAAAGAACTTGATGTCAGTGAGGGCACTGCATACAGGGCCATCAAATCGGCGGAAAATCGGGGGTTGGTGAGCACCATGCCCAGGGTGGGGACTGTGCGCATCGAACTTAAGGAAGAGCAAAGTATTCAGGTGCTCACTTTTGCAGAGGTTGTGAATATTGTCGATGGCAGCATCCTCGGGGGCCGGGGAGGGCTCCATAAAACTTTGAATAAGTTTTTAATTGGCGCCATGGAAATTGAATCCCTGGCCAAATATGTAGAAGCCGACAGCCTGCTTATTGTAGGCGACCGGGAGGAGGCTCAGCTCCTTGCCCTTAACCGGGGGGCCAGCGTAATGATCACCGGCGGTTTCGAAGCCTCGGCCCAGGTTAAAGAGCTGGCCGACAGTAAAGACATTCCCTTGATTTCTTCCTCCTATGACACCTTTACCATCGCCACTATGATCAACCAGGCCATTCATGACCGCCTGATAAAAAAAGAAATTATCCGGGCCCGGGACGTAATGGAGGGTGATCCCCTGTATTTGCATGTCGGCGATGACGTGGCCAAGGCTTTGGAACTGTCGAGAGAAAGCGGACACAGCCGTTTTCCTGTGGTAGATAGCCGCAAACGGGTGACAGGGATTATTACCGGCCGGGATTTGGTGGGCATTCCTCCGGAAACTCCTTTGGAAAAGGTTATGACTAAGAAGGTCCACACTGTAGAGCTCAAGACTTCGGTAGCCGCTGTTGCCCATAAAATGGTCTGGCAGAGTGTTGAAATGCTGCCGGTGGTGGAAAACAAGAAGCTGAAAGGGGTTGTCACTCGGGGGGATGTCATTAAGGCACTGCAACTGGCCCAGCGCCAGCCCCATGTGCAGATGACTTATTCCGATAATATTCTCAGCCAGTTTATTTCCATTTACGAAGAGAACACTGCTATCCTCAAAGGGAACATGCCCGCTGTGGCCATGGACCGAAGCGGCGGGGTTTCCCAGGGCGCCCTGCTCACTGTGATGCTGGAAGCAGCGGCAGCTCTTCTCCGCCAGCATGGATTCCCGGATATTGTTCTTGAAGGAATCAGCACCTATTTCC
>JAAYHI010000037.1 GCA_012727415.1 Bacillota bacterium
ATCTATAGCTGGAGCCAGAGCCTTAGTATCTATGAAGCATGTAGGATTAAATGTGGCAGCAGACCCCTTATTTAGATTACCGGCCTGTCAGGGAAGAAGAAAAAGAAACTCTGGTTACTGTTCTGGCAGAGCTACAGATAGACAAGAGTTATGAGGATAGGGCAATCTCCCATGCAGTTCAGACCCTAGTACCTAGCCATGTCCGGGAAGTCAAAACACGCAAAACGGAACTTATTACTAAGACCATGGCTGCTGTAAAGGAACGATTGACCAAGGAGATTATGTTTTGGGACAACCAGGCCAACCGGCTTAAGGAGGAGGAGCAGGCAGGCAAGACCAATGCTCGTCTTAACTCGGCCAAAGCTAGGCAGAGGGCTGATGAGCTACAGGCCCGTCTCGATAAAAGGATGCAAGAGTTGAAAGAGGAGGGTAACATTTCTCCCTTGCCTCCTGTTGTTCTCGGGGGAATCCTGGTGTTGCCCGCTTTAATGATTGCTCAACCGTCTACAGTAGAAATACCGCCGGATCTAGCCCGCAATACCAAAGTCACAGAAGTTGTCGCCATGGAAGCTGTAATCCAGGTAGAAAGGAAACTAGGCTACTCTCCCAAGGATGTTGGCGCAGAAAAGGTGGGTTACGATGTTGAATCCATTGGCTCCGGTGGGGAAATGCGCTTTATAGAAGTAAAGGGCAGGGTTGCCGGCGCTCGCGTGGTAACTGTTACCAAGAGCGAGATACTTACAGCCCTTAACAAACCTGAATCCTATTACCTGGCTTTGGTTGAGGTTGAGGGTAATCGCGCCAGGGAAATCAGATATGTAAAGCAGCCTTTTATACAGAAACCGGATTTTACCGTAACCAGCATCAATTATGACTGGAATAAATTGTGGGAGCGCGGTGTAGCTCCCCACGTGACGCGAAATAGGGAGGGAGCAGTATGACAGAAAGAAAGAAACTTATTGAAGTCGCTTTGCCGCTAGATGCGATTAACCGAGAGTCGGCCCGAGAGAAATCCATTCGTCATGGCCATCCAAGCACTTTGCATTTATGGTGGGCAAGACGTCCTCTAGCAGCTTGCAGAGCAGTATTGTTCGCGCAAATGGTGGATGATCCTGCCTCCCGCCCGGATTTATTTCCCACCCAGGAATCCCAGGAAAAGGAGCGGCAGCGTCTGTTCTCACTGATTGAGGAGCTGGTGAAATGGGAGAACATTAATAATGAACCCCTTCTCCAGGCTGCCCGAGACGAGATAAAGAAATACGCCGATGGAGAATTGCCGCCGGTGCTGGACCCGTTCTGTGGGGGGGGATCCATTCCCCTGGAGGCTCAACGCCTGGGGTTAGAAGCCCATGGCAGTGACCTGAACCCAGTGGCTGTACTAATTACCAAGGCTCTTATCGAAATTCCCCCTAAATTTGCAGGAAGGAAGCCGGTGAGGCCAGCCCAGGGGCAACAGGAGTTTGCGGTAGATTCCTGGCAGGGGGCCCAGGGCCTGGCAGAAGATGTCCGCTATTATGGTCAGTGGATGCGGAAGAAGGCCGAAGAGCGGATTGGACACTTGTATCCCGAGGTGAAAGTGACAGAGGAAATGGCTAGCAATCGTAAGGATTTGCAGCCGCTGGTGGGGCAGGAGTTGACGGTTATTGCCTGGCTGTGGGCTCGGACGGTGGCCAGCCCCAATCCTGCCTGCAATGGGGCCCATGTCCCATTAGTGAGGTCTTTTGTTCTTTCCAAGAAAAAGAACAACCAGGCTTGGGTTGAGCCCATTATTAGCGAAGATAAGCAGAGTTATTATTTTGAGGTGAGAACTGGATCAGGTAAGTCCCGGGCGGGGACTGTCAATCGCCGGGGAGGCACCTGTCTGTTGTCGGGAGTGCCAATGCCCTTTGATTATATAAGAGCAGAAGGGCAGGCTGGCAGGATGGGCGCAAGGCTGATGGCAATTGTCGCCGAGGGGCCTGGCGGGCGGGTGTACTTGTCGCCGGTTGAGGAGCATGTGGGTATTGCGGAGAGTGCGATGCCTGATTGGAAGCCGGGTGCTCGTTTGGAAGGGAAGGCAAGGGTCAGTGTACCATTATATGGAATGGATACATACGGTGACCTCTTCACCCCCCGCCAGCTTACCGCTCTCACCACCTTCAGCGACCTGGTCCAGGATGTAAGGGCAGAGGTCTTGAGGGATGCCTTGGCTGCCGGCCTGGCTGGCGATGTCAGGGGGCTGGAGGAGGGGGGCAGCGGAGCCGCCGCCTATGC
>JAAYHI010000038.1 GCA_012727415.1 Bacillota bacterium
CATGACCCGGGCCTCCTCTGCCGCCCAACTCTCCAAGAGTCAGGATTTTGACGGGGTTGGCGACAAAGTCAAAGAGGCGGAAAAGCTGGCGGCAGAAATCCGGGAATATGTGGAACAGGCCCGGAAACAGCAACTGGATGCCCTGGAAAACAAGCTGGAAGCTTCCCGCCGCCAGCTGAAAACTGCAGAAGAGCAAATTCAACTGCAGGAGCAGGCTAAGACCTGGGATGAATTCCAGCAAAAATGCCGCCTGGTGGAAGAATATTCCCTGCGCCGCCAAGCTGCCCAAGAACTGCAGTCTTATACCCAGGCTAAATTTGTTGCCCTCCAGGAAAAGGAGACCCAGAGCAGGGAAAACCGCAAACGGGCCTCAGAAAACAACGACAAACTCCAACAGCTGTTGCCGGAGCTGAAAGGGCAGGAAGCAGAGCTTGCTGAATTGCAGGCCAGGCTGGCACCCCAGGAAGCGCGCACACCCCTCCTGGACAAGCTCATCCAGCGCTCAATCGCGGTGGCGGAAAATCCACCCCCGGCGCCTGCAACCCTTTGGCCCATCGCCTTAGTCTTCCTGCTCATTGCCGCCTTGGCTTTATACTTTGCCGGTGAGGGCAGCCTGCCTCAATCCCTAGCTGTCCTGCCGTACTTGTCAATTGCCGCAGCCCTGCTTTTCCTGGGCCTCGACTTGGGCCTGCGCCTCCGCAACAATTCATTCCGAAAAAAACATGCCCGGCTGGTCCAGGAGGGCGCAGAAGTTGGCATTATGGCGACAACCATTCAGGAGCTTGCCGCTGCTGCCGCCCAGGAGAAGGCTGGCATCGAGAAAGCCCGCGCCCTGTTGCAGAAACGGGGGGAAAAAATCCGCGACCTCCGGCGGCAAAAAGCCCATCTGGAAGAGGAGATCCGCGCCGCCAGCCTGCAGGCCGCTGCCCTGGAGCAGGAGGTCAGCAGCCAACTGCAGCTCTTGGCAGTCAGCGCCCTCCAGCAGTTCGGCCAGCGCATGCAGGAATATAACAAGGCTGAAGCCGCCCTGGAAGAGCTGGGCAAGTCCCTGCAGGAAGCCTTTGGCCAGACTCCCGGCGAAAGTGGGGACTGGCAAAGCTTGCTGGAGCAAATTCTCCCTCCCTCCGACCCGGGCATTCGCTACAGCGCCAGCGCTTTTACCCGGCTCCGGGAAGAGAGGAACCGCCTGACAGAAGAGATTGAGCAATTGCGGGAGGGATTGCAAGCTCATCAGGCTGAGCTCAACCGCTTCGCCGCCGCCTGTCTTTCCCTGCCCCTGGAAAAAGAAACCGGCACCAAACTGCCCGGGCAATTTGCCGACATTGACATGCTGGACTGGGGCGCCTCCGTCCTGGAAGACTTTGTTGCCAAAGTCAGGGGAAACTTTGAAACTGCCCGCCAACTCATGATTATTCTCGAAGAACTGGAAGCCCAGGAGCAGGAAAAAATTGCGGACCTGGTGGGAGCGGATAAGCCGGTGCAGGAGATTTTCCGCACCATCACCGCCGGGAAATACACGCGGGTACTCCTCGACCCTCAGCTCAACCTCCAGGTAGAAACCTGCCAAGGACTGGAGTTGCCGGCCTCAGCCCTCAGCCAGGGAACCTTTGACCAGCTCTACCTGGCCCTGCGCCTGTCCTTAGCCCAGGAAGTGCTGGCTGGCAGCCCCGGCTTCCTCATTCTGGACGATGCCTTTCTCTGCGCAGACTCGGCCCGCCTGGAAAAAATGCTCGCCCTCTTGGCCCGGTTAGCCGGAGAGGGCTGGCAGGTCCTGTACTTTTCCATGGATGAGCGCATCCTCCAGGCCGCCCCCGCTTATACCGACAATGCCATAATCTCCCTGGCTCCCCTTGTTGCTGGCCCACGCTAACAGCCTGTAATCACAATGTAACTTTCCAGAGGCGGAAAAAGTGCTACAATTATACTGGCTTCATGCTTATTGAAAGGGGGGTCCGCCTTGAAACGAATCGCGGTTGCTCTGATAATCAGCCTTTCCCTTTTTGTTGCCGGCAGCCAACCGGATATTGTCGCTCCCTACCTGGCAAAAAATTGTTATTCCCTGGAACTCAACAATATGGACCTGAATTTCATGGGGGAAGATCTGGATTGCCAGATTTTCTTGTCGGGTGCCCAGTGGCATGGCACTACTTACAATTATGAGCTGCAGTACGCCATGCTCATTGCCCTTAATCAGCAGGCAGGAGTGCGGTACTTGCTGCTGGATTCCGGTTATGCCACAGCCCAGGTATTCAATGAATACGTGCAAACCGGGAACTTTGAACTCCTGAGACTGGGTATGGAAGGGACCCGGTACAATAACAGCAGTTGCAATGAATACCGCCTGTTATGGGAAAAAATCTATCTGTACAACACAAGGCTTGCTCCCCCGGAAAAAATTGTCGTCCTCGGCATCGACGTGGAGTATCAAGTCGAAGTTGCCATAAATTACCTCAACCGTATCTCTGACAATCAATTTGGCAGGCATTTTCCGGTTACTGAATACCTGGGGGATGCCAATGCCCTTGACCGCTATGTCTCTGCCCTGGAAACTGCCTGCCAGGAGGATCCGGCATTATTTGAAAACATCTTTGGCGATGACCTGGTTCACTTTCAGGGGATACTGGCAAACCTTGCCGATACTGTGACGGCAAATCTCAGCTCCGACTTTTATGCTGAACGGGAGCGGATAATGTATGACAATTTCCTCGCCGCTCTGCAAAGGGATCCCCAAGGTAAATTCTTTGGCCACTTTACCATGGAGCATATTTACCAGCGCCAGGTCAGGGAAGGCAATCTCGCCGACGCTGAGAGGCTGGGCACTCTCCTGGCCGGGGAAGATTCCCCCCTTCGGGATAAGGTGGTCTCCATCGCCGCCTTCTACCACGACAGCGAATTTCGCTTCTACTACGGCATGTATGAGAATTACCGTGTGTTCAATGATTTCATCATTGACCCCCTGCCGGCGATAAAAACCGCCCCTGGCGACATTACCATGTATAAGCTGGAGGGCGAGGATTCCCCCTTTACCTGGGACTTATATACCGTTACTAACCCCACTGGCGGAGTGACAACAGATTACTATCAGTACCTCTTGATTATCAATAACTCTCAACCTACTACACCTAATCTGATGCCACCTCCCAAGTGAGGAAATATATAAGAGAGGAGGTTCATACTTGGGTAAAGTCAAGGTCTTTACAGACAGCACTTGCGACCTGCCCCCCGACCTGGTTGCACAGCACCAAATTGGTATCATACCTATATATGTTATTTTTGACGAGGTGTCTTACGGGGACGGCATTGATATGACCACCCCGGAGCTGTACAAAAAAGTCGAGGAGTCGGGAAACCTGCCCAAAACCGCTGCCCCTTCCCCGGGAGACTATCTGGCGGCCTTCAAACCCTTTATCGATGAAGGCTATGACATCATTCATATTGGTCTCTCCAGCAAATTATCGGTTGCTCTTAACAATGCCCGCCTGGCGGCCCAGGAGCTCCCGGAAGGAAGAATTGAAATAGTAGACTCGTACAATCTGTCTACCGGAACAGGGCTGTTGGTGTTGCGGGCAGTGGACTTCGCTGCCGAGGGACTGGATATCCACGCCATCGCTGAAAAGGTCAGGGCCTTGGTGCCCAAGGTCGAGACTGAGTTCATCGTCGACACCCTGGACTATCTCCACAAAGGCGGCCGCTGTTCCGGAGTTACTCGTCTGGTGGGCAGCATGCTGAAAATCAGGCCTTCCATTAAAGTGGTGGACGGCGGCATGATTCCCGCCCAAAAGTTCAGGGGCACCAGAGCCAAGGCGCTTCAAGGCCTGTTGGACACCGTCCTGGCAAACAAGGACAACATTTCCCCGGAGCGAGTTTTTGTCACCCACTCCATCAGCGATGACGCCGCCTTCCTGCAGGCAGAACTGCAAAAGCACACTGACGCCCGGGAAATCCTGATTTCCCAAGCTGGCTGTGTCATCTCCAGTCATTGCGGCCCCAATACCATTGGCATACTGTATATTAAAAAATAGAGAGCCTGCGGGCTCTCTGTTTTTATGCCATTTCCTTGCATTTCATCAACCTTTATTATATTATGTTAGACAAACTATTTACGTATAAGTATTTATTAAGGGGGAGTCCTGATGAGAGAAGTCACCGTCACTAATCTCAACAAGTTTTTTGGCAAGCACCATGTGCTGAAGGACGTATCCTTTTCCTTTGGTGTGGGCGAAATTGTTGGTTTTATTGGTCCCAACGGCTCGGGAAAGAGCACCACAATGAAATGTATTGCCAACCTGATTTTCCCGGATAAAAACAGCAGCATCATAATTGCGGGCTATGACCTGGCCAAAGAACGCAATCAAGCCTTAAGGCACATCTCAGCCCTCATTGAAGCCCCGGGATTGTACTACAACCTAAGTGGTATGGATAACCTCAAGCTCTTTGCTGCTCTCAGGGGCGTCAGCGCAAAGCGCCTGGATGAAGTTATTGAATTCTCCGGATTGGGACAAGCCCTGAAAAAGAGAGCCAGTGAATATTCTATGGGCATGAAACAGCGGCTGGCCCTGGCCATTGCCATCC
The DNA here is from genome assembly GCA_012727415.1 of Bacillota bacterium. Taxonomy (GTDB): domain Bacteria; phylum Bacillota; class Proteinivoracia; order UBA4975; family UBA4975; genus UBA4975. The sequence goes on from JAAYHI010000038.1 coordinate 4,573, forward strand.
TGCCCAGCCCGACTTTTCTTATCCTCGACGAGCCCTTTAGCGGCCTTGACCCCCAGGGAGTTTTTGACCTGCGGGAAGTCATCAAAGGCCTTGCCAGCAGCGGCTGCGGCATTCTCTTCTCCTCCCACCAGCTGCTGGAGATGGAGAAAATCTCCTCCCGCAATATCTTCATCAGAGACGGCGAAATTGTCTCCCAGGAACAGGCCCTGGCTGAGGCCAGTGTCCGCAGCTACCGGCTGTTCATTGACCAAAGGGAAGGGGATCTGGAGATTCTCGCCAACCTGAAACAGGCCGCCCTTCTTGAAGACTACGAGGCAGATGCCCACGAGGTAGTCTTCACTCTGACAGATACCAAGCACTGCGCCGAGGTAATAGCAGCTCTTTCCAGCGGGCGGGAAATAAAAGGCATCATGCCCCTGACAGCCAACATTGAAAATGTTTACAACAGCATATACAAGCCAGGTGCCTAAAATGAAAAATATACTCCTTTATGAAAATACCCGCTTCTGGCGTTCGCTGAAAAATATAGTTGTGCTGTTAGGATATGTCGGCCTCCTCGTCGGTATCATTGTCTACAACACCATACAGGACAATAAATATTGGCGCAACCAAACGAGTTTCTACGGCCACGAAAGGAATGCCATTAACAACATCATTTCCGGCGTTGAGGGCCAGGCCCAAATCGCAAAAGATAATGATCCCGACGACATCGAAACCCATAAGGAATTCGAGCGGCAATATGATTTCTACCGCTGGCAGTACCTCTACAGCTACCAGCAGATGTGCATGGCCCGCCATTTCCATCCCGAGGAGGCTGTCGAAAGACTCCAATTGACATTGGAGCGAGACAGGCATATGCTCCAGGGACTTGAAAAAGGCTATGAGTTGCTGGACCATACCCAGGAGGAAGTAAAGCAGCGCATAGCCATCACTGAGTATATTCTCGATAAGGGCATCACGCCTCTCAACAGCCCCCACGAGATGACCGCCACCAACTTTCTCACCCAATTATTGACTTACCCATGGATACTGGCAATCCTCATTACCATAGCCCTGCTCAGCATCGATATTTTTTCCGGCGATGCTGAAGGCGGTGCCTATAAAAACCTGTACTCGCAGCCCTTAAGCAGGGGTAAAATCTACGCCTCCAAATACCTGGTGCGACTTTTCTATAGCTTCATTGCCATCATGGGAATTACCGCCCTGGTCTTTGGGCTTCTTGCCCTTTTCAAAGGCATGGGCAGCGTAAACTACCCCATTCCCTTTGCCGAGGCATCCTTCCACAGCCTTGAAAACACTGGCACCCTGACATTCCTGCCTTGGTCCCAGTACATCCTCAAGGCCCTCCCCCTGGTCTGCCTCACCGCCTTGTTTGCCATGCTGCTCATTGGCACAGCTTCCCTGTTGCTCAATAACACCGGCAATGCACTCAACGCTTCCTTCTGCATCCTCGTCCTGGATTTCCTGGCCCGGACCTTGTTCCCCGCGGAAAGCATTTTCTACATGTTCTGGCCCCTGACAGCTGCCAACACTTATGACCTCCTGCAGGGCACTTACAGATTCTCTGCCTTGGCTTACATCATCCTGTTAAGCCTGTCTGTACTAATTCTCTATATCGGAGGTGCCTTAGTCCTGCGCAAGCGGGATCTTACAGGAGGTGTGGAATCGTGAAAGCCTTTCTGCTGGAATTAAAAAGCACCTGCAGGAATTTCAGATTCCTGGCCCTGATAATTTTGCTGTTGTGTCTGCTGGTCATGATCTATGCCCAGTTTAAGCTGGAACAGGTCACCGAATACGAAAGCACTCTCCGGTCACTCAACCGGGAAGTGCAGGGGAGGAAGGAATGGGTGGAATACTGGGAGCGGCGCCAAAGGTACTATTACACCCACGGTGAGCCCCTCGACAATTACGACATCTATACTGTCGAAAGCTCCCTGGAAAGCAGTATCGGGACTTATGAAGAAGCCCTGAACAGGCGAAATGCTTATAAAGACAAGAACTGGCGGGAATATAATCTCGCCATGAGCGAAAAGACCTTTTCCCCTTATTACTCCTACCTGGCAGAGAAAAACCTGCCCCCTATAGGGCCCTGGGACACCACCCCCTGGGGATTCCTCTTCAACAGCCTGCGCAAGTTGTTGCCTAAAGTCCTGAGCCTCATAGTCCTCCTGATTTCCGTCAATCGGCTCCACCAGGACAGAAAGTTCGGCACCATCAAGACTAACCTGAGCCAGCCGAAAATGCGCCTTACTTATCTGGCAAAAAAAACTGCCTTGAGCTTTGTCGCCAGCTGTCTCATCGTCTTCATTCCCCTTATGCTGATGTTTGGCATTCTTGGCGTGGGCCAGGGATACGTTGGTGCCTGCCTTCCTGTGCTCTATGCCAAGGACAACATTTGGCGATTATCCTATTCTGACGAGGAAATCTTTGAAATCCAGGACTATCCCATGACAATTCATGTGGGCCTCAGCCAACAGACGCTAACTTGGCTGGGAGGCTATACGCCCCAAATGGAGTACATAGCCATGTGGGAATTCCTCCTCCTGGTTGCTGCAGTAATATTACTGTTTATCTTGTTTTGCAATGTGCTGGCTCTGCTCATTTCCGTCATCATCAAAAATGAAGTCCTGGCACAAATCTTAGCTATTGTCCTCTTTCTCTTTGGCACAGCACTTAACCGCATTTTTCCCAAATTAAGAACCCTCCCCTTGGATTTGTTTGCCAAGGCCGATGCCATTGCAATCCTGGAGGGCAGTCATGCAACGACTTACACGGGAGCGATAATTTCTTTAGTAACTGCTATAGTGCTCTTTTTCACCCTCAGTGCCTTCATCTTCAGAAAACAAGATGAGCATTAGACATAACAGGGGGAATACCGTTGACTGCATTCTTACTTGAACTGAAAAGCATTTGTAAAAACTTCCGCTTCGCCGCCCTGATGATCATACTCCTGTGCCTGCTGGCCATGGTCTTCTCCAGTGCTGTCAGCGAGCAGCCTGTCGCCCATCAACGCTTCCTCCGCGAAAACAACCTCTACGTGTTCTCGAATAATGAATGGGTGGAATTCTGGGAGGGGCATCACAGATACCTGGTGAAACATGGGGTCCCCCGCAGTATCTATTCCCCGGAGACCATCGCCTACGACCTGGAGTGGTACAGCTATGAGTACCAGCTGGCCCAAGAGATCGCTGATGCCTACAAGGCCAAGGATTGGGCGGCATACCAGCAGGGTATGGCAAAAAAGACCTTCCTGTCGTGGAAATTGTACTATACCTGGCTATCCCAAATGGGCACTGAGGGAATGAAGTACCGGAATCTCGACAAGTACAATATCTCCCCCGAGGATTACTACGGTGAAGACTGGGAGAAATTCAGCAAAATGCTGGCTATCCCCGAAACCCTGGACAAACTCCCCTGGTATTACAATCGGAGGATGTCCTTCAGTCAGGACCGGACTGTTTTCAATACTACCTTCTACCTGTACATGGCGGAAAAAAACCGGCCTCCCACAGGTTCCTGGGACACCTCGCCCTGGGCATTTACCTTTAACTTTATGCGCAGAGGCTTGCCGAAAGTCCTGGCATTATTGTCCTCCTGATTTCAGTCAACTTAATTCACCGGGACCGGGTGTCCGGCTCCATAAAGACCACCCTGCAGATGCCGAGAACCCGGCGCAAATACCTGCTGAAAAAGATTGGCGTCAGTTTCACTGCCGGCACTCTCATCATTCTCCTGCCCCTGCTGTTGGCATTTATTCTCCTCGGCATCAGCCAGGGCTTCGCCGGCATCGACACCCCGGTGCTATTGACAAAAAACTATCTTAACCTCATCCTGCCCTCCGATGAAATCTATGAGCTCCGGGACTTCCCCACTATCTCTGCTATCGGTCTCAGCAGGTACACTGTATCCTGGCTTTCGGGAAGGAACCTGCTGGAAAGCATGGAGTTTATACCCCTGTGGCAGTTCCTTATCCTCGCTGTCATCCTCCTTGCCCTGTACATCCTCTTCTGTACAGTGGTAGCCCAGTTCATATCCGTAGTTATAAAAAATGAGATTCTCGCCCAGATTGTTGCCCTCGGCATTTTCATCCTCGGCAATTCCTTTGGTCGCATCTTCCCCAAGCTAAAGACCTCACCCCTGGATCTCTTCGCCATGGCAGATGTCATTCCAATCCTGGAGGGCAGCCACTGTTCCACTTACTTGGCCAGTATCCTGGCCCTGGCCTTGGCTACCGTCCTCCTCTTTGTCCTCAGTGACCGGATTTTCCAAAGGCAGGACATCAGTTAACATGGACAATAAAAAGACTGTATTCAACCCTTACCTGGTCTTAGCTCTGGGAGTGACGGGAATATCCTTCTCTGCCCTGCTGGCCAGAATGACTGCGGCGCCTCCGGCGATCATCGCCTTCTGGCGCCTAGTCTTTACCTGCCTGCTCCTGTCGCCATTAGCCCTTCGGGACAGACTTGAATTTAAGACTGTATCCCGCAGGGACTTCCTCCTCTCCCTGCTCAGCGGCCTCTTTCTCTGCCTGCACTTTGTCTTTTGGTTTGCCTCCCTTCCCAGGACCACTGTCAGCAGCGCAACTTTGCTGGTCAACATTCATCCCCTGGTGGTGGTTACTGTGGGCTGGCTGGGCAAGGAAAAGGTGCGCCTGCAAGCCCTGCCCTGGGCGGGAGTTGCCCTGGCCGGCATAGCCCTCCTGGGGGCGAGCGGCCTGAGAGTGGCAGGGGCACTTACCGGCAACATCCTCGCCGCCGCTGGCGGCCTCATGATTGCAGGCTACTACCTGATGGGAAGGCTGGTGCGGCCCCGGGTATCCATTGGCATCTATTCATTTCTGGTCTACAGCAGCAGCGCCCTGCTCCTCCTGGCCGTCAACCTGGCCGCCAACAATCCCTTCTTCGGCTACAGGGCAACAGACTGGCTTGTCTTTGCCGCCCTGGCTGCAGTGCCCACCATCTGCGGCCACACCCTCATCAACTGGTCCCTCAAGTACCTTCCCGCCGGTGTTATCTCGGTGAGCGCGCTGGGGGAGCCGGTCATCGCCACCATCCTGGCCATTCCCCTCCTCAGTGAAATCCCCGGCTCCCTGCAGCTGGCAGGGGGTCTCCTGGTTGTATTGGGCATCGCCATATTTCAAATCAAGAGCCGCAAATAAGACCTTCCCCGGGGGAAGGTGTTTTTTTTCCTTGACTTGGAGTTAGCCCCAGGTGGTATGCTGTTGTTGAGGTGATCACTGTGTTAATTGGTGACGTAGCCAAAGAGTTCCACATCCCTGCCGACACCCTGCGCTATTACGACCGCATTGGCCTCCTTTCCCCCCGGCGCCAGGAGGGAGTGCGCAGGTATTCCCAGGCCGACCTGCATAAGCTGGCGGCGATTATCAAGATGAAAAAACTCATGTTCTCTCTGGAAGAAATCAAGAGTATCCTCGACGCCGACGCCCGCATAGAGCAGCAACTCCGGGAAAAGGGACTCGACCGCTCCGCAGTCATGGCGCTAAGTACGCAGATAGACGCAAAACTTAAAGCCGTCGCAGCCCTGCAGCAAAACCTGGAGGAAGTCAAGACTGAGCTCACCACTCTCGCTGACAAAATTCACTCTGCCCTGGGGGAAGAAAAATGAGCCCTCTCCCCCTTTCCAAACTGGGTTACGGCTGCTATGCCCTGGGGGGCGCCTATGGACACAAGATCGAGATTACCCGGGCCACAGAGCTCATTCACCTGGCCTATGACATGGGCATCCGCTTCTTTGACACCGCCGACCAGTATGGAACAGAAGCTGTCTTGGGCAAGGCCCTGGGTTCCTTACGCCCAAAGGTGGCCATTGCCACCAAGGTCGGCGCAAAAGGGGGCCTCACCAGGAAGAATATCCTGGCCAGCTGTGAAGCCAGCCTGAAAAGGCTACAGACGGATTATATCGACTTGTACCAGGTCCACTACGATGACCCCGCTGTCAGTGTGGAAGAGGTGGTGGAGACCCTGGAGTTCCTCAAAGCCATGGGAAAAATCCGTCACTATGGCATTGGCCACCTTCCCCTGGATAAAACCCTGCAGTACCTGGAGTTGGGGCAACCCCAAACTGTCCTGGCAGAAATGAACGCCGCCTCCCTGGACAGATACCAGGAGCTCCGGCCCCTGCAGCAAGAGCATGATTTCGCCATCATCGCCTTCAGTGTCACTGGCCAGGGCCTGCTGACCGGCACTCTCCCCCCCGCCCCCCGCTTCATTGAGACAGATATCCGCCGCCTCGACCCGCTGTTTAAGCGCAGCAAGCTGGCCTCAGCACTCCGCATTCAGGAAAAGCTGGCGGCAGTGGGCAGGCAGATTAATGCCACCCCAGCCCAGACAGCTATTGCCTGGGTGCTGGGGAACCCTGGTGTAGCTGCCGCCCTCACCGGCCCCACCGACCCGGGGCACCTCAGGGAAAACTGTGCTGCCCTCGACATCAGGCTGGACTTCAGACTGCAGAAGGAAATAGACGAATTTATCCGCCGGGAAGGGCAATTGCTGCACGCCAGCATCGCCCAGGAGATGGAGGCTATTCTCAGTAACCCTGCCCCTGACAGCAACCGCCTCAAGGAAGACTTGGTCTACGTCCTTGAGCATTCCCTGGAAAGGGGCCTTATCCCCTACCAAACCGGAGTGGACCTTTTCCGCCAGTTGCTGCAGCTGGACCCTGCTTCAGCCAGCCAGGGGCGGCTGCTGGAGATTGTGGATGAAATTAGGGAAAAATTTAGTACCTCTAATAAACTGCAGAATTAATGTTGCTGCAGCAGCAGGGAAACCAGTCCCCTCTCTTGAATAAGTATATAGCGCACTTATTATCGCTATTATCATTTTGATGGAGGAGAAGTATATGCCCCTTTTTAAGAAGTGTGAAAACTTTACAGAAGCAAAAGAAGCTCAGGCAGCAGGATTGTACCCCTACTTCCATGAGCTTCAGTCTCAACAGGACGTAGAAGTCATCATGGAAGGCAAGCGCCGGATTATGCTGGGTTCCAACAATTATCTCGGCCTTACCGTCCACCCGGAAGTAAAGCAGGCTGCCATTGAGGCCATCCAGCAATATGGAACCGGCTGCTCCGGCTCCCGCTTCCTCAACGGGACATTAAATTTGCACACCGAGCTGGAGAGAAGGCTGGCCAAATTTCTGCGCAAGGAAGCAGTCATCACTTTTTCCACCGGCTTCCAGTCCAACCTGGGCATTATCAGCGCCATCTGCGGTCGCAATGACTACATTATCTCCGATAAAGAGAACCATGCCAGCATCTATGATGGCTGCAAGCTCAGCTATGCCAAGCACCTGCGCTTCAACCATTCCGACATGAACGACCTGGAGCGGGTCCTGGCCTCCGTCCCCATCGATGCAGGCAAGCTCATTGTCACCGACGGTGTATTCAGCATGAGCGGAGATATCTGCAAGCTCCCTGAAATGGTCGCCCTGAAGAAAAAGTACAACGCCCGCCTCATGGTGGACGACGCCCACGGTTTTGGCGTCATCGGCGAAGGCGGCCGCGGCACCGGCTCCTACTTCGACCTGGAAGATGAAGTAGATATCATCATGGGCACTTTCTCCAAATCCCTGGCCAGCCTGGGCGGGTACATGGCGGCTAAGGAAGTAGTGGTGGAATATGTCCGCCATACTTCAAGACCATTTATCTTTTCGGCATCGATTCCCCCCGCCTCCTGTGCCGCAGCCATGAAAGCCCTGGAAATAATTGAGGCCGAGCCGGAGCGGGTGGAAAGGCTGGGCCATCTGGCCAGCTACATGAAGAAAGCCCTCAACAGCCGCCAGATCAAGATCAAGGAGTCACCCACCCCCATTATTCCAATCTATACCTACGACCAGATTACCACCTTGGCCCTGGCCAAGAAATTGTTCGAAGAAGGCGTCTATGTCAACCCGGTGCTGCCCCCGGCCACGCCGCCCAAGGAATGCCTGTTGCGGGTCAGTCTGATGGCCACTCATACTGAAGCCCTCATTGACGAGGCAGTAGACATCATCGAGGCAGCATTAAAGGAAGCCGGGCTGGTATGAAGGTAGTCGCTATCACCGGCGCCTCCAGCGGCATCGGCCGGGAAGCTGCAAAGCTCTTTGCCGCCAAGGGCTGGCAGGTATACAATCTCAGCCGCAGGCCTGCCAATATGGCCGGGGTAATCGACATTGCCACCGATGTAACTGCCGAAGCAGATATTGCCCAGGCAATGGAGCAAATTCGCGCCGCCAGCGGCCGCCTGGATCTCCTCATCAACAGTGCCGGTTACGGCATCTCCGGGGCAATTGAATTCACAGACCTGAAAGATGCCCAGCGCCAGTTTGATGTAAATTTCTTCGGCACCTTCAGCTGCATCAAGGCGGCCATGCCCCTGCTCCGGGAGAGCCAGGGCCGCATCATCTGCATTTCCTCGGCGGCGGCAGTCTTTGCCATTCCCTTTCAGTCCTTTTATTCCGCCACCAAAGCAGCCATCAACATCCTGGTGTCCGCCCTGGTCAATGAAGTTAAACCCTTTAAGGTCAGTGCCTGCGCCCTGCAGCTGGGGGATGTAAAAACCGAGTTTACCGGTTCCCGGGTCAAGGCCCACGCCGGCGACGATGTCTATGGCGGTGCCATTGGCCGCAGTGTCGCTGTTATGGAAAAGGACGAGCAGTCAGGCATGGCTCCAGAAAAAATTGCCGCCCGCATTTTCGCCATCGCCAGCAAAAAGAAAGTAAAGCCCCTGTATACCGTAGGGGCGATGTACAAATTATTTGTCTTCCTCAACAAACTGCTGCCGCACTCATTTGTTAATTTCATAGTTGGCAAGATGTACGTAAAATAGTGGGGCCCCATGCCCCACTTTTTATTCCACAGCGATATTGATTTTTCCCTCCGCCGCCAGCCATTTCAGGGCGTCGCGGACAGTCTCCTTAAAAGGCCGCACCCTATAGCCCAATTCCCGTTTGGCCTTTTCCGAAGAAAAATTAGAGTTGCTGGTGAGAGTATAGAGTGAGTAGCGGGTAAACAATGGGCGCCGCTTGCGCAGCTTGTAGTATAAGCTGAACCCCGGCAGCAGCATGCGAGCTGCAGTAACAGATATCATGTGCTTTACCAATGGAGTATTGGTCAGCTCGTGCACACAGTGCAGGATCTCCTTTACCGGCACGTACCGGTTGCCCAGGATATATGTTTCGCCACAGCCGCCCTTCTCGCAAGCCGCCACCACCCCTGCCGCCACGTCCCGGACATCGGCAAAGTCGTAGCCGCCCTTCACCCCTGCAGGCAGCTTGTTCTTAACGCAATCAATTAGCATCTGAGTGACATAGCCATAACCGTAATCTTCAGGCCCGCACAGGCCAGAGGGAAACACAATGGTGGCATTCAAGCCCTGATCCCTGACAGCATCCATGACAATCTGGGCCGCCCAGGCCTTGGTCTTGCCATAAAAGCCGACGATTTTATCGGCGTTAAATTCCGTAATCTCAGTCATGACACTTCCGGCAGGCGCTTCGGGAATGGCATGAACCGAGCTGGTATAAACCAGCTTCTTCACCCGGGAGCGGACACATTCCTTCACCACATTCTCCGTTCCCCGCACATTGACATCAAAGACCTGCTGATTAAAATTCCACACCGTTGCCACGACGCCGGCACAGTGAATGACATTGGCCTCCGTCCCCGGGGGAAGGGCAAAGAATCTTTCCAAATCAGCCGGGCTGAGGATATTGCCTTCACATTTTTCCACTTCTGCCGGCAGCCGTCGGGCGGCGGCATCGCCAGGAAGAATCAGGGCTTTTACTTTCTTGCCCTGAGACAACAATTCCCTGACAACGCTGCTCCCCAGGTTGCCCGCTGCTCCTGTAACCAAGTAGACTTCAGACATCAATTTCACCTCGTTTCGCTTATTCTTTTTATAAAGAATGTATGAGACAGGTGATTTCAAACACCATGTTGATTATCTTTCTACGTTTTAGTATACTAACAGTATGAAACCTATTCAACCAACAGATTATTATCTTATGTTAGTTGCCCCACATTCCCGGGGCAAATGTAGTATATCCAACATTTTTTCATCAATTAACTGTCAGGAGGGATACTATGGCCGGTGACCGCCGCATCCAATACACCAAGATGGTCCTGCGAGAAAGCCTGATTGAATTGCTCAGGGAAAAACCCATAGCGAGACTGACGGTTACCGAGCTCTGCAAAAAGGCAGATATCAACCGCGCCACTTTTTACTCCCACTACCGGGATCAGTTTGACCTGCTGGCGCAAATAGAGTCCGCCGTTATCGCCGACATCAATTCCTACCTCGATCATTTTATCCATGAAACAAGTGAGGCCAATATGGTGCAAATCCTCACCAAAATCTTCGAGTATATCCAGCAAAACAGCAAACTGTGCCAGGTCCTTCTCGGCAACAATGGCAACATCGATTTCCAGACCAACATCATGAAAATTGTCAGCCAGAGGGTGGTCTTTGAGTGGCAAAAGAAGCAAAAGGTAGACGAAACCACTGCCGAATATATCTATACCTATGTTGCCACCGGCAGCATTGGCATCATCCGCAAGTGGCTGGGAGACGACAAGGGCAAACCGCCCCAGCAGATGGCTGAATTTGTCTCCCACCTGGTTTACAAGGGCATCGAAGCCCTCATCGAATGAATGGACCCAATGGGAGGAAGGCCATGAAAACCGGAGAATATGTCACCGTTGTCGGCGGAGTCAATGTAGATATCACTGGCTTCCCCGCCGCTCCCCTGGTCCCCCGGGACTCAAACCCCGGAACTGTCAGTATATCCTTTGGCGGCGTGGGCAGAAATATTGCCGAAAACCTCGTCAAGCTGGGCATACATACCAAGCTCATCAGTGCCATCGGAGACGATCTTTACGGCCAGCAGATATTGGCTGACGCCAGGGAAATGGGCCTGGACATGGAAGAAACCCTGGTGCTGAAAAATCGAGCCACCTCTGCGTACCTGGCTGTGCTGGATGAAAAGGGAGATATGCAGTCAGCCATCTCCGACATGGACACCCTGGAAAGCCTGGACATTGCCTTCATCAAAGAAAAAAGACCTCTCATCGAGCAGGCAAGGGTCTGCGTGCTGGATACTAACATCCCAGGGAAAGTGCTTGAATATATCCTGGATAACATGGAGACAATTTTCTTCCTGGATACCGTCTCCACGGCCAAAGCCATGAAGGTAAAGGACTTAATCGGCAAGTTCCACACCATTAAACCCAATAAAATTGAGGCCGAGGTCCTCTCCGGCATGGAGATCAACATTGACAAGGACCTGGAAAGGTGCGGGGAATACTTCCTCTCCCAGGGTGTAAAGCAGGTCTTTATCAGCCTGGGCGCCCAAGGCCTCTACTATACCGACGGGGCCGCCAGGGGGCATATCCCTGCCCCCAAAATCGATGTGGTCAATGCCACCGGTGCCGGCGATGCCTTTATCGCGGCATTGGTTTACGGCTATTGCCAGGGCTACGACATTGGCCAGAGTGCGAAATTTGCCATGTCCGCTTCCGCCCTGGCCCTGTCCCATGAAAAAACCATTAACCCCAATATGTCGGTCGCAAACGTAAATCGCCTGATGGAGGGATTATAATGCTGAAAGATTATTTGGATATCAAGCCGGAAGTAGCTGCTGCCTTAAAGGCGGGGAAACCCGTGGTGGCCCTGGAGTCGACAATTATTTCCCACGGCATGCCCTATCCCAGGAATGTGGAAACAGCGCTGCAGGTGGAGGAGATTATCCGGGACAAGGGCGCCACCCCCGCCACCATCGCAATTCTGCAGGGGAAATTAAAAGTCGGCCTCTCCCGGGAGGAAATTGAATACCTGGGACAAAGTCAGACAATCGCCAAGGCAAGCAGAAGAGACATCCCCTTCCTGGTGGCACGACAGGCAGATGGGGCAACCACCGTGGCCTCCACCATGATTATCGCCGCTTTGGCGGGGATTAAAGTATTCGCCACCGGCGGCATCGGCGGCGTCCACCGCGGCGCCCAGCAGACCTTCGACATCTCCGCCGACCTGCAGGAATTAGCCCGCACTAATGTCGCTGTCGTCTGCGCCGGGGCAAAATCCATACTGGATATTGGCCTCACCCTGGAGTACCTGGAAACCCACGGCGTCCCGGTGGTTGGCTTCGGGACCGAGGAAATGCCGGCCTTCTATACCAGGAAGAGCGGCTTTGCCATAGATTACCGGGCAGACAGCGCTGCCGAGCTGGCAGCAGCCATCAAGGCAAAATGGGACTTAGGACTCCAGGGAGGGATAGTGGTGGCCAATCCCATACCCGAGGAATACCAGATGGATTACCCATTAATCACCCGAGCAATAGAGGAAGCGGTAGAAGAAGCTGAGGCTAAGGGGATTGCCGGAAAAGAAACTACCCCCTTCCTGCTGGCAAAAGTCAAGGAGATTACTAAGGGAGACAGCCTCGAAGCCAATATTCAGTTGGTCTACAGCAACGCCAGGGTGGCAGCCCAGCTGGCCCTTGAACTGGCAAAAAAATAAGGCCTCATCTGGCCCTAATTGTCACCTTGACTATATCTCCGGGCTGTTTGCCCCGTCTTTCCTGACGCCGATGATATGACAGGGCGTATTCATCCGCACCAGACTCCCCTCGTACTCCACCCCGTCAAAAGGGGCAATGACGGCGACCCTTCCCTTGCCAAATTCCTTCTTTACAGCGAAGGGAATCTCAATGTACGCTGCATCCATGTCGGGGGCCTTCTTGATCTTGGCTTCAAACTCGTAGACCTTGTTCATTTGCCCACCACCTTTCAAACCTGGTCGCAACTGTATTATAAACCCCTTCTAAGCCCTTGGCAAAACGAATACCCCCTTTGCGGGGGGTTTTTATTCGAATAATATAGTGATAGAGTTTAGGAGGTAGGTAAAATGAAGCGCCTGGCAGTCATCTTTCTTACAGGGGCATTGATTCTTTCCCTGGGTATGCCCCAGGCCCTTGCCACCCAGGATGAAGTAACGGAGGCCGGCACCGAGATTATTTCCTCCGATTTTCCAGAAGAAGAATTGGACAAGGTTCTTACTCAGGACTCCCCCTGGTACTTCCTCAAACGCTTCTTTGAAAGAGTGCGTATTATCTTCACTTTTCGCCAGGACGCAAAGGCCAAAGTTTGGGCTGACCTGGCCGAGGAAAGAGCCAGGGAATATGCCGCCCTGGAAAGGAAATACGCAGGGGAAGACATCGACGAAGAGCAGCTTAAGTTGCTGGACAAAGCCCTGCAGGAAGTGCTAAAGTTCACCGAAGAGTATATGGAGCACATCCTCGAGGATGAAGAAGGTGAAGAGGTGCCAGAGGAAGGCGAAGGCGAGGCAGGAGACAAGTACCTGCGGCGCATCGCCCACCTGCAGAGAATTGCCGAAAGAGCTCCTGAATCCGCTCAAAGAGGTCTGTCCAGGGCAATCGCCAATGCCCGCCGCCAACGGGCAAGAATGATCGCCAAGGGCAAACTGTATGACCCCGATCTTGAAACCGAGTACTACTCCTTCCAGGAATTTACCTTGAAAATCAAACAAGCCGACTGCTTACTGGAGGCCGACTACAAGCAGAATAAAGATGAAATCGATGCCCAGGTGAAGATCAAGCAGGGGGATGTAATGGACGTCAGGTTAAAAGGCTGCAAGGCCTTGGAATACCTGCTGCCAGTTTTTGATGAAATGAATTTAGAAGCTTCAATGCCTCAGGAAGAAGTAATTTCTGCAGTGTTGGCAGCCTTTGGCCGGGATGAAGGCTATGACGAACTCAAGCTAAAGATTAAGTTCAACGACGGCACCAAAATAAATATTGAGATTGATCCCGACGATGACGAATCCAATCCTGCGCCTCCCGCCAATCTTTCCTTCTTAAAATTTGAGTTTGAGATCGAAGCCAAGGATAAAAAGCTGGAAGCAGAATATCAACAGGAAAAAGACAAGGCAAAGGCCAAGGTAAAGGTTGAGCTGAAAGATGGCCAGGACAGTGAGCTCACAGGCAATGAGGCCCTGGCGTACTTGCTTCCCATCCTGGAAGGGCTTAAGCTGGACGCCTCCATGGCAAAAGAAGACATTCTCGGCGCCCTGCTTACTGCCTTCGGTTGGAGCGGCAGCTGGCAAGAAGCGGAACTAAAAGTGAAATTCAGCGACGGCAGTGAATTGGAGCTGGAATGGAAACAAGAAGAAGATGCCAAGCCTGTTACCGGCGTTCCCTTTAAAGCTTTCAAGCTGGAGGTAGAATCTCATGACAGGGAAATGGAAGCAGAGCTGAAGCAGAAAGACGGGAAATATGAAGCGAAAGTGGAGATTGAACAGGAAAAAGGCCGGGATATTGAGCTCAAAGGCAGTAAAGCCCTGGATTACTTGCTTCCCATTTTTAACAGGTTAAAGCTCAATAAGTCTATGAGCGACCGCAACATCATCGATAATGTATTGAAGGCCTTTAACTGGGAAGGACCCTGGAAAGAAATAGAGATAAAAATCTGGTTCGCAGATGGCACAAAGTTGGTTATTGAGAAAAAGCTGGACGATTAACCCGGAAACAAAAAAGACCAGTCATCTTCATGGCTGGTCTTTTATTTTGCCTAGTATCCCAAATCCTCAATGATACCGCTTATCTCCTTTTTGTACTGAGCGTCTGCAGAAACATAGATAAAGGTGTTGTCAGTTCTCGATACCACATAATACCCATCGGAGGTAGTCTTGGTATAATAGCTGTAATTATTCACCGAAGCATACTTAGTAGCTCCACCGGATAAGGCCTCAAAATCTGACTTGTTTTCCTCAAAGGCTCTCTTTGCCTGGTCCACTGAAGGCACTACATAGAATTCGATTTGGTAGTTCTCCCCTACAGCCAGGTATACCGCCTCGACTACGCCTTCCGGAAACTGATCGGCAGCATCCACAACTATAAAGCCTGCAGCCTCCATCTTGGAAACAAATTGGGGGGCAGTCAAGGGAGTCCTGGAGCCGCCACAGGCCGCAGTTGCCAGGACAAGAGTTACCAGCAATAACAGGACGGCAATTTTTTTCATGTATATCCTCCTCAGAGTTATAATTACCCTAACATTATATCGCCCCACTGTGAAGAGGACCCCACATATCTTGCTCTCTTCGGCCCTATTATTGCTGTCTTGTTCTCTTTGCTGACCTTATCCTTAAGCCAGGGCAAAAATAAGCAAGCTGAAGGCCATCACCATCATACCCGCAACCATACCATAGATAGAAAGGTGATGCTCGCCATATTCCCTGGCCGAAGGAAGCAATTCGTCCAAAGCAATAAAGACCATAATACCGGCGACCAGGGCGAAGATAATCCCCGTTAACACGGCATTCATAAAGGGCAATAAGATCAGATAGCCCACCAGGGCGCCCACCGGTTCAGAAAACCCCGAGAGAAAGGAATAGAAAAAGGCTTTCTTTTTGCTTCCGGTGGCATAGTATATCGGGACGGAGACAGCAATTCCTTCGGGAATATTGTGCAGGGCAATGGCAATGACAATGGGAATCGCCAGCTGAGGTTCCTGGAGAGCAGCAACAAAAGTGGCCAGCCCTTCCGGGAAATTATGAATAGTAATGGCCAGGGCTGTAAACAGGCCCATGCGCAACAGCTTGCGGTTCTTTTCCGCTTCTGCTCTTTTCTGTACCTGCTCAATATGATGGCTTCCCTCGGGACAATCCGCACATATTTCTTCAACTGAATGCAGCTCATGGGGATTCTCCGAGCTGGGAATCAATCTGTCAATGACAGCAATTAACAGCATACCGCCAAAAAAAGCAATTACCGTAACCCACGAGCCCTTGACCTGGCCCAGCTCATTAATCAGGGCATTTTGGGCCTTGTGGAATATCTCAATCATCGAGACATAAATCATCACCCCGGCGGAAAAGCCAAGGCTGATGGCAAGGAATTTGGCATTGCTCTTTTTCGAGAAGAATGCCAGCATACTGCCTATGCCTGTACTTAACCCGGCCAGTGCAGTGAGAGCTAACGCTATCCAAAAATTATCCACTTCTTCCCCATCCTTTGGTGCAAATGATCTCCTACAGTTCCTTCCGCATCACTACAACATTTTCATGTTGGGCAATCTTGCTGAACCCCGCCTTCTCATAGAGCCGGGCCGGACCTGTATAGTCGAAGGGATCATACTTATCCTGCAAACGGGGATACCCTTCTACCGCTGTATACCCATCAGCCTTTGCATCCTCGCATACCCGCTCTAACAGCGCCGAAGCAACTCCCTTCCCCCGGTAATCAGGAGCAATGCAAAAGCAATTGATGGCCTTAACCCTTCCGCTGCCGGCATTGCGAATAAAGGCGGTTATCTCTTCATTGAAATCAAAACGGGTATAGACCGCCTTGTCATTGGCATTACACCAGCCCACGAGGATGCCGTCTGCATAAGCGAGGTAGCCCTTCAGCACCCCATTGGCAACAAACTTCTCCGCCCTGGTCTTTAAGGCGCGGTGCAGCGCATCCCTTCCCCCGCCGCTGGCCTTGACCTCCCGGGACATCTCCTTGTCATCCTCCTTGTCCATACAGAAGGCGAGGCAATAACAATGGGACCATTCCGGGTGATCAGTAAATGCCCGGTTTTCATGAAAGTCAAAGTAGTCACCAGCAAGTTCTGGTGTCAGCTGCTTAATCTCAAGGTTCACCATCTTCACCCTTTCCCTAAGGCACGCATTTACTTCAAGAATTCGCTGTTCTCATTCCCTTGTCCTGCTTAAATTGGCCCCTGCCTCTAGCACAATTCTTCAATATCCCAATATTCATCAGAAAGACTCTTAACAAATGGAGAAGGACGATCCCGGTGAGCAAACACCATTAGCCGACGCATAGCTCTACTGCAGGCGACAAACAGCAATCGCTTCTGCCTTGCCATATGCTCTTCTTCATCTATTCCTTGCCAAACCGGCAGCGGGAGCCTCCCGGCCTCTAATCCTACCACGGCGACTACAGGAAACTCCAAGCCTTTAGCAGCATGCATTGTCATTACTTTAACTCCAGGATGGCTAATATCTACATCCCTGGAACGCATGGCTTTGGCCTTAAACTTTTTATCCAGCATTTCAACCACTTGGTTCATTTCTCGTTCAGTAGGACACAAGACTGCAGCATTGCTCGGCGTTGCACGTTCGCTGCGCAAAGCCTCCCATAAGAAGGAATTAAGGCGCTTCTCTTGCTGCTGACGAGTGCTGTAGCGCGCCAACACCGGCCTGCTGCCGCGGTACACGGCTTCCACATTAAGTGTGTCTTTATCTGCCCCTTCTGAATCCGGGGCCAGCTGTAAAACAGCTTGCCATATTTCCCTGGTGGTCCGGTAATTACGGCGCAAAATCCTGGCTCGCCCTTGCACATGCAAATCAGAGGCCATCTTAGTCCAGGAAAATCCGTTGCCCCAGATGCTCTGGTTGGTATCCGCCGTCAAGAAAATATTTCTGCGGTCATGACAAAGGCCCATCAGGAAACGGATAGCTACTGCCTTCAGGTCCTGAGCCTCATCGACGAAAACGTAATCATACTTGGGTGAGACAGATTCTGAGGCTACCTTAAGCCTTTCGCTAAAAAGACAAGCCCCGTCCTGGCGCAGTATATGCTGCACAACCTCATACAGCTGCCAGAGATGACGCCGCTGGTGCTGACCCAGGGCGCGACCACGGCCAGCGCGGTCGAACTCTTGGTATTCCTTCAGGCTGTTTATTCCCTGGCCAATTATGACCCAATCTATTTCCTCAGCCAGGAAATGGCAATCGTCTGGAGTAAAACTGAACTTGGGGATTTGAGTGCTGCATTCATCAAGGGCAGCCTTGATATATTCCTCCGGTTGCTCTGCACGCAACTGTTTCCATTCCTGCGGCAAATTCTCCAAGGCTAGAGAGTCAACTGTCCTCACTTCAACTTGATTGCGATAGCCGCCCAGGTCCAGGTGGTCCAAGAGATGGTTTGAAGCCCGTTCCAAGGATTTGGTAAAAGTCGTATACAGTATGCGCAAAGGCCTGTCCTCTGCAAACAAATCCAGTTGCCTCAAGCTCCCCAGCAGTTCCCGGATACAATACAGAGTTACTGTGGATTTCCCGGAGCCAGGTCCACCTTTCAGCAACCAAGGGCCATGAGGCTGTGCAGCTCCTTTAAACTTCGTGAGAAAATCCAGCTGTTCTTCGTCAAGCATCAGCAGGAAGCTGGCCAGGCTGCGCTTCCCGTCTGCTGCCTCGGCGATATGATCAGGGTCTCTTGCCACCCTGACTGGTTTCTGCGTAACCTCTTCAATATTAGGAGGCCAGAGGCAATACATAATCCTCTCAAGGATTTCGTCCGGAACCTCCGGCTGATCCAAGAGATCATTTTCGGTGCGCACAGCCGATAGAGCATTATGATAGTCTTCTGGGATTCCCCAACTGCTCAAGGTAGCTGAATCCAAAGGCATGGGCAATAGGCGGTCATGTGGAGCTGCCTTAGTTCCCAGTCCCAGTCTCTTGACTAGCTCTTGAGCCAGTGCCTTTTCTTCTGGTGTTAATTCCCGGTCAATCAGTTCCTGGGCCCCCGCGATTATCCGGAAACCGGGCTCGCCATTTTCATCAGCTCCCAAGCGGTCATAAATCTTATCCCGATGATCCAGCATCAGCAGACATACCGTGCGCCTTTGGGAATCCACACTATATACCAGCCTGTAGTTATCCGCAACTCGCATCCGCCAGAGGTTTCTAAAGCTGCCCAGCCGCTTTATTTGAGGCGGATTTGCCCTGTCGGGAGCCACACAAAGCACACTTTTCGATAGATGTTGATAGGCTCTGCGCACCTTTTTGGGAACCTTGCTCAAATCAAGGGGAAATCGTTCCGAGAAAGCCAGCTCATATGACATCTTTCCCACCTCCGTAGATTAAACATTATTACTCTTCAACGCAGTTACTGTAAAATCCTGCCTATAAAATTTCTCCGCTTAGCAGGGCATCCTTGTCCAGAGCAGTCAGGCCCCCCTGGACTGCACCCACAGGACCAATTCAGGTCAATACATTGTTCGCCCTGATAAGCAATGACATTATACTCCAAGCTCATGTCAATACAGCATATTGACCCCTGTTCGTTCAGGAACGGGTTGGAAAGGCTGTGGCTCAGACACATATACAAAAAGAAGCCCCCTCGGGGGCGATTTGCTGCAGGTATGAATAAGACCACAGGCTATTGTGATTATTGCATTCCTCAGTGACTCACCGGTATCAGCATTCCGAAGTCAAAAATGAAGTGATACTTTCTTGCTCTAAACGGATGTTTTCCGCCAGCATAACATTAATCACATCACGGAATTCGGCATACCTATCATCTTCCAGGAGTCCCTCCAGCAACATAACATACCCCTTAGACAAAGGCTGGCATTGACTCCTGTTTTCCAGCAATGTACCTGTATCCATTAAATAGGCTTGTAGTTTCGGCACTACATCCTTCAGGCTTCTAAAAATCCTGAATCCGCCCAAGTCAATGTCGCCCCAGTGCAGAAAATTTACTTTGGGGCGTTTATTTTGCGTGTGTTCATCCAATTTACTCAGAAACAGCTTCCTCATCGGTCCGGGAAATCCGCCCAGATAGATGGCTAGGGTCGTGCCATTCATCTGGCTGCAGTATTCCCTGTAGCTGGCCTTGTTTTCAATGGTGATTACAGTATCCGCCTTCAGATCCGCTATGTGTAGCTCCTTTACCGTCCTTGCCCCAATGGCGGCTCCGTATTTAAAGGGAGTAAAGTCAATAATTTGGCCGCTGACCCCAAGAACCAATGGTCCTGTAAATAACAGCTCATCGCTGG
>JAAYHI010000039.1 GCA_012727415.1 Bacillota bacterium
AGCTTGCCCTTAACGGAATGATTGCTAATTTCGGCTGAGGCAATTTTCCCGGATTGCATTAACTCTACGAATTCATTGTAGCTCAAAATTTCCGGAGCGGGATTTCCTCCCCAACCACCTCTAATAACCGCTATGGCAATTAAAATGATAAAAATATAGATTGCGATTTTGCGATAATTTCTCAAGGGCAACTGCCACCTCCCAAAGTTTGTCTATTGTATCATAGCTTCTCAGTATAAACAACCGTCAATTACTGATAAGCCTCAGGCTTGAGTACTCCTATGAAGGGGAGATTGCGGTAGATTTCGGAAAAGTCCAGCCCGTAACCAATGACAAATTCGTCAGGAATTACAAAGCCGCAATAATCGGGTTGCAGCTGTACCCGGCGGCGGGAAGGCTTGTCTAAAAGGGTACATATCTTCAATGACGCCGGTTTCCTGAACTTGAGGTTTTCTATCAGGTAGTTGAGGGTCAGTCCCGTGTCGATAATGTCCTCGACTATTAACACATGTCTGCCCTCAATACTGGTTTCCAAGTCCTTGAGTATCCTCACAACCCCGGAGGATTTTGTCGAAACGCCATAACTGGACACAGCCATAAAATCTACTTCCAAGGGTATGTTCATTGCCCGGGACAAATCGGCCATAAAAATGAGGGCGCCTTTGAGGACGCAAACGAGCAATGGCCTTTTATCATAGTATTCCGCTGCCAGTGTTTTCCCCAGCTCTTGAACCTTATCTTCAATTTCTTCCCTCGTCAACAAAATCTCATGGACATCAGTCATCAGCTTGTTCATCTCTATCTCCTCCACTTATTAAGTTAATATATACCTGTTTTTTCCCGGGTCCCGACTGGGAAAATCGCTGATCCCGGGCAAGGCCTGCAACCCAAAAAATATCGTCGCCACTGCGAAACACAGGGTAATAATTCCGGAGCCAGCGTGGGACCTTGCGGTCAATCATGTAGTCCTTTAATTTTTTCCCGCCGCCCGGGGGGTAAAAATAGTCGCCCGGCTTTCGGGAGCTGACGCAAATATGCTTTGTTGCTTCAGGCAACCAAAAGGACATGCTGTCCGGGATTTCCCGAATGTCAACGGTAATGACGAGGTTTCCTAATACCTTGGTGCCGGGAATAGGAATCCTGGTATCTGGAATCCTTTTGTCAGGGGGAAGACCGCCAAGGGCAATACTGTCGTGGAGACGGTAGGCCTGTTGCCCTCCCGGCAAGGCTATTGACATCCCGGTTTGTTTTTCCAACAAAGAAAGGACGGCTTCAACATGCTTTACACCTGCATTTTCCGGAAGCATTGCCAGGATAACGCGGTTCTGCAGAGCCGGAGGGAGTTGGGAAAGTTCCCGGGCAGAAAGGGCAAGGGACGCAAAGGGCAAGGGACTGTCAACTGTAATCTTTGCGGTTGCCTCGGCGGCGAGGGCATCCAGTAAAATCTGCTCACCCTGCAAGATCTCAATGGTATTGAGCAGTATGCCGTCGATGCCCGGGTTAAAGTCACGCAACAAGGGAAGGAGCTCCAGGCGAATGCGGTTGCGCTGATAGGACAAACTGTCATTAGTGGCATCCGTGCGCCAACTGATATGGGCCTCATGGCAATAGTCTTCGATTTCCTTCCGGGTCACCGGTAATAATGGCCGCAGGAGGCGGATACCAGCAGTCAGCGGCCGTTCCTTGGGGATTCCCTGCAAACCCCGGCCTCCGCTTCCCCGCAGGAGATTTAATAAAAAGGTTTCGACCTGATCATCTGCATGATGGGCAGTCATCAGCTTGGTGGCAGAAAAATGTTGACATGCCAGAATCAACGCCCTGTACCGCTGCTGCCTGGCGACATTCTCCAGAGACTGCCCCCCCTGGCGCCGGAGATTAACCCTGAGGACAAGGCGCGGGATATTGTGCTCCCTGGCCCAGGCACAGACAAACCTGGCATCACCGTCTGCCTCCTCTCCCCGCAACTGGTGGTTGACATGGGCCAAAAAAATCTTCGCCCCGCAATCGCCGGCTACCCGGTGCAAAGCATGGGCAAGACACATGGAGTCGGCACCGCCGGAGACAGCCATCACAACCCGATCCCCATGCTCCAAAGACTGCCGGCATAAGTGTAAAATCTTATCTGTCATATAATACCACCTACGGAGATTTGTACTCAAGAAAAACAGTATTGACTAAAGTCTTTCTCCAAAGAGGGCGAATATCCTCCCTGGAGCAAGAAAAACCTTACCCCGCTCAAGAAGCGGGGTAAGGTGCTTATACAGCCTGGTTCCAATAAGGGGTTTTCTTTGCCTCCCGTACCCGGACGACTATTACGGTGGCATCGTCTGTAAAGGCTGCCCCCAGTTTGCCAGCCCGGTTTAGCAGTTGCCTGGCCATGACCGGAGCAGCAATATTGCCCATGGTGCGCAACTGGCTGGCCACCCATTCTTCATCCCGATTGTGGCCATCTACTAAGCCATCTGTAACCAGGACCAAGTAATCCCCATCCCGGATGCAGCGAACTGCCTGACGGGGTTCAATGCCGCGGACAATCCCGATGGGCAGCCCCGCTCCGGAAATCTGCTCAACTTCGCCGCCGCTCTTGAGGAAACTCGGAGCGGCCCCCGTCTTGTATAAGTCTATTTGCCCCTTTGCCACATCAAAGACAGCCAGATCCAATGATGCGAAGCTTTCGTTGCCCCGCAATGCTAACAGGGAGTTTATCGCTTTGATGGCGGTTTCCGCCGAGAAACCGGCTTCCAGCATATCTCTGGCCAGAACCAAAGCCTGATCGCTCTCTGCCCGAGCTCTGTCACCCTTGCCCATGCCGTCGCTAAGCAGGTATGCATGTTTTCCTGAAGCAGTCTGCAAATAGTTGAAGCAGTCTCCACAGACTTCATCCTTAGCTGCCTGGGCAACCCCCAGTTCCAGCTGAAACTTTACGGGCATGGCAAAGGTCAGCTTATTGGCTTCTCCTCTGGGCATATTCTCCACCAGCTCCAGAGGTTGACCCAGCACATCGGAGACCATAGCCTGAATGGCACCTAAGGGGTTCTCACCGGCAGGAACCTTTGCCTCCAAGCTAACTTGCGGCAAATTTCGTTCAGTTCCCATTACCGAAAGGTCCAGGACCTCTACCCCCCAATTCATCAGGCGTTGGGCCAGTTCCCCTTCTAAATCTTGCCTGCTGTTGACGTCCAATCGCACTTGCTTGGACAGCCCCGCCAGCACTTCGGATACACCTCGCAGCTGCTCGGAAACCACGTCCTTGCATTCATTTACCTTTTCTGCCCAGCGCCGCTCACTGGCATACTGTCGGTACAAACCTTCCGCCTGACTCAGGAGCTGCTCAATGTTATGGCAGCGCCGGGAAAGTAAGCCGTCGAAGCCACCTCCCGCTTCCTGATGGGATGTAAGATAGTCCATAAGTTGACTGTAAGTGCTGTAAAGCTCTTTTTCCCAGCAGCGTTTGTAGTTGATGCAGCCTACGCAAACTGAGCAAGCAAGTTGATCAAATACCCCGGACATTTGCAGATGGCTTCCCGCCATTCTCTCGACGCCGCTGTAATCGCGAAAAGAGATGGCAAGGCGGGAAAAAATATGGGCCAGCTTTTGCAGTTTTAAAACCATCGCCCGCCGCAAACGCTGCTGATATTCCCACACCCACTCGGCATTGCGGTTGAGCAGCAACCGCTTCGCTCTTACCCGGATCTTCGGGGGAGTAAGCACATACAACATACTGGCGCTGCAAAAGTCAGCCAGGCTCATGGTTGCAGCCGGATACCCTCCATAAACCAGCATTGCAAGAATACCCACGGCAAACCCCGCAACAGTTCCCCAGCGCCCCCACTGGCTGAAAACTCCGGCCAATAAACCAGCTGCTCCTAAAGCCGCTACAACTACAGCGGGATAGATGTGGCCATAACCGGCCAAGATTCCTGCAATGATACCAGCGCAGGCACCTGCTCCGCTACCCCCTGCTGCAGCAACCATTAGAATGAGCCAGCCGGCTATAATCGCCAGGAGGCTAAAGGGGCCAATTTTAATCCCGGCAATACTGGTCAATGCTACAATAGTGGTAACAACTAAGGCAAGGGGGCGCTCCAGACCTTCTGTGGCAATGGACTCCTGGCCCATAGCCATCCCCGCCTGGGTAAATATCAGGACGCCAGTCGCAGCCAAACCCAATTCCATCAGCAGCAGCATCCAATCATAACCCAGCATCGGGCCTGCTATAGTGGGAATCCGATAGGCAATCTGACCGCCTATCGCCAGCAGAGCCATTCCCCCTGGACCCAATGTAGGAGCCCTGATCCTGATCAGAAATACTGGAACCAAGGCAAGGAATAACCAGAATATGCCCCCTGATCCGGCAGAAAGGTATCCCAGTATCGTACTCAAACTGACCAGCACCGGATGAACGGAAACCACAGCTGCAAAATAAGGTATTGCAAAGGGTCTGAGGCCTTCGCCAATCACTACTCTGGCCAGTAATGCCGCCAGTACAGTTGTGGCAAAGACGCCGTTGCGAAACAGCTTGTCCAGCATTGTGCCGGCTACAGATCGAAACCCGGCTAGTGGCATGCTTTCTTTATTCAGCAAGACTGACCCTCCCGAAAAGTGGTAAGGCCATTATATCTCACGCAAAGCAAATAAAATGTAGTATCTTGCAGGCAAAGCACAAGCTTTTTCCAAAGGAATCGACAGAAAAACAAAAAAGCCCGCAAGGGCTTAGAAACAAATGGTGGGCGAAACAGGGCTCGAACCTGTGACCC
>JAAYHI010000040.1 GCA_012727415.1 Bacillota bacterium
AGCTTATACTGTAAGCAGACTAGTTGAGGAGGATGAGCCGTGAAGCAGCTTTGGTCAGCAGTGCTTAATTCCCTGAACAGCGGCCAGCCCGTTATGTTGGCAACAGAGGTAAAAGGCCAATTTCCCGGGAGCACTGGTCTTTATAGCAAAGAAGGTGCCTTGCTGGCCGGGAAAGGCATCGGACAGCCTGAAAAAGAGGGACTCATTTCTGTTGGCGACACTGTCCTTTTTCAGCAATGGCTGTGGCCCCGGCCGGGACTGGTTATCTTCGGCGGCGGCCATGTGGCTGTGCCGGTGGCAAAAATCGGGGCGATGCTGGGTTTTGAGGTTACTGTCTGCGACGACCGTCAGGAATTTGCCAACAGCCAGCGCTTTCCCCAGGCTAAAGTGCTGGCCATGCCTTATGATCAGGCCTTTGATACATTAGCCCTCAACTCCCGCCACTATGTTGTAATTGTCACCAGGGGGCACTACCATGATCGGACCTGCCTGGTCAGGGCCCTGGACACCGACGCGGCATATATCGGGGTCATCGGCAGCCCCAAGAAGGCCCGGGAAACCACTGCCTGGCTGCTGGAGCAGGGCTATCCCCAAAGCCAGGTGCAGAGGGTCTTTTCCCCCATCGGCCTGGACATCAATGCCAGGACACCGGAAGAAATCGCCGTCAGCATCATGGCAGAAATAATCCGGGAAAAAAGC
The DNA here is from genome assembly GCA_012727415.1 of Bacillota bacterium. GTDB lineage: Bacteria > Bacillota > Proteinivoracia > UBA4975 > UBA4975 > UBA4975. The sequence goes on from JAAYHI010000040.1 coordinate 700, forward strand.
AGCCGCCCTGCCCCTGCCAACATTGAAGAGATAGCTGCGACTTTGGGGAACAAGGCGGAAAATGAAAGCTGCCTGATTACAGTTGTCTTCGCTCAAGGGTCCACCCCCCAGGGGGCGGGTGCGAGAATGGTACTGCAGGCCGATGGCCAGACTGTCGGCACTATCGGAGGCGGATTGGTGGAAAAGGTGGCCCTGGATGAGGCCCGGGAGGCATTGAGGACCAAATCCCCCCGGCTGCTGGAATACAACCTGGACAACACCATTGCTGCCCGGGAGGGCATGATCTGCGGAGGCAGGATGAGTATTTTTATCCAGCCAATATAAAAAAGGCCCTCAGGCCTTTTTTTATCGAAACTTGAACAGGACTTTATGAACTGCATCGAGAATAATGGGCAGGACTGTCGGGAAAGTCAGCAAAAAAATCAAGAGGTTGACGCCTACACCCACCAGAGCTCCCCACAGCCTTGTCTTATCCTTCTTCTTAGATAAGAGCACAGAAATGGTAAAGATTATAAAGCCAATGAGGAAAAAGCCACTTATACCAGCTGCGACAGCCATAATTCCATACTTGATCAATCGCGGATCCATAAAATCCTCCTCCTGACCGATTAGGAAATTGGACAACTTATAGTCATTACTATACCACATTTCTATAGAAAGATTCTATAAGCTCCGGCTAAACTGCCTCCCCCTGCTTGAGCAGCCCCTTTCTTCCCCACGCGTTAAATGTCCCGCTGAACAACGGCAAGGAAAGGAAGCAGCAGAACCGTCCCCGTGCTTCTTAGCTAGACAGTAAAGTCAAGGAGAAAGGCAATAGGGTGGGCTCACCCACCCCATTCTAACAACCTATCTGCAACTTGCCTCCCCATCTACCTTGGCTGGCATTGGGCAAATTGGCCAATTAAAGCGATGCGATTGAGATTCGGGGTAATAAATGGTGGCGAGATTTCTGCTGTCACTACGATATCCTGGAAGGGTGCAAACTGTTCTCCCGGCCCAAAGAGGATGGCTCCCACCCAAACCCCTGGCTCAATTACAATGGGTCCAGTCTGCGATAGCTGGAAGGGAATTGGCGAAAAACCAGGCCTGCGTATCCAGGCTACATAGATATTGCCGCCAAGCGTGGATGGCGGGGGCAGGCCAATGGTGGCAACCAGGACATTGCCTCCCTGGGAATTCTGAACCACCCGGGCCACGCCTCCTGCCTCTGCTTCCGGCAGAATCGGCACATTGGCTGTGCGGAACAGCAACATGCTGCACTCTATAATCGGCACTGGGACGCCAGTGGGCACACAGATCTGCTGTCCCGGAAAGATCAGGTTGGGGTTGGGAATCTGAGGATTAGCGGCAATAATGGCGTTGAGACTTACGCCAAACCTCTGGGCAATGAAAAATAGTGTGTCTCCGGGAACCACGGTGTAAATAAATCCTGAACAGGTGGCTGGAGGAGGAATGGGTATACTCATAAGATAACCGCCCTTCTTTATGCTAGTTCAGTATATGAGGAGGGGCTTTTATCTGAATTCAACAATTGTCCAGAAAGAAAGCAGCAGAATCCCCGTGCTTCCAGCAAGTGGCTTGAGGTGTCGATTGTTTCCGGGGCGTGCATGCAGTATAATACAGGCGAAGGAGAGGACATCTAATGCTGAAAAAAATAAGCTTATTTATTTTAATTGCCATGCTGTTTATCTCTGCCTGTGTTCCCGGGACTCCTTCTATTCCTGACCCTGACCCAGGGAAAGATCCCGGCACAGAAGACCCGAATCCCCAACCGGAACCCGAGCCAGAACCAGACCCGGAATTTGACTTTGCCCTGTACAAGCCCAATGAGCTCGGGGAGATTCCCATCTGGATGTACCATAATATCCGGGAACCGGAATCAATATGGGTGCGCACTCCCGACAATTTCCGCGCTGACCTGCAGCGCTTCTATGACCTGGGTTATCGCCTGGTTTCTCTTACTGATGTCATTACTAATAATATTGACATTCCGGCGGGGACAAGCCCCCTTGTTCTTACTTTTGACGACGGCAGCGCCAACAACTTTAATTTGCTGAAAGTCGATGATGAAATCATCGTCGACCCCGACTGCGCTGTCGGCATTATTCTGGACTTTGCCAAAAAACATCCCGACATGGGCACTGCCGCTACTTTTTTTGTGCAGCTTCCCCACCCTTTTTCCCAGTCTGATTCCTGGTACACAGCGGAGCACCGCCAATGGAAACTGGAGCAACTGGCGGAATGGGGCATGGAAATTGGCAATCATACTTTGGGCCACAAGAACTTAAATAAAGAAATAAAAAATTTGGATGAGCTTCAGGAGCAATTGGGCAAGCCCCAATATCTTCTTGAAGACCTGCTCCCAGGGTATAAGATGAATGCTCTTGCCCTGCCCTATGGAGCGCGGCCAAAGGCTGAATGGAGGGATTACCTGCATCAGGGCCAGTACCAGGGGGTAAAGTATCAGCACGATGTTGTTCTGCTGGTGGGATCAGTCCCGGCGAAACCCTATAACCACAAAGATTATTCCCCTATGGCCATGCCCCGGGTTCGCGCCAGCAACTATCCCGATGGCGGCGCCAAGGATTTTCTCGACAAGGCCCTGGCCAGGCTGGCGAACACTCGCTATATAAGCGACGGCGACCCCGACACCATCACTGTTCCTGAATCCTTCCTGGACAAGCTCAATGCCGACAGCCTGGAGGGCAAGACATTGCGCACCTATAATCTTGAAGAAACTAGTCGTCCTTAACCACTACCAGCTTGTTTTTAGATACAACCGTGATGATTTCCCATTTTCCTCGAGTAGAGATTGCTATATGCACCGACACTTATTTGATTTTATCCAGATGCAACCGACATATGCCAGGTAGAATCTCTTTGGACAGCTTGCTTGCGTAGGCTGTCTCTTTTTGTCATATGCAATATGCAACCTGGTTCTAAAGGCAATAAGCCGAGTCAGGCAAAAACCTTCAGGGGAAACACCTGAGTATTGCTTCTGTCTTGTTAAGCCGATTGACTATAACCAATAAATATTTGCAACTATTATATGAACGAAAAGCACTTGCGTTTATATATTCTTTATGCTATAATTTCACATATCCGTAAATCCCTACATATCTTAGCAGGTCAAGCCCATTTTTGTCTGTAAAATTGCCTCTGGCAAACTCCTATTTATGCACTAATCCGGCAATCAACTTTACCGGCTAACTCCTGTTCTTTTTTCCAAGACCAATACTCACTCATGTCAAAG
>JAAYHI010000041.1 GCA_012727415.1 Bacillota bacterium
GCTTAAAGAACTGTTAAACACTGAGCTTGGCTTCCAGGAGCTGTTGCAGGGACTGAATGAATTTTTGCCCACCCAGCAAGTGGTTTTGTTCCGCTTGCTGGAAAAAGAACTTGCTCTGGAAATCTTTGAACTCATGGATACCGCCCAGCAAAAGGATTTGTTGCAAGCCTTTACGGCAGCAGAAGTTGCCGAGATGTTCGCCAGCATCGACCCTTCCGACCAGGTCAGGCTGCTGGACGAACTCCCCGCCAAGGTTGCCAAGGAACTGCTGCGATCCATCCCCCCTGAAGACAGGGAAAAAGCTTCAATACTAATGGGCTTTCAGCCAGGGACAGTGGGCCGGGTCATGTCGCCCCGCTACCTGCGCCTGCGTCAAAGTGATACTGCAGGTCATGCCCTGGAGCGCATTCGCGCCCTCAAGCCCGAACCTGAGGAACTGCACAACGTCTGGGTTACCGACAGGAGCAGAGTGCTGGAGGGATTTGTCACCCTCCGGGACCTGGTTCTGGCAGATCCCGATACAACTATCGGGGAGATTATGGATGACCACATCGTCTTTGTCTCGGCTGATACGGATCAGGAAGAGGCCGTGAATATCCTGAAAAAATTCGATCTCGTCAGCCTGCCTGTTGTAGACTCGGAAAACCGCTTAGTGGGTGCCCTGGAATATGACCGGGCACTGGACATCATGGTGGAAGAAGCCACCGAAGACCTGCTGGAAAAGGGCGGCGTCCTCACCCTGCAAAAACGGGAAGAGAATCTCAGCCAACGCCTGATCCATGGTTCTTTAGGGAATATCCTGTCTGCCCGTTTGCCCTTCCTCCTGATTACTCTAGTGGGAGGCCTATTAGCAGGCCTGATCATCAGTGGTTTTGAAACAGCCGTCAGCCAGGTGCCGACCCTGACCTTTTTCCTGCCCCTGGTATTGGACATGAGCGGCAATGTCGGCAACCAGTCCGCCACTATTTTTACCCGCAGCCTTGTCTTAGAGCATATACGCCCTAATGCTTTCCTCAAGCCATTACTAAAAGAAACCGGGCGCGGCTTTGCAATCGGCTCAATAATTGGCCTCCTGGCGGCGATAGCTGCCACCCTTTGGCAAGGAGATATCCAGTTGGGAATGACTATCGGCCTTTCCCTCTTGTGTGCTCTTACCCTTGCCGCAGCCCTGGGTTTTCTGGTCCCCTGGGTGTTGTACAAACTGGACTTCGATCAAGCAGTAGGTGCCGGCCCGCTATTGACTACAATTCTTGACATCCTGGGCTTGCTGATTTACTTCTGCCTCGCTATTTTATTTTTGGGACTGCTTACCTAGCCCAACAAAACACCCCTTGAGAGTTCTCAAGGGGTGTTTTGTTAACAATACCAATTACGAGGCAGCTTTTATTTTTGCCCGCCGCAACAGGTTGGCATTGCCGACTACAGTAACAGAGCTCATGGCCATGGATATTTCGGCAATTACCGGATGGAGCAGGCCTAGAATCGCCAGGGGGATGGCAATGGAATTGTAGATAAAGGCCCAGAACAGGTTCTGGCGGATCTTTCTGAAGGTAGCCCGGGACAGTTTTACGGCACTGACAACGGCACTCAAACTCCCGCTGACCAGGGTTATGTCTGCAGCTTCAATGGCAATGTCAGTGCCGGTGCCAATGGCCACTCCCACATCAGCCTGGGTGAGGGCGGGAGCGTCATTAATGCCGTCTCCCACCATAGCCACTGTCAGCCCTTGCTGTTGCAGGCGCTTGACCTCATCCACCTTGCCTTCGGGCAATACTTCCGCCAGCACCCGGGAAATGCCCACCTTAGCAGCTATGGCCTCGGCTGTGCGCCGGTTGTCCCCGGTAATCATGGCTGTTTCCAGGCCCAGGGCCTTGAGGGCCTCGATGGCGGGGACGGAATCTTCCTTGAGGGTATCGGCCACGGCGACGATGCCGATGACTTTGCCCTCAAAGCCCACCAGCATAGCAGTCTTGCCTTCGGCCTCCAGCCTTGCTATCTCTTCATCCATGCCATGGGGGTCAAGGCCATGGTCTTCCAGCAGCCTCCGGCTTCCAACCAGGGCCAGGTGCCCGTCGATTTCGGCGCTAACCCCCTTGCCGGTTATAGCTTGAAAGTTCTGGGGATGGGCTAAGCTAATTCTCTTTTGCCGGGCTCTGGCGACAATGGCCTTGCCCAGGGGATGCTCCGAGCCCACTTCGACGCTTGCCGCCAGGCGCAGCAGCTCAGCCTCATCGCCTTCGACAGCTATGACATCAGTTACTTCAGGTTTTCCCTGGGTAATGGTGCCCGTTTTGTCGAAGACAATTACATCCACATTGCTCATGGTCTGAATTGCCGCGCCATTGCGGATGAGGATGCCGTTCTCAGCCCCCATGCCGCTGCCCACCATCAAGGCAGTGGGAGTGGCCAGGCCAAGAGCGCAGGGACAGGCAATGACCAGCACCGCTATGGTGGCATAAAGGGCCAATGTCATTCCCGTTAACTCGGGATTATACCAGGGAAGCCATTGGGCCAGGGGTGCGCCCACAGCCCTCATGGCTTCGGGAAACAGCAGCCAGGCAATAAATGTGAGGGCCGCAATTACCAGCACCGCATGAACAAAGAAACCCGTCACCTTGTCGGCAAATTCCTGAATGGGAACCTTGGTCCCCTGGGCCTCCTCCACCAGTTTGACCACCTGGCTGAGGAAGGTATCCTTGCCGATTTTCGTGGCCCGCACCTGCAGCATACCCTGCTGGTTGACGGTGGAGCCAATTACTTCGTCTCCCTGCCGCCTGGTTACAGGCAGGGATTCTCCAGTGGCCATGGATTCGTCGACGGCACTCTCCCCTGCCACCACAACGCCGTCGGTGGGGATTTTTTCCCCTGGCCGCACCAGCATAATGTCCCCAACCCGGACTTGTTGGATGGGCACTTCCCGTTCCTTGCCATCGACCAGTACAATTGCCGTCTTTGCTCCCAGTTCCAGGAGCTTCCTCATCGCTTGAGAAGCCCTGCCTCGTGCCTTGGTCTCAATATAGCGGCCGGTAAGGTGAAAAGACATAATCATGCCCGCCACCCCGACGTAATTCTCCACAGGGAGAAAGAACACCATGGCGCCAGTGGTCAATGCCCCCAGTGTGCCCAGGGAAATTAGAGTGTCCATATTGGCACCGCCGTGGCGGAGAGCGCGCCAGGCAGATCTGTACACATGGCCGCCAGCCCAGAACAATACCGGCAGGGCGAGCAGTACCATACCCAAGTTGTAACTGAGGGTGCTGGGCCAGCCATGCTGGTGCCCGCCCCGGGTCATGGCAATTAGCATCCAGATCGCAGCAGGAATGGTAAAGGCCCAGGCCGTCCACATTCTCCGGGCAGCTAAGCGCAGTTTGGCATCGTCTTCATCTTCCGAATCCTCTTCCTGTGCCAGGCGGCCAAGGTATCCGGCTTTGTCAATGGCGGCCAGGAGGCTGTCAAGGTCCGTGACTGCAGGATTATACTCTACACTTGCCCTCCCGGTGGTCAGGTTGACTACAGCGGACCTTACACCCGGTGCTGAGTTTAATGCCCTTTCCACCCTGTTGGAACAGGCAGCGCAGGTCATCCCCTCAACTGCTAACTCCGCCCTGGCATTATCCTGGGCCACCAGGTAGCCAGTCTTCTCTATTGCCTGGGCCAGGGCGGCTTCGTCGACCTGGGCGGGGTCATATTCAACGCTGGCCTTTTCAGTGGTTAAGTTCACTGAGGCAGAAATTACTCCATCAATTTTTTGCAACGCCTTCTCGACGCGGGCAGAACACGCTGCACAGGTCATGCCTTCTATCTTTAAGGTCGTTGTCACAACTTTTTTGCTCAACTCCCACCCTCCTTTATACCCTATCCGGGTATATTAAATTTACCTGATTTTTTTCTCCCTGTCAATACCCTAGTATATTAGTCGGGAATACCTGTTTCCATCAACAACTTTAGTGTACACAATAAAACCGATGGAAAATCCATCGGTCATCTGCTTCCCCACCACCAGACCAGGGCAAACCCAGCTATGGCGGCTGTCACCAGCAACACTGGATTAGCAAAACTGGCGGGAATCAACATCCTGCCTGCCCCCAGAATCAAGCCGGAAAACAGCCAGCTGATGGTGGCCCGGTAGCGGGAATAGATGTTGTCCAGAGCATTGGCAAGACCGAAGATGCCTATGGCAGCGCCAACCAGAAAGATGCCCAGGGTAATCCAGTCCAAATCTCCCAGGGCCTTAAGCAAGTCATCATAGATGCCCATGATAATTAATACTGAACTGCCGGTTACACCCGGCAATATCATGGTGGCACTGGACAATATCCCGCCAATAAGAAGGGTGGCGATGGTGGGAGTGACATCGCTGTGTCCCAGGTCCAGCTGCCCGTCAGATAATATCAATCCCACGGCAAGTCCGATGAGCAATGCCGCTGCCCGCCTGAAGGTGGGCTTGTAGTGTTCCCCCAACACTGCCTTTACCGATGCCAGGATACAACCCAATAAGAAAGCAGAGACAATGGAAGAATATGCCGCAAGGAGCCAGGCAAAAACCTTGCCGCTGAGCACTATGCCTGCCCCGGCCCCTAGGACAAAAGGAATCCATGGCAATACCCGCAGCCGGGCCAAGTCCTGCATAAGCCTTTCATAAAGGCCAAGAAGCAGCAGCATGGTTCCGCCGCTCATGCCGGGCAAGACAATAATACACCCTGTTATCAGTCCTTTAACCACCATATCCACGGCAATCTTCCTCTCCGCCTGCTTGTTAACAGCCCTATTTTACAACCTTCTCCCCCGGGAAACAAGTTTGAGCTGTTGAAAATCCTGCTTGCTTCCTATATAATTTGGAGAGTCATGTAAAATTGTTTTTATTCTGGGGGTGGATTCAAATGGCCAAACAAAATCGCGGCAAAGGACTGTGGGACAAGCCTGGCAGAGGCAAGGGCACCTGCCCCCTTTGCGCACGGACTAGCACTAAGCTCCTGTGGCAGACTAAAGACCAACAGGGCAATGATGTCCAGGTCTGCAAGCGCTGCAAAAACCGTTAAAAAAAGCGGCCACTGGCGATTCCAGTGGCCGCTTTTTACTGCCCAAGTCCCAACAACCGGACTGCTGCCGTAAGGGTTGCACAGACTATTATCCCCGCCAGTGTTGGCACCAGGAAAGCAAGCAAAGTCCATTTCCAGCTCTGGGTTTCTTTGCGAATTGTCCATAGCGTCGTGCCGCAAGGAAAGTGGAGCAGAGAAAACAGCATGACATTTACTGCCGTCAACCAGGTCCAGCCGTTAGCCATCAGCAGTTGTCTTAATGCTGCAAGGCTTTCCATCTCCTGCATAGAGCCGCTGCCCAGGTAGCTCATAATAATTATCGGCAATACAATCTCATTGGCGGGCAAGCCCAGCAGAAAGCCCATGAGAATAAAGCCATCCATCCCCATGAGCCAACCCAGGGGCGCAAGGATCCTCCCGCCATGGGCCAGGAGGCTGTTATCGGCCACAGTGATATTGGCCATAAGCCAAATCACTGCTCCCGCCGGGACAGCCACCGCCACCGCCCGCCCCAGGACAAATAATGTCCGGTCAAAAATTGAGCGCACCAGAATCTTTCCCACCTGGGGCTTGCGGTACGGAGGCAGCTCGAGAATAAAGGAAGAGGGCACCCCCCGCAAAATGGTCCTGGATAATAACTTGGACACCCACAGAGTCATAACTATCCCGACGATAATTACTCCCAGCACCGCCGCAGCCGCAAGCCCCTCCCCCAGGAACCCTGCCCCCGTCACTAAAAAGGCCGAAGCCATGACTATGAGCAGGGGGAAGCGCCCGTTGCAGGGAACGAAATTATTTGTGATGACAGCAATGAGCCTCTCCCGGGGGGAATCGATAATGCGGCAGGCGATGACACCGGCTGCATTACAGCCAAACCCCATGCACATGGTCAGGGCTTGCTTGCCATGAGCGCAAGCCTTGTTGAAATAATGGTCGAGATTAAAGGCCACCCGGGGTAAGTACCCCAGGTCCTCCAGCAGTGTAAAAAGAGGAAAGAATATGGCCATGGGCGGCAACATCACCGACACTACCCAGGCAAGGGTACGATACATTCCCGAGACCACAATTCCATGCAGCCATGCAGGCAAGGTCTCCCACAATGCCAGGCCGTTAAGCCAGTCCTCAATGCCAAACAGCAGCTTGGCGAGCATCTGGGAGGGATAATTTGCACCCTGTATAGTCAGCCAGAATATAAAACCCAGCAAAGCGATCATTATCGGAAAGCCAAACACCTTAGAAGTCAGCACATTGTCAATCTTTCTGTCCAGGGCATTGGGCTTTTCGTTCTCCAGCCGCACCGCCTTTTGATAAATCTTCTCCGCCTCTGTGACTATGCTTGTGACGATGAGATCTGGAGAAATGCTGCCCGTCTCCCGGCCTGCAGCGGACAAAAATTTGGCATTGCCCTGCTGATTATAGCCCAAAGAAGATAACACAGCCTCTTCCCCTGTGGCCAGCCTCAGGGCCAGCCAGCGGCTGTTGGGAATAAGCCCGGTGAGTTCAGGGCTTAGCGAGGCAATTATTGCCTCCACCTCAGGGGGATAGCTTACTTGCCGGGGCTGACTGGGCCAGCCCGCTGCCATCCGGGCAATAGCAGCTTTAAGAGTCCCCAGCCCCTCCCCCATGCGGGCACTGGTGCCCACTACCGGCACGCCTAATTCCCGCTCCAGCAGCTCGAGGTCAACATGGATCCCCTTCCGCCTGGCCTCATCCATAAGATTTACACACATCACCACCCGGTCTGTAATCTCCAAAATCTGCAAGACCAGGTTGAGGTTGCGCTGGAGCGAGGTGGCATCGGTCACCACCACCGTCACATCGGGCTGGCCAAAACAGATGAAGTCCCTGGCCACCTCCTCCTCTACAGAATTCGCCAGCAAAGAATAAGTTCCCGGCAAATCCACCAACAGATATTTTTCGTTGCCAAATTGATATCGGCCCAGGGCATTGGTGACAGTCTTGCCAGGCCAGTTCCCGGTATGCTGATTCATACCCGTAAGACTGTTAAAAACTGTGCTTTTCCCGGTATTCGGGTTGCCTGCCAGAGCGATGACCTTTTCAGTGCGCTTACCCGGCCCTGGAATACTGAAGTCTTTCCTTACTTGGGCGCCCGTTGATTGCGTCGTCAGCCCCATGGCTCACCTACAACATATCAACGATTATTTGGCCAGCCTCAGCATTGCGCAGGGCAATGAGGGTCCCCCGGATTTCATAGGCCATGGGATTGCCGGCAGGACTCCTGAGCACCGTCTCTACCGGCGTGCCGACTACAAGCCCTAAGTCCAGCAGACGCCGCCGGCTGCCGGTGTCGGCCCTTAACTCCCTGACTACCCCCCGCCTCCCAAAGGGCAATTGACTAAGGGGCATACTTTGACTCTTCATTTATTAACCCTCCTGGAATGTTATCGGCAGCAAACATAGTTTCCTACAAGCAAAATATGCAAATATCCAGGGGTAGTGTTGAATACTTATTAGAAGAGGTAAAAAGCCTAAGGCAAAAGGGGGTATGGCCATGACCAAAAAAAACAAATCTTTCCACACCGCCCGGGGCTACCAGCTCCTTCTTCAGGAGAAAAAGAGCATGACCCCCTCCATGGAGGATTATCTGGAGATGATCTACCGCAACTGCCTGAATGACGGCTATACCCGTGTGTCTGTCCTGGCGGAAAACCTCAATGTGCAAGCCCCTTCCGCCAGCCGCATGATTCAAAAACTCTCTGAACTTGGCCTTCTGGACTATGAAAAGTATGGCATCATCCGCCTCACCGAGGCAGGAGAAGAACTGGGAGAGTTTCTCTACAACCGCCATCAAATTGTCGAAGAGTTTTTAACCCTCCTTGGAGTTACCGAATCCCTGCTTGCCGAAACTGAAATGATTGAGCACCACCTCAGCCCGGACACATTAAACCGCATTGCCCAACTCAACAACTTCTTTCTCGACAACCCCGGGATTCATAAAGAATACGAGGAATACACCTCCGAAAAACATGAGACCTGACCTATGACCGAAACTGGCAATATTATTTTTTTCCTGTATACTTAGGTAGTAATTCAGCCAGGAAAAGGAACACTATATCGCAAGAAGTGAAGGAGTAAATATATGAGAACATTTAATGAGCTGGGACTTAGTCCCGAAGTGCTGGAACCCATCGCGAAAATGGGTTTCGAAGAAATGACCCCCATTCAGCAGGAAGCCATCCCTGTAGCTCTGTCAGGCAAAGACTTAATTGGCCAGGCTCGCACAGGCACTGGAAAGACAGCGGCCTTTGGCATCCCCATGATTGAAAAATTTATCCCGGAACAAGGTCTGCCTCAGGGGTTAGTGGTCACCCCCACCAGGGAGTTGGCCATCCAGGTAGCAGAGGAACTCAATAAGATTGGCGGTCTCAAGGGGATACGTTCCTTACCCATTTACGGCGGCCAGGATATTGGGCGTCAGATTAATTATCTGAAAAAGCGCCCCGAAATTATCGTCGGCACTCCAGGCAGACTCCTGGACCATATCCGCCGCCGCACCATCAGGCTGAATGAGGTGGCGACTGTGGTCCTGGACGAGGCCGATGAAATGCTGAACATGGGCTTCATCGAAGACATTGAGGCCATTCTCCGGGAAATTCCCGCAAAGCGGCAGACCATGCTCTTCTCCGCCACCATGCCCCGCTCTATTCAGCAACTGGCGGAAAAATTCATGATCCAGCCCCAGGTAATCCGCACTAAGAGCAAAGAAATGACAGTTCCTGAAGTCAGCCAAATGTATATTGAGGTTCAGGAGAGCCAGAAGTTTGACGTCCTCTGTCGCCTCTTGGATATCCAACCCCCTGAACTGGCCATCGTCTTTGGGCGCACCAAGCGCAGGGTGGATGAAATTGCAGAGGGGCTCAAGAGCAGAGGTTATTCTGCTGAGGGAATCCATGGAGACCTCTCTCAGCCTCGCCGGGAATCCGTCCTGGGCAAGTTCAGGAATGCCACGATTGATGTCTTAGTTGCCACCGATGTGGCAGCCCGAGGCTTGGATATTACTGGCGTCAGCCACGTGTATAATTTCGACATTCCCCAAGATGCTGAGGGCTATGTGCACCGCATCGGCAGAACTGGACGCGCAGGACGCAGCGGCAAGGCCATTTCCTTTGTAACCCAACGGGAATTAGAGCACTTCTGCTCCATTCAGCACAGCATCGGAACACAGATAAAGCGCGCACCACTGCCCTCTCTTATGGACGTCATCAAGGGCCAGCAACGCCTGCTTGCGGAAAAAATACTGGCAGTCACCGAAGCAGGAACCACCGGCCATTATAGAGAAATGGCAGGCAAGCTTCTGGAAGAAAGCGATTCAATCAGTTTGCTCGCCGCCGCCCTTAAGCTCCTCACCAAGGAACCCGACAGCACCCCTGTGCGTATCACCGAAGAGAGCTCATACCGCTTCCGCCATTCCCGTCCAAGTGGCGGGCGCAAAGCACCCTATGGCAAGCGGCACCGAGACCAGGACGGAAAGTACAGCCAACGCTCGGGAAGCAGCCGACGCTACCGCTAATAAACCAGCCACTGGGGATTCCCAGTGGCTGGTTTTTATTCTGCCTTGCGTTTGACATCGTATACAACTTCCCGGGCTATGCCCAATAACTAGTAATACAACATGTTATATATAAAGGAAGGGCCTTAATGTTTTCCTGTTCCCCTTGGAAGAATATCAGCCACTGAGACCCCCCGGTGGCTGGTATTGGGAGGAGAGGAGGTGGTAGCCGTTGCGTTCTATACTCCTGAAACCGCCAAACAGGGACCGCAGCTTGTTGCGGTACCACAGGGGTTTCTTGACTACAACATAGACCCATCCGCCGGGATTGAGGCGGCGGGCGGCGAATTCCAGGAAGGTGCGGGGGATGCCGTAATCTGCATGATATGGGGGATTGACAAGGATACAGTCAAACTTCCCCTTTGCAGCCCAGGGCAGGTGGCTGTGGATTACTTCGCCTTGGAGGCCGTGGGCGGCGATGTTTTCTCTGCACGCTGTCAGGGCCACTAAATCCTCATCGAGGTATACCACTTCCCCGGCTCCCAGTTTTGAGGCTACAATGCCGACTACTCCATAGCCGCATCCTAAATCCAGTACCCTGCCCCCCTGGGGAATCTCTGCCTCTTGCAGCATCAACTCTGTGCCGGAATCCAGGCCCCCGGGGGAAAAAATCCCCGGCAAGCTCTTGAGTTCCAGCTGGAATCCCCTAAGGGCAACGGGGAACTTGCGCCAGGGGAGAGCTGCCGCTTCCCCCCGGGGCTTGGTACAGCGCAGGATAGCCCAGCCCTTGCCCACGGCGACTGGGTTGATATCCGAAAATAATGTTCTCAGTCCCTCTGCCCGGGGCGAAGCTGCAACCAACAGCAGCTGGCCCCCGGGGTTAAGGCAGGAGGCTGCCTGGCCGGCCAGCATAACCAGGGCTTCGCTTTGCGCCGGCGCTGCCATGACAACAGTGTCCCAGCGGCCCTGCAGCGGAAACATTGGTTCCGGCTCCAGGGTCAGCTGGCTGGCGCTGGCATTCTCTCCCGCCCGGGCCAGCAGGGCAGAACTGTAATGGGCGAAATCCACCCGTGCATCCCTGGAGGCCTTCAGCCACAGAGCAGCCACCCCCTGCCAGCTGCCGTAATCCAGAATTTTGCCCTGATGGGGCAGGAACTCTGTAAGGGCTGCCCATTGGGGAGGCACTCCGCCACTGCTGTGGACTTCAATTCCCTTGATGACCTGCAGCCGCTTCCCCTTGCCATCTACTATTCTTACTTGCACGGGTCTCAGCCTCTTCCCCATTGGGTAACCTGCTGCCAAGGCTTCCGGGGCCGGGCCGCCGGTTCTTCAGCTGGCCAGCCCAGGGCAACAGCGGCAATCATTTCATCCTCCCGGCCCAGCCAGGTGCTGATCTGCTCTCTTGCCACCAAGACATTGCAAATCCACACGCTGCCCAGACCCAGCTCCACTGCTTTTAACAGCAGGTTCTGGATTGCCGCCCCCACTGACTGGGTGTCTACCGTCCACAGCACTTGTTGAAGCGGACCTGCACCCTCCCTTTTGCGGGGGTTATACACCATGATGACCACTGGGGCTTCCCGGATTATCCGGGCGGAATTCCTGACACTGCCGCTGCTCCCGCTCATGGCCTCCAGTTGCTCTGCCCCGGCTTCCATCATATCGGCGATTGTATCCTTCTCCTGGCCTTCGAGGACGATGAATTCCCAGGGCTGAGCATTCTTGCCCGAGGGGGCCAGGGTCGCCGCCTCCAGCACCTGCCCGATCAATTCCCGGGGTACGGGCTGGGATTGATATTTGCGCACACTCCTGCGCTTGATAATGGCCTCGCCAATTTTCATGCTTTCACCTCCTCGCCAAAAATCTTAAAGATAAAGGCATACATGTCGGCCCCTTCATCGATGAGCTTGCTGACAGGCTTGCCCGGCCCATGGCCGGCCTTGCTCTCCACCCTGAGGAGGATGGGATTGGGGCCTTGATATTTTTCCTGCAATGTAGCGGCAAATTTCAAAGCATGGCCGGGAACCACCCGGTCGTCGGTGTCTGCAGTCATTATCAGGGTAGGAGGATACTGTACCCCCTCCCGGACATTGTGCAATGGGGAATAGGCATATAAGAATTTAAAGTGCTCGGGATTTTCCTCGGCATTGCCATATTCGGGGATCCAATAGCGGCCGACAGTGAATTTGTGGTACCGCAGCATGTCTATAACCGGCACCCAGCAGATAACCGCCCCAAAGAGATCCGGACGCTGCGTCATGCAGGCCGCCACCAGCAGCCCCCCATTGCTGCGCCCCAGGATGGCCAGGCGTTTATTGCTGGTGTATTTATTGGCTGTCAGCCACTGGCCGGCTGCAATAAAATCATCAAAGACATTTTGCTTATTCTCCAGCATGCCGGCCCGGTGCCACTCCTCGCCATATTCATTGCCTCCCCGGATGTTGGCCACTGCAAACACCCCGCCGCGTTCCATAAACATCAGGTGCATGGGCCAGAAGTTTGGAGTCATGCTGATGTTAAACCCTCCGTATCCAAAGAGGACTGTCGGGTTGGTCCCGTCCAGGACCAGCCCTTTTTTGTGGGTGATAAACATCGGCACCCTGGTGCCATCCCTGGATGTATAAAACACCTGCCTTGTCTCATATGCCTCGGGGTCAAAGGACAGCGACATCTCCTCAAAGGCTTGGAGTTGACGGCTTTCCGCATCGCCAAGGAATACCATTGGCGGGCGGAGAAAGGACACATACCCCAGGTAGAACCTGTTGCCGGCGGCGCGCCCCCACATGCCGGTGACAGACCCCAGGCCAGGGAGCTCAATTTCTCCCTGCTCCTCCCCCTGGAGGCTGAAAACCTTAACCCGGTGGCAGGCGTGATGCATGTAGGTGACCACCAGTCGCTCTCCCACCATGCGCACGCTGTCAATGACGTCATCACTCTGAGGAATGATTTCCTGCCAATTTTCCCGGGCCGGGTGGCCCAGGTCGATGGCAATGACCCTGCCCCGGGGAGCATCCAGGTCGGTGTGGAAAAAGAAGAGGCTGCTACAATTGCCAATGGGCCAGTAAGCTGCATCCCCCTCATCCAACAGGCGCACAAATTCTCCCTCCCCCTGCAGCCGCCGGTAATAAAAACGATTGCGGGAGGAAGTTCCAAGGGTAACCACCAGCCCCAGATATGCCCCATCCTCACTGACCAGCGGCGTGAACCCCAGCTCTTTGGCGTCGGGACGCCGGTAGATGAGAATGTCATCGGTCTGGGGGGTGCCCACTGCATGGTAGCAGACCATGCAATAATTGCTTTGGTCTTCCGGGGGAACAGTGCCGGTCTCAGGAAAGCGGCTGTAGAAAAAACCTTTTCCGTCGGGAGTCCAGGGTAAGCTGGTGAACCGGCACCAGTGGACAGTTTCAGGGTAATCCTGGCCGGTGTCGACATTGCGAATGCGAATCTCCTGCCAATCGCTGCCGCTGGCAGAAAGGGCATATGCCAGCAGTTTGCCGTCAGGGCTTGGCTCAAATCTTGTCAGAGCAACAGTGCCATCTGAGCTTAAGGTATTGGGGTCAAGGACGGGGAAGGGGTCTTTCCCCGGTTGCTGGCAATACAAAACTGCCTGATTCTGCAGGCCGTCATTTTTTTGAAAGAACAGCCGCCCCCCGGCTTCTTTGGGCAGCTCATACTTGGGATAGTCCCACAGTTGGGTAAGGCGCTCCCTGATCTCCTCCCGCAGGGGGCCGTCCAAAAAATCCCGGGTCCTCTCATTCTGCTCCCTAATCCATGCCTGACTTTCAGATGACTCACTGTCTTCCAGCCAGCGATAGGGGTCTGCAACTAAGGTGCCGTGGTAATTTTCAATGCAGTTAACTTTGTCCATGTAATCCCTCCTCAGTCTTCTGCTCCCGGTTGCGGGAAGATATCTTTGCCCTTCTTGTCAGCGACACGCCAAGGATGATGAGGACAGCACCGGCAATCTGCAGCCAGGTTATCATTTCCCGTAAAAAAACGCTGCTGAAAATCATAGCGGTAACGGGAGTCAGGTTGTTATAAACAGCAGTCCTGGCAGAGCCCAGTTTCCGGATGCCGTTATTCCATATATAATTCCCCAGAAAAATTGCCAACACCGCCGAAAATGCAAGGCCTCCCCAGCCGGCAACGCCAAGCCCTGACCAGTCCTGCACCGATAATTGCCTGAGGGAGACAATAGTCATGGCAAAGGCGCCGACTGTCATCGTCCAGGCGGAAAACTGCGGGGGAGAATATTTTGCCAGCAGCGCTTTGCTCTTTAAGGTATAAAGGGCATAAAAAAAGGTGCCGCTTACCAACATAATATCGCCAAACAAGGTGCTTCCCCCTAAGGAAAAATCGCCGCTGGCAGTAACCAGGGCAATGCCAAGCACCGACATGCCAATACCCGTCTAGGTCAAAGGCCCCGCCACCTCCTCCCGGGTAATGGCCCCCAGGGCCGCCACCCAGACAGGGATTGTCGCCAAAAGCAGGGCTGTATTAGCAGCAGTAGTGAGATTAGTCCCGGAAATAAAGAGAACCTGGTAAAATGCATGCCCCAGAAGGCCCAGCACAACCAGCGAGCCCAAATCCTCCCGCCGGGGCAGCAATTTTTCTCCCGTTATCCTCAGCAGCCCCCAGCTGAGCAGAGCGGAGATGCCGAAACGCAGTGAGTTAAAGGTCAAGGGGTTAAACTCCGTAAGGGCAGATTTGACTACGGCAACATTAACCCCCCAGATTGTCGCCACCACAATCAGGAGCAAATCAGCATTACTGAAATCTTTGTGCATTGGCATTTTCTCCTTGGATCGACTTATTGCAGCATCCCCCGGCTTCTGCTACTGTTCTTCTGCCGTAAACAATTGCAGAGGAAGGTCGAGAATCGGGTATTGCCACCAGGAGGCATCCTCAAAATGCCACCACTCGAAATCTATGCAGTGAAAGCCGTTGGCAGTCATTACCTCCGTCAACAAATCCAGGTTGGCGCGGGCAGCAGGAGACATGGGGGCATACCTGTGGGCACGCCCGGAAAAATCGTCGAAATCCGTGGGCATTTCCACCTCCCTGCCTTTAAGATCCACCAGGGTTACATCCACTGCCGCCCCCCGGTTGTGTATCGAGCCGTACTTGGGATCGGCAAAGAAATAGCACTTGTCCCCAGCCAGTTCCCAAAGCAACTTGTGCAGGTGGTACGGCCGGTATGCATCCCAGAGCTTCAGGCGATATCCCTGCTCCATCAGTTGGACATTGGCAGCCGCCAGCTTCAGCGCCGTTCCCCGGCGCAGCAGGGCAATATTGACGGGGTATACCGCCTGGCCTGTAAAATTATTGCTGGTGGCATAGCGCAGATCCAGGACTATCTCGGAATCTATATCCTCAACCCGGACCAAATCGTGCAGGCTGCGGGCGGTTTCCAGGGGCATCCTGGCGGAATCTCCATACCCAAGCCCCACTAACGCCACCATCAGTATGGGCAGCCATCGCTTCATGCAATCACCTCACGGCAAGGCGCTAAGCTGTCACCCCTTAGTCTTTCCTCTGCAATGAGGATTTAGAAGTCTGCCTCTAACAGTTCCCCCTGAAAGACCATAACAGCCTGCCCACCCAGAATGACCCTGTCTTCCTGTAAGCACACTTTCACTGTCCCTCCCCGGCTGGAAGCCTGCCAGGCGAGGAATTGCTGCTTATTCAACTTTGGTTGCCAATAGGGCCCCAGACAGCAGTGGGCAGACCCGGTTACGGGGTCTTCGTCGATGCCCGCACCGGGGGCAAAGAAACGGGAAACGAAGTCATAGCCTTTGCGGGAAGTTGTTGCGGTGACCATGACCCCCCGCTCCGTCAACTCTCTCAGGCGGGCCATATCTGGCTTCAAGGCCAGTACTTCCTCTTCGCTGGCCACCTCCACCAGGTAGTCGATGCGATTGCGTCCGGTAAACAGGGGCTTCACTCCCAAAGCCCCAATAATCTCAGGGTTGATTTCCTCCGCCCAGGCCGGTTCAGCGGGAAAATCCAGCTCCAGCCAATCCTCCCTCAGGCGGGCGGTGAGGACGCCACTGGCGGTATAAAACCGAATAGCTTCCCTGGCCTGTGCCAAACCCTGGGAAAAGAGAACATGGGCGCTGGCCAGAGTGGCATGGCCACAGAGATCAACCTCCACTGTGGGAGTAAACCAGCGCAGTTTCCAGCCATCAGCTTGCGGCACCAGGAAAGCCGTCTCAGACAAATTCATCTCCATAGCCACTTGCTGCATCCACCAGGAGCTCTTTTCTCCATTTAACAAGAGGCATACTGCCGCAGGGTTGCCGGCAAAGGGCTTGTCGGTAAAAGCGTCTACCTGAAAGATCGGATAACCCATCTCAGTCCCCTTTCTGCAATATTCCCTGGTCTACTGCTTCGTCCAGCAGCTGATTGATATATTGCCAAAGCCGTTTTGAACCCAGGGCAATTGGAGCCACCCGGGCGTCCACCTGTTTGCGGGTGATGCCATTTTCCTCCCAGGAGCGCCCGCCGGTGCGGAGATTAAAGAGCACTGGCTGGAAGCGATCCACCGCGTTGGCAAACCGGGCTTCCGGGGTTTGACCGCCTTCAAACTCCTCCCACAGGGCGCGCATTTTTTCGCCCTGCTCCTTGGGCAGGAGGCCGAAGATGCGGTCTGCAGCCGCTTCTTCCCGCTGTTTCTTGTCCCTGGCTCCTTCCTCATCATAGCAATAGGTATCCCCGGCGTAAATCTCTACCAGGTCGTGAACCAGAACCATGGCGATTACCTTCCCCATATCTGTTTCCTCATTGGCGTATTCCGCCAGCACCATGGCGGCCAGGGCCAGATGCCAGGAATGCTCGGCATCATTTTCAAATCTGTCGGCATGGAGCAGCCGGGTGCGGCGGAAAATGGTCTTGAGCTTATCTATTTCCAATAAAAACTCTACTTGCTGGTGCAGGCGCTTCATTAGAGCATTTCCTCCCATTCCCGGCGGAGAATTGAATAAAAGAGGTAGGTGCAGAAAGTGCCCTTTATCTTAAGATAATCTCGCATTCGCCCCTCTCTGGTCATGCCGCATTTCTCCATGACTTTTGCCGAAGCGATGTTTTCTTCAATGCAGCGCGCCTCGATACGATTTAGTTCCATGCGGGTAAAGCCGAAATCAATGATCGTCTTCACAGCTTCGCTGGTGAGCCCTTGCCCCCACAGGCGGCGGGCAAGGACATAGCCAATTTCGGCTTTGCTGTGCTCCGGTTGCCACCAAACATAGCCTGCCGTTCCCACCATTCTGTTCTCAGCTTTGCTGACCACCGCCCAACTGCAGGGTTTGCCCGCCTGCTGGTCTTCCACTGCCGAATTGAGATAGGCATATGAATCCTCTATACTCCTGTGGGTCTCCCAGGGCACATACCGGGAAACCAAGGGATCGCAGGCATAGTCATACATATCTTTGGCATCCTCCAGGCAGAGGGGGCGCAAGAGCAGCCGCCTGGTCTCCAGAGTAGGCATCTGACGAAAAATAGCTTCAGCATTGAGCATATAAGCACCTCCGCCTATAATTTCTGCACAATTATAGGATATTCCTTCCTGGGAACTAATCAGGGCTGCCGAAAAGGCAGCCCTGCAGCCAGGTCTAGACTTTCCACCTCAGCTGGCCCAGATGCTCCAGCGCGCCCTCGGGCAAGTCTCCTTCCGCAAAGAAGTACAATTGCGGCGGAGTAATCTGCTTAATCCCCGGGGCCAGGTCCAGCGATTCCCAGACCCCGCAGAGCATTACATCCATATTGATATAAGCACTGAGGTTTCCCGAACTGTAGATGTGAAGGTTCTGGCCACAGCCGGAATGGCCCAAGAGGAATTTGTGGACCATGGGGGTCTCGGCTTCTTCCCCCATCTTATAGCGCAGGACCTGGCCCTGGGCAGACTGGAACTGCAACCATCCGGATCTGCCGTCGATGTTAGCGGTGCAGCCACATTCCAATCCCTTGAGGGCAAGCCCGGTGGTTTCAAACTCAAGGAAAGTCGCCACCCCGGCCAGCCCCGGCAGAGTAAGGACATAGTGCCGGAAAATCAGGCCTTGATACTTCTCATTTTCCTTGACCACCACCTCGCTCTGCAAGCCCTGCCACTGATTGCCCCAATTGTCCTCCAGGGGTACAAACCTGAGGGACCGCGGTTCCCTTAACAAGGACTTGAAAGAGATGTCCTCCAATTCAAAGCCCAGGCCCCCCAGCCAGGGGTTCCACCAGGATCTTGGCCCAGGTACAGGGAAGGAGGAATCAAGCCATTCCCTGCCTTGGAAAGTCAAACTGTGGACTCCTGGACCGAAGGCAGGAGCTGCAGAAAAGGAGAGGGTGCCATTGTCTACCGTCATTACCGCAACTCCCGCCTGTTGGTGTTCCTTCCTTTCCACCCGGCCGCCGCAGCCGAAGACCGCCACTTGCCGCTGATAGTCAACCCCGGGGGTCTCCACGGCGATGTTCACTACTTCCACATTGCCGGTGGCCACCTTGGGCAACTCCAGGCTGGCAGTATCGCCGTCGGCAACGACCTGGCGGGGGGTGAAGCCCTCCCTGGCGGAACTGGCTGTGATCTTAGCCTGAAATTCTCTCTGCTCATGCTGGCGGACAAGGACTTGGCAGTCCGATGTTACAAAGAGATTGCCGCCATTGACAACTGTCTCCAGGCTGTCTGTGCCTGTAATATCTTCCACCTGGGTGCTTAAAGCAAAAGCCCTGAATTGCTGCCAATTGTCAAAGGTATTCATGCACAAGTAAACCGGTCTTATTGCCCTCTCCTGGCCCGGGGCAAGGGTGCCTATTTCAGCCTCCAGGCATACCCAGCCATTCCCTTTGATTTTCATCTCTTGGGGCCAACACAAGCCCCTGTTCCCTGTGCGGGAGAAAATCCAGTTCTCCCTGAGTTCGAGAAGAGAATTGGAAGACAGGTAATTGAGGCCGCTGCGGTCCTCAATAATTCCCCCCTGCAAGGGCAGCACTGAGCTAAGGTTGCTGAGATTTATCATGAACTTAAACCACAGGTTCTCAGCGGGCTCCTCCCCCGCATTGCGAATTATCCATTGCTGGGAAAAGAAGCCGTCAGCTTGCAGGCTGGCTAAGCGCTCGATGACAATGCCAGGTCGGGACGTGGAATGATAAGTTGCCTTGAGAAACGACACCCCGTCCTCCTCCCACCACTCTGCCTTCTTTGGTTTGGTCTTGCCAAATTCTACAGAATAGGGGATGCCAAGCTGCGGGCGCATAAAATAGTTTTTGTAATGTGTCTGGGCAATGGGACCCACTTCCAGGGTGTTGGAATACTTGTTGAGCCTTAGCATGTACCTGCCGTTTACCACAAAGTAACTGTCGTAGTCTTCCCCCCCGAAGCGGCAGCCGCGACCGGGGAAAGCAGCCGTCAGTAACTGGCTGAACTGTACCGGTTCGCCTCCCTGAGGCCGGGCGGTTATCGCCAATTCTTGCTGCAACAGACCGGGGCTGTTGAGAGTGAAGTCTACAGGCAGCGCTTTCTTCTCCTCAGGAGCAAGCTTCAAAGAATAAACCCTTTGTTCCATGTGCATGAAGCTTTCCTCTTTGAGAGAAAACTGAAACTCCGCTTCTTCACTATAGCCATTCTCAATATTGAGGAAGAACTGCCCCTGGCAACCGCCGCTGAATTCTCTGTCCGGAACCACAGCCTGCACAAGGGCAGGGAATTTGGGCACAATACCCACCTTGAACAGCGCCTTCTTGCCGTTAATTAACAGCTCAGCACTTACAGTGGGATGAGTATGCCATTCATTTTGCTTCTCGGCTATTTCCCCCACGTGGAATTTCCCGGAAACAGTGAGTTCATCCTCCACTTGCACCGTTTGGGCAAAGGAAAAGGATATATTCTTGTCATCTTTGCCCTGGATGGACACCTCCAGGGGTTTGCCGCTTTTATTCACTAAATGATAGCTGATGGTATAGTCGTGGCCAAAGACCAGGTTTTGCCTCTCCACCCTGGCCGTCACCAGCCAGTCATCGGTTTCAATGCGACGCAACCCCCTGCCCCGGCGTTCAAATTCCATTTTTAGGCTTTTGCCTTGATGTTGCCAATGGTACTCATAATACTCAAAGCCGTTTTCCTGGCGCCCATCAGGCTGGACCAGGATTTCCCGGACAGAATCTGCATACCAGTCGGCCTCCTGGAAAAAGTCCGCCACGGCTTCGGTGCGCAGGACATAGGGCAAGAAATTCATAAGATGGGTGCTGTCGTCCCGGTCCTCCCAAAAAAAGCCGCACTTCTTGTACAGCGGAACCGCTTTGGTGTTTCCATCCCAGGTAAACAGGTCCAGGCGGGGCCACCGGCATTGGCAGGCCTGCTCAACAGCCTTGAGAACCAAGGCTTTGCCCACTTTTTTGTTGTGGTAATCGGGGCGGACGTTGAGGATGGGAATGTAAGATGCGCCTTCGTCGATCCGATATTCGGAGAAACCGCACAGGCCGACGACCTCTTCACCATCCACTGCCAGCCATGTATGCAGGAACTCAGAATTTTCATAGTTGGCAATAATCGATTCTTCAGTCTCCAGGTAATTCTCTCCGCCCCAGCTTTCCCCGCTGCGGTTCCACATCTCGGCGATAGATTTGGCATACTCCCGCCTATACTCAACAATTTTGATGTCACTCAATTTTCCTTACTCCTTCCGGTAAAAATACCCAATTAAAATACCCTTTTTCCGGGCAGGGAAAAAGGGTATGCATAAAAGCGTGTCAGGCTTCAGCTGCCGGTACAAACAGGCTGTGAAGCATGACCTCCCCATTTTCCGTTGCCGCACAATTAACAGTCCTCTTCATCTTCAACAGCCTCCTTTCTATAGAATAAGCACATCAATAATTCTATACGATTTCCCCCTGGTTGACAAGAGATCCCTTGCCTTTTTCCCTGGACAAAGGCATAATAGACGGAGTATCGGAATTCAGGAGGTTATTTATATGCCCAATCCCCTTGTTACCATCGAGATGGAAAAGGGCGTCATCCAAATAGAGCTCTTTCCGGATATCGCCCCGAACACTGTCAACAACTTTATCAGTCTCATCCAGGCTGGATTTTACGATGGCCTTATCTTCCATCGGGTCATTCCTCATTTTATGATTCAGGGAGGTTGCCCCAGGGGCAACGGCATGGGCGGCCCAGGCTATTCCATAACAGGAGAATTCAGCGCAAACGGCCATGCCAATGATTTGAAGCATCAGCGAGGGGTCATCTCCATGGCCCGGGCTGCAGATCCCGACTCCGGCGGTTCCCAGTTTTTCATTATGGTGGCAGATGCCCCCCACCTGGACGGGGAATATGCCGCCTTTGGCAAAGTAATTAAAGGCATGGAGGCTGTCGATTCAATAGTCAATTCTCCCAGAGCCGCCAACGACTGCCCCCACAATCGCCAGGAGATGAAAAAGGTCACTGTGGATACCTTTGGAATCGAGTATCCCCCGCCAAACAAAATCAATCTCTAAAAAAGGGCTGCCCAGCTGCCCTTTTCCCTATTTCTTGCCACCGACTTTAAGCACTAAGCCAATAACGACTAAAAGCATTCCTATACTCACACTCCAAAGGGTGCTGCCCCCGGTGCGCGGCAATGCTTCCGGTTCCTCGAATTCTTGGGGAGCCTCGGGGATTTCGGGATCCTCCGGGTCTTCCGAATCTTCAGGGTCCTCGGGGTCCTCGGGATCTTCGGGCTCTTCAGGGTCCTCAGGTTCCTCAGGTTCCTCCGGGTCCTCAGGGTCTTCCGGGTCCTCGGGTTCCTCCGGTTCCTCAGGGTCTTCGGGGTCCTCAGGGTCCTCAGGGTCTTCGGGCTCCTCGGTCCCCCAACCAAAGACATCCCGGTTAGGAACAAAGTTTTCATTGTCGTTCCCGGTGGCCAGGGCTATTAGGGCTGGCAGTTCAAATCCGTACTCCTCCAGCTTTTCCAGGGATATTCTCCACCGCACCAGGTAGTTGCAATTATCACGAGAAATAGAACTGTGTTCCCCCGGAATATATTCCTGTCTGAGGATGTTGTGCCCTGAACCTTTCTCCACAATAAATACTTCCACTTTTCCGGCGCTCTTTTCCGTCCCCACCAGCAGTCGCGCAGCCTTCAGATTGCCGTTGTACGGATTGGTGGTCCCCGGAGGGAAGAAGGCTGCAAGCCAACGGCCTGAACCCGGACATCCCAGAACTCTCAGCTCAAAGTACACATAGTCATCAGTTACTGCTACCCGCCCCGGATATCTTGCATTGTCCCCTACGATATCCAAATGCCTTTCCGGGATTGTCCCACCATGGTGATTATAGCCTACTCTGCCCGGCACCTCACTGGGGAAATCCTGCCAATCCAGTTCATCCCATGAATTCGTCCCCCCCGCAGCCCGCAGCCCCGAAACCA
>JAAYHI010000042.1 GCA_012727415.1 Bacillota bacterium
CCTCGTTCGGCAATATGTCCTGGCCTTTTACGTGGTCGATGGCGATTCCATGGAGCCTACCCTCAGTAACGGCCAAATGGTAGCTGTCAATAAGATAGGTTATCGCTTCCGTTCCGTCCAGCGAGGAGATATCGTTATCTTCGAACCCCCGGAAAACATCACCCGTTATACCAAGGAAAGAGTATTTATCAAGAGGATAATTGCCCTTCCCGGTGATACAATAGAAATTAGGGATGGAAAAGTCATTCTCAATGGCGAAGTGTTGGTGGAAGAATACATTGATACCGCCGTAGAGAGTGATATGGAACCTCTCGAAATTGCGCCCGGCACTGTCTTTGTCATGGGCGACAACCGTCATCCCCGGGGAAGCTGGGACAGCAGAAGCGAATTGGGCCCCATCTCCATTGACTCAATTCTGGGCAAGGCTGTTTTGGTTATCTTCCCCAACCCCCACAGGATTAAGTGACTGGAGGCGCGGCAATGGCCAAAGAAATCTGGAGCTGGGCAAAGACAATTATCCTGGCGATAATTCTTGCCCTGATCATCAAAAACTATGTCTTTGCCTTCTATATCGTCGACGGCAGCTCCATGGAGCCAACCCTGCAAGACGGTCAGGTCCTGATGGTCAATAACTTCACCTACAGGATTCGGGAGCCGCAAAGGGGTGACGTCATTATCTTTGTCAAAGACGAGGTCACCGGCCAAAGAGGCCACTGGCTCACAGGGAGAAAAGCTTTGGTCAAACGGGTCATTGCCTTGCCGGGGGACACCGTTTCCATTCGCAACGGCCAGGTCTTTGTCAATGACCAAGCCCTGGAAGAAGATTATATTGAATGTGCCCTTTCCGAAAACTTGCCTGCCATTACTATTGAAGAGGGCGAAATTTATGTGCTGGGAGATAACCGCCGTCCCGGTGCCAGCCTCGACAGCAGGAGCTTCCTCTCGCCGGTAAAGCTGTCCGATGTCCTGGGACGGGTAGAGTATGTAATCCTCCCTTCTCTCGGCAAGGTAGATTAAAGGGAGGAATTATGGTATATTCAAATTAAAGGCAGAGTAGATGCTGTGCGTTAAGTGCCGGTGGATGGGATGTCGCCACCGGACGAAAGGTATGGACCTGCGGTACAGTATCGCGTCCGCTGCCGCCCAACAGGAGAATACCTCCTTACTTGGGCTGGACGTCAAACCTGCCCATTCAGAAAGGGAGGTTTTTTTGTGCACAAATCTCATTATTCCACAGCCAGCCAATTGCGCTCCATGATCCTCAGTGGTTTGTTTGCGGCCTTAGGCATAGTCTTACAAGTTTTTTCTGTATCCGCTCCGTTGATACGCGTCGGCATCAGTCCCATTCCGACAATAGTCGCCGGCTTGCTGCTGGGACCGGCCTATGGGGCCGGAACTGGCTTACTTAAAGACGTGGTGGGGTTTATGGTTGCCCCCCCTGCCAGCGGCAGCTTTTTCCCGCCCATTACCATCATCCAAATGCTCTATGGCATCCTGCCCCCCTTGCTCCTGCTCCTTTTCCGCCGCCCCGTGGACTGGATATGGGGGCGGGTAATCCCCAAAGATGACAAGCGCGGCAAGGGAGCGCGCTGGCTTTCCGGCCTGTCTGCCGGCTTGGCCACTTGCTTCCTGGTTGTTGGGCTGACTCAGTTAATCTGCGGGGGCCTGTTGATGCCTGCCGCCCTCAGTCTTCTGTACGACGGGAAACTTACCCAAAGCCTGTGGCTGGCCCGCTTTACTCCCCGGCTGCTTCAACAGCTACTATCCCTGGTAGCTTACCCCCTCATCACCTATGTGGTGTTAAAAGCCTTCGAACGCATTCCGGTCTGGGGAGGGGTGGCGCGTGAAACCGTGCTTTCTAAACATTCCTGACCTGGAGACTGCTGAAAAGGAGATTGCCAAGGTGGGGGCAAGCCCCATCAGCATAAAGATCATGGCCCCCAAAGCAGTATTCAGGATAATCAAGGTCTATGGCCTCAAGCCTTCTGCCGCCAATATCCTCAAGCAGGAGATGCTGAGCAAGGGCGGTGAAGCCGCCGTGGGCGCTCAGGTGGTAAACTGCAAGCAGGAAAAGACCGATGTCATCCTCATGGGCACTCTCGCCCAATACAGAAAAGTGCTGCGGACATTAAAAATCCAGCCCGCTGGCCTTTCCGACCTGGCCGCAGAGCTGGAAAAACTCCTGACAAATTCGGGGACGGTCCTCTAATTTGTACACAAAGATACTAGCCAAAGGACAGCATAGCGCAAGATGTTAACTTGGCCGACGCCTGCCAGCAACCCGCTGAGCAGGCGTTTTACATTGTTGGATGGCAAGAGGCCAATGTGCTGAATAAACCAATCCACAAAAAGCAAGGCCAGGCTGGCCAGGCACAGCCAAAAGGGCATATGTACCTGTGCGGCAATGAGAATGAGACCGACAATCTGCCCCATTAAAATTCCTTGGCAGCGGGCACATACCGGCATTTGCCAGCCGAAAAGAAACAGGCTGCGCTCCGGCAATTGGTGACAGCCGCTGGCATCGCCGCGGCGCATCCACTTGGCCCAGCGTTTTATTTGTTCAGGGGCGGCACCCCGGGGAAAGGGCCTTATTTGCTCTTGCATTTAAAACCGCCATCCACACTGATTGCAGACATGTTGCTCTTTTCTGCGGTGTTTGCTTCCAGTTCCGCAGAGTCCGCAAAGAAGCCCGACCCAGCCAAAGAGAAGGTAGCCGCAAATGCCATAGCCCGGGGAGTAACTCTTTGTTTCAGTGTATTGGTCAACTATAATTGTAATGGAATCACTACTGCAACGAGGACATACCATAAAGACCCTCCATTACTTTATTAAATCCTACATTCCTTCGGCAGCTAAGAGGCGTTTCTTTAAGTCGAGGCCGGCGCTGAAGCCCCCCAAACTGCCATCTGCCGCCAGCACCCGATGACAGGGAATGATGAGGATAATTGGATTTTTTCCGCAGGCTGCGCCTATTGCCCGGGCGGCACCGGGCTTGCCAATTGCCCTGGCTACCTGGCCATAGGACATGTGCTGCCCCCGGGGTATGGCCCGGAGCTGTTGCCACACTGCCCGCTGAAACTCTGTGCCTGCAACATCCAGGGCCAAGTCAAAATCCCGCCGCTGGCCTGCAAACCACTGTTCTAACTGGCGGGCAGCTTCCTCCAACAAGGGACTGCTTTCCCCCCTGGGGCCTTCGCCAAAGTAGGCCTGGCAAAGTCCCTTTTCCGTTGCCTTGAGGACCATGGGCCCCAAAGGTGTCTTGACGCTTTTTATGTACAACCTAATCCCCACCTTTCAAATATCATTATACAGCAAACCGGCTCAATTTGAGCCGGTTTTGTCTTTAAGACTGTAATAATTGTGTTCGGATCCTGGCAATGTCTGTCTCCGGCAGACCACAGGCATTATTTTGGCACAGGTAAACCTGGGTGCCCAGAGTAGATTTTATCCCGGCAGTAAAGGGCGCCACATGAGCCAGCTCCTGGGGATCCGCTGCCGCCAGCACACTCACCTCGGGCAGAAAAGAACGTTGCACCTCCTGGAGGAGTTGTCGGATTTCAGGGTGGTCCAATTCCCCCACCACCACTGCTTCCCTGCCTGGCACAAGGGCAAGGAGAAGAGCTTGTAACAAGTGGGTATGGCCTGCAGGATAATGGAGTACCTGGCTGGCAAAAGCCCGGATAATCTTCTCCGCCACTTCCTGCAATTCTGTGTCCCCTGTCAGCCGGGCCAGGCGCATAAGCTCCCTGGCGGCGACGCTATTTCCTGAGGGCATAGCCCCGTCATATATTTCTTTGGGCTTGGAAATCAGTTCCTCACCGTCGCTGCCGTAGAAATAAAAGCCTCCCTCTTCATCCCAGAAGAGAGCCAGCATATGCGCCGCCAGCTCCCGGGCCCTGGCCAGCCAGGAAAGGTCCCAAGTAGTTGCATACAGCTCGTTGCATGCCCACAAAAGATAGGCGTAGTCGTCAATATATGCCCTGTACTTGGCTTCCCCCTGCCGCCAGCGGACCAGCAGCCGCCCTGACTCAGTGAGGTTATCCTCAATGAAGGCATAGGCTGCCTTGGCCCTTAGCAAGTATTCCTCTTCGCCAAAGGTTCGGGCGGCAAGGGCAAGGGCAGATATCATCAAGGCGTTCCAGGCCGTAAGCACCTTGTCGTCCTTGTGGGGGTGAACCCGCTCCTCCCTGACGGCAAAGAGCTTTTGCCGGCTGGATTCCAACATCGATTTGAACAGTTCAGGTTCTATATTGTGATAATTGGCCACCTGGGTCAGGTCTGTGTCAATGAGGTTGGGGATATTTTTGCCCTCGAAATTACCCTTTTCCGAGATGTTATAGGCCTCGCAAAACAACTGGCCCTGCTCCCGGCCCAGAATCTCCATAATCTCCCCCGCTTCCCAGGCATAGAACTTTCCTTCGACGCCCTCGGAATCGGCGTCCTCGGCAGAAAGGAAACTGCCCCCGGGCCCTGCCAGCACCCGCTGGCAATAGTCGAGTATCTCCCTGGCAACGGTCATATAGCGCTGTCGGCCTGTAACCTGCCAGCCTTCGGTGTAGGCAATGGCCAGCAGGGCATTGTCGTAGAGCATCTTCTCAAAATGGGGAATGAGCCATTTCCTGTCGGTGGAATAGCGGCAAAAGCCATAGCCCAGGTGATCGTAGATGCCCCCGTTGGCCATGGCGTCCAGGGTGGCAGTAGCCATTTCCAGGGCAGCGGGAGCTTTGGTCCAGCGGTGGTAGCGGAGCAGAAACATCAAATTGTGTGGTGTGGGGAATTTGGGGGCAATGCCAAAACCGCCATACTTGTCATCGAAGGCCTGCTGCAACTGGTGAAAGCAGGTGTGGACAGCCTCCTCCCCTAACTCTCCCGGAGCTGTTGCCCGCGGCTTTAACCCCGCCGCTATCTTGGAGGCAACGTCGGCTATTTTTTCCGGCGCCCTCTGGTACTGGTCGGAAATAAGCTGGAGCAGCTCTTTAAAGCCAGGGCGGCCGAAGCGTCCGGTGGGAGGAAAGTAGGTGCCGGCATAAAAGGGCTTTTTATCCGGGGTCAAAAAAACCGACAAAGGCCAGCCCC
>JAAYHI010000043.1 GCA_012727415.1 Bacillota bacterium
GATCTGATGAAGCTGGTCATTGAAGAACGCAACAAAAACAGGATTGACAGGCTAATTCGAAAGGCTGGATTTCCTTCCATTAAAACTTTGGATAACTATGAGTTCTCGCCCATTACCTTTCCCCAGGGGCTGAACAAAGAGACACTGCTGACCCTTGATTTCATAGACAACAGGGAAAATGTGCTGATGCTTGGTGCAGTTGGCACTGGCAAAACCCACTTATCCATAGCATTAGGTGTAATGGCGTGTATAGCTGGGAAGGAGGTGAGATTCTACAGGACTGGCGACCTGACCACTGAGCTGCTTGAGCTTCATGAGAAAAACCAGGTGAGCCGGTTCGTGAAGAAGCTGGCGCAAGCCAATCTGCTGATTCTAGACGAGGTAGGATATGTTCCTACCAGTAAGCGAGCGTCTGAATTACTATTTACAGTCATCTCAAACTGTTACGAAAGACAAAGCATCATCGTCACCTCAAACCTTGAGCTAGGCCGCTGGAACGAGGTTTTTGGAGATGACAGGCTGACTGCAGCCCTGATTGACAGAATGATTCACCACGCTCACATTCTTGTATTCAAGGGCGAGAGCTACCGCTACAAGCAAGCTCTGATGAGGAAGTAGGCGAACTGATGTACGACTAATGGGATGCTATGCCACTATTAAAAAGTTAATTGCCAAAGTATGAAAATTTAACTTGCCAAAAACATAGCCTAGGCCTGCATACACAGATTCGTCCTTTTTTGTAGTGCACAATTTTCTAGTTACTATTGCGCCCTTTTTTGAAATGGTTACCATTACATCCTGCGTAAAATCTCCAAAATAAGAAAAATCTTTCCGAATCACTGGTCCTTGAGACTCTTCATTTTCAACAACCCAGCTATTTTTTTGAAAAGACTGCATAAGCCCATATAGCTGATGCCAAAGTTTCAATGCGACCACCCCTTCGCCGCTAGTTAACATAATTATAGCATAAATTCTGGAAATAATCTACTTTAAAATCAGGTGAATATATGCTTAACTCTTTCCTTGTTTAAGGGGTTAATACTAAAAGCGACGTGCTTTATTCGCTCTTGGTGTGTTTTATATGTAAAAACAGAGCGCAATGGCTCTGTTGGATATTTGGTTAAATTCCGACAACTACTAAAAAAGCGTAAACTGGTACCGGGATTTTGTCAGCGATCCGATTGGGCTGGCTAGGAGGGGGCTACCGCTCCTCAGAGGTGGCACGCGCGTACGCGAACTCTCCTCCACGGTTAAGGGAGTAGGAAACGAGGGCTCGATTGCCTCGTTTGGCGCGGGGGATTGAGCTTTTGTCACTTCCCGGCAAACGGTGAAACCCTATCCATTTTGGCCCGTGGCTTAAGGATTTAAGCCCTTAGTTTAAATTACTAAATTAATGCATGCTGGTAGTTAACCATAAAATGCTGCCGTGTTCAAGGAGTATTTGGTAATTTATTATTTCCCCTCTTCTTTTGGCCATTCGTGACCTAAAGAGCCCCATCGGCCGGGAACGAATTGGGATCCTGTCGTATTGTTTTTTAAAAAAACCTCTGTTGCCAAAAAGTTTATCCAGGCACGGATCTCCCCACGCCTTCGTTGTCGAATCCTAAAAGTTGGGCCCGAGTTCTATTCCCTTTTGTTGCAACTTGTTAGCGTTATTCTTCTCAATCTGTTTCCACTCAAATTCCCTGTCGGCCCTTTCAAGATAGTCTCTAGCTTTGGCTTGTCCTGAAGCAGAGCTGAATTTAGTGTATGCCGACTGGAAGGTCACTTCGAACACTCCTTTTTTGCCCCGTCTGTGCTTTGCTATTTTGTGATCTGGTCAAGCCTAAGCGGACAATAAGAAGCTGGACTGATTTACTCTTTCGAATTCACTAGGGGAGAGATATCCATTATTTGAATGCAGTCTCTGCCTATTGTAAAAAACCTCGATATATTCCCTAATGGCTTGTTTCATCTGATATCTAGTTTTCAACGGTTCTCCATATATCCATTCGACCTTCATACTATGAAAAAAGTTTCCGCACAGGCATTATCCTGACACTCACCTTTGCGGCTCATACTACATAGGAAACCGTGCTTCTGAAGCAATTCCTGATAAGCATGGCTACAGTATTGACTGCCACGGTCCGAGTGGCAAATAAGGCCAGGGGCGGTATTACGTCTCTTAATAGCGCCCTCAAGTGCATCAATAACCAGTTCTTTGGTCTGCGCTTACGGATGCTCCAGCCAACTATCTTCCTGCTATATAAGTCAAGAACGATTGCAAGATATAACCAGCCTTCGCTCGTTGCAAGATATGTAATATCCGTAACCCATACCTTATTCGGAGCGTGCACAGAAAATTGTCTGCCCAGTAGATTCGGTGCTACCGGATGATCGTGGTTTGAGTCCGTGGTGGCACGAGTCTTCCGGCGGGCCTTAGCTACAAGACCTTGTTCCGCCATCTTGCGACTGATTCTTTGACGACTGGCTACTACCCCTTCAACTGCCAACTGCTTCTTAATCCGACGTGTACCGTACGTTTTTCGGCTCTTCTGGAATATTCGCTTAACCTTCTGCCCCAGGACATCAACACTTCTTTTTTCTGGCCTTCTGAGCCATCTGTAATACTCGCTGCGCGATACCTTGTGCAGAACGGTCAGGCGAAGAGGAAACTGTAGTATTAGATCTATCCTTCAAGGAAAAGGCAGAACAGAATGCCGAGGCCCATCCAGCCACAGTAGGAAAGATTCTTTACACCAAGGGCGAGCACAATTTCACTAGTATGGACTATTATTTTACCGGCGAGATTATCCAGCTTAACATTATTGAAAACAGTGTAGGCGATCCCAGCGTCTGGCTGGTAAGAAACGAGCATGGATATGTAATACCAATACAACATTCTTATTTTGAAGCTAAGGTTGGCGATACAGTCGAAGTTTGGGGTACCCTGTCGGGCAACGGATACACGAATGTTGAAGGCGTAGGCAATGTCGTGGGACAGACCGGTTCCATGCATGCTATGCTGGTTACCGTTAATGAGGAGCCGCAGTATTAACCTGCTTCGACGGGCTACTTTTGCAGCATCATTGTAGATTGTGGCAAAAGATAAAGGGGGAGATGTTGTTGAGCGGGAAAGCCAAATGTCCGTTTTGCTTAGAAGAGATCATTGGCGGACGCTAAAAAGTGTCGGCACTTTAAGTTGTTTGTCGTAGCGCTCTTTTCGGGACTCACATTCTTCTATAGTTTCCGGTCCTACTGACCTGTAGGGGGGGTAGTCATACACCCTAAGCCCCTTACCCATTTTAAGGCAAAAAAAAATTTGCAGATTATACACCCGTTCGGACCGGCGTTGCATCTCTTCCTTGGAAAAATCCTTACCTGTCACGACGGTGTAGAGGGTGACGTAGTTATCTACATGTTCCGGAACCTTGGCCGGCTCATCGGTAAGATGGTTATCGGCTGGCATGATGTCATTCCAGGGCAGTTTACACAATCCCACTATACTGAACCAGGTCCTGAAGAGGGAGAAGTAGTGAAGGGCTTCAGCCTTGTCCTCGAAAGTAGGCATCTGATTCCAGATCATATCCATAAATATCAGCCAGTTTTCGTCGTGCTGAGTGCCTTTGTTGGCAGTTTCATACCCTGCCTGCTGGAGGGCCTGGTAGTAATCGATACCAGCCCGTTTATATTGCCTCATCGAGCTAGCGGGCCCGGGAATTTACGGTGAGCCGCTGCGCCAGGCAGGAAAGGTTCCGCCTATAGTCTGGGGCGCGAAGACGATCAAGCTGCAATGCCATTGGCGGTGAGAGTTACGCCATCAGAATTCGTGAGTGTTGAAATACCGCTTTAATAGTTGTGTTGAATAACAAACAGCACTGAGAAACAAAAAGAGGCGCTCCTGCACTAGCGCGCAGGGCAGCCCCTCTTTTGTATCAGAGGCTTTCACCTTCCCGACTTTTGGAGTTTGGCAACTTCCTTTGATGCCGAATACAGCAATTGTTTTTCTTCTTCATCCCGATAACACTCCCATAAGTGCCGGTTATAAAGCCCGATAAACAGACTAAGTGCAGAAAGGCCCGCCTGCTCAATAATTGAACAGGCGGGGCCACAGTTTAAGAGTCCGTCCCATACCTTTCATAGAGCTTTTTCAACACCCGGTCAAATAACGCCACTTTTTCGCTATTGGGGATTGGTAACCTCATGATATAACCTTCCACGGCATATACCCACGCCTCACCTATCCTTTCTCTTAACGCTATTTTCCCTTCTTCGGTTTCAGGATAGTGTACAATTACATTGATCTCTTTACTCTTGAACATTTTCTCCCTCCTTTCATGAAACTTTTAAATGGGCCATAGCACCCTGCAAGTTATTGTCGCACCATCCGGAGGTTTTTGGCTGCAGACTAGTTCACAATGTTTTGCTTTCTGTGTCTACTTTTGACAGGGAAGTTGAGAAACGACATACAGCCGCTAGCAAGGAGGTAAACCCGGTAGCGGCTCCGATTATGGAAGCAACTTTATCGGTCGATACCATAAAGCCGATAATCAGGACGGTAATATTGCTTCAATAGCTGAGTTAACTAACAGCACTGTGAAATTAAAAGGGGCGCCCCTGCACTAGCGCGCAGGGGCAGCCCCTTTTTTACCTTGAGGCTTTCACCTGCACTATTATTCTCATTCCCTTCTATTTTGAATCACTTTTGTAATTTCCTTCTGGATTACTATCCTTTGTTCCTGCATCAAATTAAAAAAATGGTTTACGACTCTGCCATATCATGTTTTCGGCACTTACCAGGTCATTCACTAGCATACACCGTGGGCAGTCCCCGAATAGTTAAATCAGGAGGAAAGTCTGCAACCATAAAAGGTCATTATGCCTAATAACGCTGCCTAAAAATCAGGAAAGTTTTTGTAAACAAGTTCTCACCTCCTTAAAA
>JAAYHI010000044.1 GCA_012727415.1 Bacillota bacterium
ATTTTCATCATCGTACAGCATGGTACCGACAGGAACCTTTAGCACCAGGTCCCTGCCGTTTTTGCCATGGCGGTTGCCCCCTTGGCCATTAGCCCCCTTCTCGGCACGGAAAACCTTCTTATAGCGGAAAGAAGACAGAGTGTTGAGCTCATTGCTGGCCTCGATAATGACATTGCCGCCATGGCCGCCGTCGCCGCCATCAGGGCCGCCCCTGGGGACAAATTTCTCGCGCCGAAAGGAGACAGCCCCATGGCCCCCCTTTCCAGCTTCAACTTCAATCGTGACGTAATCTATAAACATTGCCTCACCTGCACTTCTTTTTGGTGAAAAAAACTCCGGGTTTCCGGAGTTCTAAATAGCGGAAGCTTCAGGATATACACTGACTCTTTTACGTCCCCTGGTGCCATTGCCTTCAAAGGTGACGATACCGTCAATCTTGGCGAATAAGGTATCATCGCCGCCAATGCCGACATTATTGCCGGGATGAATTTTTGTGCCCCGCTGGCGCACTATAATCGAGCCTGCGGTTACATACTGGCCATCCTGGCGTTTAACGCCCAGGCGCTTTGAGATGGAATCGCGACCGTTTTTAGAACTGCCAACTCCCTTTTTGGAAGCAAATAGTTGCAAATCTATTTTAAACATCATAACACCTCCTCATTGCATATCCCAACAAAATCCGGGTATTGTTCAGCAATATTTGCGATGCCAAGCAACATTGTCTTGAATATCACCTGGCAGGTTTGAAGCTTTTGGGGGACAATATCCTGGGGAATGCGGCATTCCAGCAGCCCATCCTCCTTGGTATACAGGGGGTCAATCCCGGCAACTTCAGCCAGTGCAAGGACAGCGGTTTGGCTGAGGGCAGAAACTGCCGCGCAGACAATATCTGAACCCCGGGCGCTGAAATCCGAATGACCTGCAACTGAAAAGCCCAGGATGGATTGTTCATCCCGGTAAACCTTAACCGCAATCATTATTCCGCCAAAGTAATTTTTTCGATGCTGACTTTGGTGAATGGCTGCCTATGTCCTTGTTTGCGGCGATAGTTCTTTTTTGCCTTGTACTTAAAGACAACGACTTTCTTAGCTTTGCCATGGTCAAGGACCTTAGCGGAAACACTGGCTTTTACATAGGGTTTGCCGAGGATGAGCTTGTCATTCATGCCAACAGCCAGGACTTCAGTAAAAGAAACAGTGCTGCCGGGCTCGGCCTGAATTTTTTCGAGAAAGACAACATCGCCCTCAGAAACGCGGTACTGCTTGCCACCATTTTCCAGAATAGCGTACATCAGTTACACCTCCATTGCAAGGTACTCGCCAAACCCAGGCAGTCTGGACAGACATTTTCAAGCCCGGCTTGAGCGGTTAAAACTCCAACACTTATAATACCACAGCCAAATCAGTCAAGCAACAACAAACCCGCTGGCAGCGGCAATTTTTTTTCGTTTTTTCGCGTATAAATCCCCGTCCTGGTAATTGCGAAATCTGCAGGGTCCCGCTCCGGGAAACAAACAGCCGCAATATTATCCGGCCTGACGGAACGCTGATTGTCAACTTTCAGCAATAATGTCAGTTGTGCTTCCTTCTGGTCAGCAGCTAGGAGATAGTCTCCCGCCGCCTGGGCAACGCAATGCAAATCGGGCAGAGAAGCGGGAAGCTCAACGCGATAGGCTACAGCATCAACCAGGGCGGTTATTTTGGGATATGTATCAGCAACCGGTGCAGCAGTCAAGACAGACAACCCCCGCGGCATGACTTTATTGAGCCTCGCAACGACATTCTCTTCCTCTGTTTCCAGGAAAACCTCCAGCAATTCCCTTTCCCCCTGGAACCCCGTTGCCAGGGGCAAGGCAAACCGCATCCGGGGCCGGGGATTATAACCTTTAGTCATTTCCAGGCGCATCCCCGCCAGGCGAAAAATACGCCACCACAATTGCTGAAAATCAAGATGGGCGATAAAAGCCATGGGGCCTTTTTTTTCATAGCACAAAATTAATCGCATGGGACTTTTCCCCCTCTCTTGAGCGGCTTCACTGCAAATGCCCCGCACACGCCGCAGCGGGAACAATCTGCAAAAGTACAATCCCTGGTTACCTGAGTCTCCTTGGCTTTGGCCAGTTCCCGCAGTAAAAAGTCTTTGGAAACACCTATGTCAATATGGTCCCAGGGAAGAACAGCTGCCAGGTAAATCTCCCCCGTCGACGCCCCCACATCTATACCCGCCTCGTCAAAGGCTTCTTCCCAAAGCCGGGGGCGAAAGTGCTCACTCCAGGCGTCAAAGCGGCAGCCCTTTTGCCAGGCGAGAAAAATTGCCCTGCCCAGCCTGCGGTCACCCCGGGCCAGCACTGCCTCCAGCTTGCTTTCCTCCCAGTCAGAGGTCTGCACCTTGTACAGAGGCGGCCGCAAATTATCCAGGAGCAGGCGCTGCCGCCTTTCCACCTCCTGACGCGCCAACAGAGCCTCCCATTGAAAAGGCGTATGGGGTTTGGGAACAAAGGTGGACACAGCCACAGAGATTTTCAGCCGCCCTTTCTTCCCTCGGGTTTCCCGGTACAGCCGTTCCAGGCCGCGAACCAGGCGGATAATGCCGACAATATCCTCATCGGTTTCTGTAGGCAACCCCAACATAAAATACAGCTTCAGGCTGTCCCAGCCATTTTCAAAAGCTTTGCGGGCAGCATTAAAGATATCCGCTTCGCTGACGTTTTTATTGATAACATCCCGCAACCGCTGGCTGCCAGCCTCCGGCGCCAAGGTAAGGCCGGTCTTGCGCACTGCCTTCGTCAGCCGGGCAAGTTCCACACTGAAACTGTCGACGCGCAGGGAAGGCAGGGACACGCTGGTTCCCTCTGAAGCCATTAAATCTTTCACCAGTTCCTCGATTTGCGAATAGTCGGCGCTGCTCAAGGAAGAAAGACTGACCTCACTGCTGCCGGTATTTTTGAGCAGCTGCATTCCCTGTTCTGCCAGCTGCGCCCGCGGCCGTTCGCGAACAGGGCGGTAAAGCATTCCCGCCTGGCAAAAACGGCAACCCCGGGCACAGCCCCTGCAGATTTCAATGCTGACCCGATCGTGAACCGGCTGCACCAGGGGGACCACCAATTTGCGCGGCAGGGGATGGCAGCCAAAGTCTTTGACAATTCTCTTCTTAAGGGGCGGAAAGTCTCCCAGGGGTTTCAGCCCCCTGTACACACCTTTTGCA
>JAAYHI010000045.1 GCA_012727415.1 Bacillota bacterium
GATTTAACTATATAGCAGGGGTAGGACTCGAACCTACGGCCTCCGGGTTATGAGCCCGACGAGCTGCCAGCTGCTCCACCCCGCGTCACAAAGGATATTGTATCTTATTGTAAAGAAAGAGTCAAGGGCAGCTTCATGGCAATTGTTACCAATTCCGCCTGCCTCCACGTCCTCCCCGCTTATTGTCTGTTTTGCGGCGAAGGTCAGACTGTCTTTCCTCACTTTCCTTAATGAATTTAGATAAACGATCTTCAAAGGCCTTTTGTATATCCCTTTGACTTTCATTGGCACGGCGTATAGAGAGTCCGATTTTGCCCTCTGAAATGGATATTACTTTAACTTTTACTTCCTGGTTAAGTTGCAGGTAATCATTGATGTCCCGGACGAAACTATCGGCAACCTCGGAAATATGGACAAGGCCAGTTTCCTTGGTGGGCAATAAAACAAAGGCGCCAAAGTTAGTAATTCCGGTAACTTCTCCCGTTAATACCTGCCCCACCTGCAAAGATGACATCCTAGAGTAATTCCTCCCCTGTATATTTTAAGTGCTACCTGTAAGGCAAAATATAGACTGTTTCCCCGTCCCGAACGAGGCCAAGCTCCTTGCGGGCCAGGCCTTCAAGGTACTCCGGATTCTCCTGGATAAGCTCGATTTCTCTTTTTAAGATTTCATTTTCACTGGAGTACTTATCAATATCCGCCAGGACTTCCTGTTGCCTCGCCTTGAGATTGCGCAGAGAAAGCTGCTGATTGATTATTATTATTGCAAAATAAATCATAAAAGCAAAGAAGAGGACAGTGAGCCATTTTCCTTTGCGAGTGAAATCAACTCTTTTTACCTTACGAGATGCTTTTCCAGCCACTTAACACACCCCCGCAACTAGTATCATTCTACGTCGCTGGCGGATAATCCTTCCGGGAACTGACCAATTCTTTAGCTTTTAACAAAATAACAGATGCCAAAGACAAAAAAAGTAAGTTAATTATGTCCGGTATTGCGGCGATAGCCCTTAAGACAGCCCGCAGGGGCAAAGTTATTCGCCATAACCATTTTAACACCTTTAACCCCGTTTCGAAAGCCCACTGATAAAATTTCAAAGTAATTGCACTCAAAAAGTGAAAATATAGAAAAACCCCCAGCCCCATGCTGACAAAGGCATACAGACGCAATTCCAGGAAATTAAGCTGCATTAAGACAGCAAAAACCAGGCAGATAATTGATGCCCAAAAGAGCAAATCTGCAATTGCTTTAGTAATATTATTGCCCTTTCTGGTAACGACCCGGAGCAAGTCCCCCCACAGCCCAACAAAAACCCCGACAGAAAACATTACGGCAAAGATTAAGCCTTGTATCGCCAAGGACACAGTCTTAGCACCCTTACTTAAAGATCTTCTCTAGTAAACTGCGCCTGCCGGCTGTTCTTTCGCCGCTATAACGGGTTTCGGATATCAAACCCACTATCTCGACAACACCCTGTTCCAAATTGAGATTCCGCATATCCAACCCTTCTCCTTTAATGTGGAGCATGCCGTGGCTGGTCTCCAGAAGAATTTCTTCCGGATTGAAACTTTCCACCCTGGACACCCCGGTAACGTGCATTTGTTCCTGATTGTGTAAAATCAGCTTATGCTCTACCCCCGACAACTTACTATCAACCATTAGCTCCACCCCCTAATGATTATATGCTGTGAGAGCCTAATTAGAATAAAAAAGCCGGTAGTCCGGCTAATCCCATAGCTTTTGGATGTCGACCCCCGAGAAAAATTTTTTGACAATCTCTTCAGCAGAAATGCCTTCCTCTGCCCAGCCTTTAGCCCCCCATTGGCAAAGGCCCACTCCATGTCCGTAGCCGCGGCCGGTAAATTTTACTTCGTTGCCGGAAATGACAGGGGAGTCTACCAGGGTTGAACGCAATTCAGTACTGCCCAGAGCCAGTCTTAATTCTGGAGCGGGAACGCTGACGCCGCCAATAACAAAATTTATTGCCCTTCCATTTTCAGATTTCCCTATTTCAATAGACGAAAAATCCCCAGGGTCTTCATTGGCAATTGATATTACAGCAGCGCGAATTTCTGCCTTGGAAAAGGTCTTGGACCAAAATTCAATCTCTTCATCCACATATTCTCTGCAGGGATTTTCTACGGGTTTAAGATAGGGTGGTCCTTCGCCCTGAAAATTCAGACCTGCCTTTGGCGTCGCTGTAATTCCCCCGCAGTAGGCATGAAACCAAGCGCGAACAAAATTACCCTCGTATACCGCCACCATGCCTCTGGTTTTGTTCACCGCTTCCCTGACATTATCATTTATCCTGGAGGGGTCGTAGGCCTGGAATTCTTCAATATTGGAAGAGGCATGAGCATCCCGGCCCGGCAAAGTTCCCTGCTCCGCTATCTTCTGCAATGTAAAGGTTCTGGCCTCAATCGCTTGGGCCGCCAGTGCTTCCAGCGGCCAGTCTGGATCCATTTCCGCAGCGACCACACCCTGAATATACTCCTCCATTTTCATAGTCACAACGCTTTCCTCATCCGCGATATATACTCGCAACTGGGGCTCAACATTTTCTCCCTGGGAGATTTCCTCGGGGATTTCCACCATTTGCTCTTTTTCTTCCTCCTGGGGTTTTCCCTTACATCCAACCGCTGCCCAGGCGATCAGAGAAATGACAACCAGGACTATCAGCATTCGTCGCATTAGCTTACCTCCCATCATTCATCCATTACTAGCTTTAGACGGGGAGTAATAAACTATGCAAAAAAAATCTGGCCCACATAGTGGGCCTGACTTACAACTATTTAACCAGTTCTTTGAAACCTTTGCCTGCCTTAAATGCAGGAACGTTAGTGGCAGGGATTTTAATTTGCTCGCCAGTGCTGGGATTGCGGCCGAGCTTAGCTGCCCGCTTCCTCTTTTCAAAGGTGCCAAAGCCAATGATCTGGACTTTTTCGCCTTTGGCGACAGTTCCCATAATGCCATCCAGAACCGCGTTTACAGCCTTTTCACTGTCTTTTTTGGTGAAGCCAGTCTTCTCAGCAACCAGTTGAATGAGATCAGTCTTGTTCACGATATAACCTCCTTGGTTTATTGGAAATAAGATGTAACTTACCTATTCTCCATCAATTAGCAATCTCCTGCTAGCCCTCAAGGATTTTCTATTAAAAACCTTGATTTTCTGCTCTTAGACGCCAATCTGCCGCGGAGCAAAGACGAATTGCAGAGATGTATGCAATAACAAGTCTCCCAATTCCCAAGTTATTTTATACCTGCTGGCCCTGAATCGTGCAGCTGATTGTACAAGGATATTATTTTAATAACTTCAGGTGAGAGAGAATAGTTGCCAGCCTGGGTCCAACCCCAGGAATAAGTTCAATTTCTGAACGGGTAATGGTCCCAGTGACAATTGTAGCAAGACCGTAAAGGACAATGCCCGCTCCAATTGCAGCAAAGACTGCAAAACCAACGGCAAGAGTTTCACTGCCAAAGAGCGATCCCCCCATTTTGTCAAACAAAGGATAGAGAAAATAAATGCTGATCCCCATCAAGACAGAATTCAACGCTGGTTTGATAAATGTTGCAAGGACCGAAACGCCGCTGCCTATAATTCTTTTGATGGCACGCAGGTTGAGGTAGGATGCGATTGCAAAAGCTACAATGGTGCCTGCCGCCGGCCCCAGAATATTTATTGATGGTATGGGTGTAAGAAAATAATTAATGGTGACCTTTACCAACAGGCCAACAAACATATGGCTAACTGGCAGTAAAGTCTTCCCTACCCCCTGCAGTACCGGGGTGGTCGTCTGGTTGAGAATGATAAAGATGGCGGCAAAGGCTGCCAGGGACAGTGACCTGGCCACAGATATGTCAAAGAGAAAAATACTGATGGGTTCGGCTAAAATAAACAAGCCAACAGCAGAAGGCATGGCAATAATCTGACTCACCCGGATTGCAAGGCTGCTGATTTTTTGAATCAAGGTATGTTGTTTTTGAGCGTATGCCTTTGAAACTGCTGGCAGCAAAGATGTGCCCAAGCCTATCGTCAGGATGCCGGG
This sequence comes from Bacillota bacterium, assembly GCA_012727415.1. Taxonomy (GTDB): domain Bacteria; phylum Bacillota; class Proteinivoracia; order UBA4975; family UBA4975; genus UBA4975. The sequence continues at coordinate 4,048 of JAAYHI010000045.1, forward strand.
AACATTGACCAGGGCCATAGCCGCCCCAGATAAATTCCCCAGCATACCCAAAGCAGCATCTTCACTGAATCCTCCTGCCTGGAGACGGGGAAGAATTAAAGTGGAGTCGACCATGTTGACAATGGGCACAATAATACTGCCAATTGTAACCGGCAATGCCAGGGCGAAAATTTCTTTAATGACTTTTTTCGTGGGGGACAAAATATTCTGGTCGGAAAGGGACAGCTCCCTGTTATACTCAGGTTTAAGGCGAAAGTAAAAAATAATCAGCAGAATCAGGCCAGCTCCCGCACCTGTGACCGCACCAAAAGCGGCGCCGGCAGCTCCAAGTTCGAGGCTGCGCTTGACGAAAATGCCGGCAAGAAGAAAAATAGTGCCTACCCGAACGATCTGTTCCAGAATTGAAGCCAAGGCAGAGGGCTCCATGCGCTGCTGCCCCTGGAAGAAACCCCGCAAAGCAGATTTAACTGCGTAGAAAGCAATAGCAGGAGCAATGGCCAACAGGGGGTACAGAGTTCTCGGGACCTTAAGCACTTTTTCCGCGTAGTATGGGGCGGCCAGCATCAGGATACCCGTAAAAAGCAGGCCGGATGCCAACATCAGCATCAGAGACACGCGAAAAACCTGACGGGCACCGGTATAATTCTTAAGAGCTACTTTTTCCGATACTAACTTTGAAACCGCCAGGGGAACCCCAGCTGTGGAAATAGAAAGCATCATTGAGTATATGGGATATACCGCCATAAAAAGTCCCATGCCCTCTTTGCCAAGTATACCCCGCAGAGGAATCCGGTAGACAGTGCCGAGTATCTTGACAATAATATTGGCTATAGTAATTATTACTGCACCCTTGATAAATTTGCCATCTTCCTGCATATAACCTCTCTCCTCTCGCACTGGGCATTATTATATCAGACCTGAGATTATGTTTTCCACAAAAAAAGGGACTATTAGTCCCTGTTTATTGAGCCATTTGTTTGGCAAGAAATCTGGCTGCAGTTTCAGCAAGTTTTACTTCCATCTCTCCCATCTTGGCATCGGGCTCCCGTGAACAAAGAATTACTGCGCCAATGGGGTCCCCTGCAGAAATAATCGGGGCGATTACTTCTGCTGTAAACCTGCATTCTTCATCATCAGCCAGGCAACTGAGGCACTCTTTTTGGCTTCCCGGTTTGTCAATTTTTACTGTCCTGCGTTCTTCCATAGCCATTTCTACAGCCGGGCCTACAGTTTTGTTAAGAAACTCCTTTTTGGGTGCCCCTGAGACAGCGATAATCATGTCACGATCAGCAATACAGGATATATGTCCTAATGACTCATAAAGGGAATCGGCATATTCCTTGGCGAAATCTCCAAGCTCGCCTATGGGAGAGTATTTCTTAAGGATTACTTCTCCGTCCCGATCTACAAATATCTCTAATGGATCGCCTTCACGAATTTTCAGGGTTCGGCGTATTTCTTTTGGAATTACAACTCGCCCAAGATCATCAATACGTCTGACAATACCCGTCGCTTTCACCGTCTTGCCTCCTTAAGTCAAGTTATTTATGTCCCGGTCATTGCTAGTATATATCCCACAGGCAGTATTTATTCATTTTTTACCAGTGTTAGACAAAAGTCTTCGCCTGAGCGAAGACTTGTCGATTATTTAAAGTAAATTTCAATATCCGCCTCATCTTTTAACCCCAGGAGCAGGTTCTCCACAAGTTTTTGTTTTCCCTGCCGGAGAAGGGTGTCGGCAATCTGTTCCCGCACCTCATCCAACTCATAATGGCCGGCTTTTTTTATTTCAGTAACCTCGATGATGTGCCAGCCATATTGCGACTCCACGGGGGGGACAATTTCATTGAGAGCTGCGGAAAAGGCAGCATCGCCAAAGGACTTGACGACACTATCCTTTTCTATGAAACCAATATCCCCGCCCAGGGAAGCGCTGCCGTCCTGGGAATATTCTTTGGCAAGCTGGGCAAAGTCTTCTCCCGCCTGCAAGCGCGCATAGAGTGTGTCAGCCAATTCCTTGACCTGGGAGGAAACATCTTCATCCTCGGAATCAGGGAAATTGTCCTCGTTGACCAGTATATGGCGCACTCTTCTCAGTTCACCATGGGAAAACAGCGTGTCTTTTTCTTTCTCGTAATAGGCTTCAATATCCTCTGCATCAGGGGCCTCGACCTTTTCTTCCTCTGCTTCAACCATGGCATTGATTATTTGATAATCCTTAAACAACTGAATAATCCAATCTTCACTTAAGCCGAGTTCCTGCAATCTGGCATAGAAGATCGTCAGGGATCCTGCAATAGTATCGGTGGCCAGCACTTGTTTGCGAAAGGCCTGGAAATCCTCTGCCACAGCCTCCATATCCGGCTCAATCCCGCGTTTCTCGGCCTCTGCCACATACACCCTCAAATCAATTAACTCCTGCAGAATTTGCACCTGCTTACTGCGGGGAAACTCCGCCCCGGGCTGGGAAAGCCGCAGGAAGTTTTCGTAAAGCAAGTACTCCGCACGAGTAATATTCTCGCCGTTTACAGTTGCATAAACGGAGGGATCCTTTGCTGTACAACCCGATAAAGCCAGGGCCGCCGCTAAGCACAGCACTGAAGCGATTTTGATCTTGCCATTCACTGTCAACACCCCTTCCTATCTATTCTGTGATTCTATCAGATATTTCCTTGCTTCTCAATGCTGGTTTTCAGTTGGTGGAGCAGGCCTTCTATATCCTCCAGCATTATCGTCCTTGTTGTTGTCAGGCTCACCGTCAGGATATTATTCTTGTTGCGAAAGTCGATTTTACCCTTGTTGTGCAGCCAAATGTCCTGCATTACTCTGGGGGACGGGCCTTTGCCTCCGCGAAAACTCAGGGTTACCTTTTCTTTTCCTGTCAACTGCTCGCTGCTCCAACTTATTGAACCAATGCCAAGGCTTAGTGCCAGGGAGCGAATCCTGCCGACATCCAGCAGGGTTTCCAGGGGCGGAGGCAACTTGCCAAATCTGTCTCCCAATTCGTCCTGAATATCATCTATGACGGCAATGGTCCCGGCTTCCTTTATCCGGCGATAGACATAGATTTTTTCCTTCTCCGGCATATAGCCATCGGGAATATATGCATCAACGGGAAGCTCAATATTGACTTCAGAGGGAATTTTGCTTTCTTTTGGTCTGTTTGTCAGTTGCGCAACCTGCTGTTCCAAAAGCTGGCAGTAGAGGTCAAAGCCGACGGCAGCAATATGGCCGTGTTGTTCCGGTCCAAGGATGTTGCCAGTACCCCTGATTTCCATATCCCGCAGCGAAAGTTTATAGCCAGCCCCCAATTCTGTAAATTCCTTAATTGCGCTCAGCCGTTTTTGGGATTTCTCCGTCAGCACCTTGTCTTTGCGATAAGTAAAGTAGGCGTATGCCAATTTTCTTCCCCTGCCCACACGTCCCCGCAGCTGGTAGAGCTGGGAAAGCCCCAGTCGGTCTGAATCATAGACGATAACTGTATTGACATTGGGGATATCCAAGCCGTTTTCAATAATCGTCGTGCTCAGCAAGACCTGGTAATTGCCTTCATAAAAGTCCAGCATCGTTCGTTCCAGGAGGGTCTCGGCCATTTGTCCGTGAATAACGCCGATACTAACCCCAGGCAACAGGCGACGCAGGCGGGACGCCAGGGCATCAATCCCCTGAACCCGATTATAGATTACATACACCTGGCCATCCCTGTCCAGCTCCCGGCGCACAGCAGATACCACCAGTTCATCGGAGTATTCCATTACATAGGTTTGCACAGGGAACCTGCCTTCGGGAGGTGTGTTGATGACGCTTAAATCCCGGATGCCCAAGAGGGCCATATGCAATGTGCGGGGGATGGGAGTAGCAGTCATTGTAAGGATATCTACATTGGCCTTCATCTGTTTAATCTTTTCTTTGTGTTCAACGCCAAAGCGCTGTTCTTCATCCACCACCAACAGCCCCAGATCAGGAAAGCGTATGTCCTTTTGCAGCAGGCGGTGGGTGCCTATGAGAATATCTACAGCCCCCTGGGCTGTGGCAGCCACAATTTTTTCCTGCTCCCCCGGGGTCTTTAACCGGGACAGCACTTCAACGCGAATGGGAAAGGGGGCGAAGCGCTCCCTGAAAGTATTGTAATGTTGCTGGGCCAGAATTGTCGTAGGAGCAAGAATTGCCACCTGCTTGCCGTCAAGCACTGCCTTCATTGCTGCCCGCAGCGCCACCTCGGTCTTGCCGTATCCCACATCACCGCAGAGCAGGCGATCCATGGGCCGCGGGCTTTCCATATCCCTCTTTACTTCTTCAATTGCCTTGAGCTGATCGCTGGTTTCCTGATAGGCAAAGCTGTCTTCCAGCTCCCGCTGCCAGGGACTGTCAGGGGAAAAGGCGTGGCCGACAGCAGCCTGGCGGGCAGCGTACAATTCCAGCAGGTCAAAGGCAAGCTTTTTCACTGATTCCTTAACCCTGGCCTTGACCCGCAGCCAGTCTCCGCCTCCTAAAGCATACAGCTTAGGCGGTTTATCGTTCCCGCCCAGGTAGCGCTGGAGCAGGTGAACTTGATCCGTAGGCAGGTAAAGGCGATCCTTGCCTGCATACTTAATATACAGATAATCCCGTTTGGCACCGGCAACTTCTCTCCCTACAATTCCCAAGTACTGGCCTATGCCATGGGTGTAATGAACGACATATTCTCCGGGAGTTAAGGTCTCTATATCCCCGGCACGCATTCCCTCTTGTCCAGGCCTTTTAGTCCTGCGCTTCCGGGCAGTGAGTTCATTGAGACTTAATATCACCAGCCCCTGCTCCGGAAGCTCCAGGCCTGCACTGATACTGCCGGGAACAAAGTTGACATTTCCGGGACGCAGGTCAGCAATGCCGGCAATTCGGACCGGAATATCCTGAGCTCTTAGGGCCTCGGCCAGATGCCTGCCCGCCCCCACTGCCACCACAGTGGCGTGACGCTTCAGCCATGCCTTGATTTCATCGACAATGAGTTGCTGCTGACCGTAAAAATTTGGGGCCTGGCGAAATGACAGGTTGCTGATGCCGCTGAGGCGAAGATTTTTCACTGTAGTAGAAAGCAAGGATAGATGCAGGGTAGGGGGGGTCCACTGGTGTACCACTTCGTCCACTGTCAGCCAAGGCTGCAAGCCGGGAAGGAGTTTCCCTGCCTCTAACAAAGATTGGTGTTTCTCCCGCAACTCATCGGCATGGAGCTCCAGATGTTCCAGCAGCACCGCCACCTCGGCAGTCATCACTGCACCCTGGCGAAAATAATCCAGCAAGTTACTGCGGCGGGCAAACAAATACTCCATATAGTACCTGGCCCCGGGCCAGGACTGGAGGTTGCCGAAGCGCTCCCTGTCCTCAACCAGCTGAGGCAAAAACACGGGAGAAAGGTTCTTTTCCCTTTCCGTCAGCATATCTATTGCCTTTTGCCTCAGCTCAGGCGTTAATGAGAGCAAGTGCACCGGACCAAGAGTGAGTCCGGGCAGGGTATGCCTTGAGCGCTGTGTGGTCAGGTCGATGCTGCGGACCGATTCGATGGCAACATCGAAAAATTCTATCCGGGCGGGTTCACCCAGGGGAGGAAAGACATCAAAAATATCACCCCGTTGGCTATACTGTCCAGCCCCACTCACTCTTTCTACCCGTTGGTAACCCATTTGTGCCAGCCGGGTTGCCAGCTCCTCAATGGGCATCTGATCGCCAGGAGACAGGGTCGTTATATTGGCCTGGAGATATTCGGGAGGCGGCAGCAATTCCAATAAGGCCTTCGCCGGGGCCACGACCAGGCAGGGGTTGCCGGCAACAACCTGCTGCAGGGCATGCACCCTTTGGCTCTCCAATTCATGGCTCTCGGCATCGACCTGTGCACCCAAGGTTGGCGGAGCAGGGAAAACAAACCCGGGGCCGTCGCTAAAAAACTGGTAATCGGCCAACAGGGCCATAGCATCTTTGAGGGTATCGGTGACGAATAACACTGGCCTCTGCTGTTGTTCCACCACCAGATTGGCCAATAAGGCCCGCTGACTGCCGCTGACGCCCTGGACAAGGTAGTGTCCTCCGGAACGTAATCGGGAAAGGACTTCTGCAATGCCCTGGTTGGCAGAGGCAATCTGCCTGATCCCCATACTCAACCCTCCTATTGCTGCTCGCTGCATTCGATCCGGCGATTAAACCGGCTCATAGCCATAGTAATACCCCTGTACAGCCAATACTCGATAGCCATAGCGGCTTTGCTCACCATTGCATCAACCAGGGGAATTTCCTGGGGAGAAAAGGGCTGCAAGACAAATTCCCGGGGAGGCAATACGCTGTCAGCACCTATTCCCAGGCGCAAGCGGGGAATTTCCTGATGGCCTATGGCCTGAAGAATGGAGAGCATACCCTTTTGCCCTCCGTCAGACCCCCGGCGCCGGAAGCGCAGAGTGCCTAAAGGGAGGGCAATATCGTCAAAGACAATGAGAATGTCCTCCCATTGGGGGTTTAGCTCCCGGATGGCGGCCGCCACAGCACGGCCGCTGTCATTCATATATGTCATGGGTTTTAGAATATGTATTTTTTCGCCTGCAAAGCTGGCTTCTGCCGCCACTCCATGCCAACGGCGGATTTGGCTTTGCCCCCGGAGGCCTTTGGTCAATGCGTCAACGGCCCGAAATCCAATATTATGCCGGGTGTCGGCATATTCAGGCCCAGGGTTGCCAAGGCCAACAATCAATTTCATTGCCTTCCCCCCTGTCCAAAAAAGGGCGCCTTGGCGCCCCCTTATTCACCCTCCGATTCC
>JAAYHI010000046.1 GCA_012727415.1 Bacillota bacterium
CATACCACCTTGTCCCTGGAGGCTCAGGCTGCGGCAGAGAAGGTAATGACTGAACATGGGCAGGCCCTGCGTCAAAAAAACCCCAATATTCAGGGAGTCTTTGTTGCCCTGGATCCCGCCACTGGCGGGATTATGGCCCTGGTAGAAAGCCTGGAACTCTCGGGAACATATCCCCGCGCCGACGCAAAGTACAATTTAGGCTCATCCTTTAAAGGAATATTATATGCCACCGCCCTGGAAAACGGCTATACTCCCGCCAGCAGATTGTTGTGCACCGTAACTGCTTTCCCCAATCCGGGGGTGAAACCAAATCCCTACGTGCCCAGCGATTACGGCGACCGCTTCCACAACCGGATGCTGCGCATCAGGGAAGCCCTGGCAGTATCCTGCAATGTGGCGGCAGTGCGCATGGGGGTGGAAATGGGTCTCGACAAGTATCTGGACATGGTGGCCAGGCTTAACCCCCGCCTGAAAAATAACCCCATTGGCAATGCTGCTCACATGCAACTGCCTTTGGGACCGGTGTGTTCTCCCCTCAATTTAACCCTTGCCTATGCCCCCTTTGCCAATGGCGGCTATTCCGTAGAACCCTATACTGTTACCGAAGTAAGAGACAAAGACGGCGCAATTCTCTACCAGGCCTGGCCAAAGAGACAGCCGGTGCTGGACCATCGCCTGGCCTATATTGTCACCGACATGCTCAAGGGAGTGCCAAGTATCAGCCAGGTTGTTTACGCCGCCGGGAAAACAGGCACCAGCGACACCAGAAATGCTGTCTTTGTTGGGTTCACCACTGACATCGTGGCTACAGTTTTCTTTGGCTTTGATACCCCCGCCGAGGCCACCTTTATTGGCAGTGCAGCAGCAGTGGCCACTCCAGCCTGGAGGGATTTTGCCGCCATTTATTATGGAGAGTCGCCCCCGGCGGACTTTTCCCGTCCCCCGGGGGTTGAAGACGCTGTCATCTGTTCAGAGACAGGGCAGTTGGCAACTTATTTATGCCCCCACACCCTCACAGAAATTTTTATGCCGGGGACGGCTCCCCGGGAATACTGCCCCGTTCATGCAGGGGAATCGATTGAAATCTGCACATCAACCGGGCTCCCCGCCAATCAATATTGCCCCCGCAGCTCACGGGTAACTGTTGAGCGCGAGGCCTGGATGCGCAATCTTCAGTGCTGGTTTCATGGCCCTCCCCAGGAGTCTGAAGAGGTGCCTGAACCTGAAGAATCAGAAGAACCCGATGCAGAAGAAACTGATTAGTTTGTGTCGAGAAACTCTTTTTGCCAAGCCAAAATCTCCTGGGCGGGCCCTTTTCGCACCGGGCAGGGAGGCAGAGACTCCAGAAACCAGCGTCCATAGGCCTTGGTGGCAATGCGCTTATCCAACACCAGGACAACCCCCCTGTCCCCTTGACTGCGAATGAGACGGCCAAAGCCCTGCTTAAACCGCAACACTGCCTGGGGCATTTGAAAGGAGTAAAAGGGATTGCTTCCCTGACGCCGCAACTCTTCCATCCTCGCCTGAAATACCGGCTCATCTGGTACATTAAAAGGCAGGCGCGTCAATATTAAATTGCTGAGACTTTCTCCCGGCACATCAACGCCCTCCCAAAAGGAGGATGTGGCCATTAGCACCGAATGGGTTTCCTGCCGAAATCGCTCCAACAGCCTGTGGCGAGGCGAATCCCCCTGGCAGAGCATGGCTATCCCCTGGCGGGACAGTTCTTCTCTTAAGGCTTCCGCTGTCGTTTTCAGCAGCGAAAAAGACGTAAACAATACCAGCCCCCTCCCCCGGGATGCCTGGAGTGACTCCAGGATGACGGGAATTATTTTTGCCTGGAATGCTGGTTGTGCCGGGTCTGGCAAATCTGTTGCGATTCCCAGCCGCACCTGTTGCCTGTAATTAAAAGGAGATTCATACTGCAACTCCTTGACCTTAAAGGTCCTGTCCAACCCCAGCCTGTCCCTGATATAGTCGAAACTCTTGTTCACCGTCATGGTAGCAGAAGTCAGTACCACCGAGGAGAATTTTTCCCACAGATTTTCTTTCAGGACCTGACTTACAGTAAGGGGGGCATAGCAAAAGTCTGCCCGCTGGCCCCGTCGGGAGGGCATCAATTCTGTCCACCGCACCAAAGACTCGTCTTCTCCCATCATGACTTCCTGCAGGTCAGCTTCCAGGGCCTTGAGCCTGGCGCGAATTCCGTCCAGCTCAATTGCCTGGGAAAGCACCACTTCAAAACCCTGGGGGCCCAGTTGGTCCATGCAGGTGCGCAAAACTGCCAGGGATTTTTCCAGCTTCCCCGTGGCGATAAAGAGACTTTGAGTCTGTTGGCGCAGTTTTTCCCAGCCAGGGGAGTGGGCGAATTTCCCCGGCAACCGCAGTTTTACTTCTCTATCCCCCTGCTCGCTAAAATAAGCTGCTGCCTCCTCGAAAAACTCGTTTGCCTCCTGACTTACACTCATACAATTTGGCACCACTTGCTGCCTAACGAGCTCCAGCAGTTCCCTGACCAGCTTGCTGTCCAAGTCCTGGTTTGCCGCCAGCTTGTTTTCCAGAACCACCAACAGGCCCTTGGCCCGATTGCCCCGGAGGTTGTAGAGCCGTGCCAGCAACCGGGAGAAGCTCAGTCGCGTTACCCGGGCACCCAGCCAGTCTGTGGCCGCTCGCTCTGCATTATGGGCTTCATCCAGGATAATGCAGTGGTACTCCGGCAGCACCCCCGTATCTGCCCCTTTGCTGCGGAGGGCAATGTCTGCGAAAAGCAAGCTGTGATTGACAATCAAAACCTGGGCATCCAAGGTCTCCCGCCTGGCCCGGTGGAAGAAGCAGTCCCTGAAAAAGGGACAATTGAGACGCAGGCAGAGGTCGGCTTCCGAAGAAACCAATTCCCAAAGCTCGCTGGAAGGCGTAAATCCCAATTCTGACCTGGAGCCATCCCGGGTGGTTTTCTCCCATTGCATCATGGCCTGCAAGTCCGGCAGATCTTTTTCCTCCACCAGGTCTTCGCCTCGTTGCAGGAGCTCATAAAACTTGCGCTTGCAGAGATAATTTGCTCTGCCCTTGACAAGGACTGCTTTAAAGCCAAAGGGCAGAGCCTGGTGCAATAAAGGAATGTCTTTATACAGGAGTTGCTCCTGCAGATTGATTGTATTTGTAGAGACAACCGCCCGCCTGTTGTTCTCGCTGGCCCACATGATCACCGGCACCAGGTAGGCAAGACTCTTGCCAATCCCCGTCCCCGCTTCCGCCAAGGCATGGGCACCCTCGTTGAGAGCATTGGCGACATTGAGTGCCATCTCCAACTGCTGGGGCCTGTCCTCATAGGCGGGCATGATTCTCGCCACGTATCCCCCCTGATCCAAGGCAGCGCTGACCTTCTTTATGGGGACTGCTGCAGCCGGCTTTATTTGTACTGGCTCTACCAGGATATATGCTTCGCTGACACTGTTGTTAATTATGGCAAAGCCGATACCCTCCCGGGCAAGGCGGGAAGCAACAGTAATATCTGCACCCGAGGGCGTCACATCCCCGGAAGGATGGTTGTGGATTACCAACATGCACTTCCCGGGCTGGGCATGAACTGCCGCCGGCACCATGGTTGAATTCCCGCGGGCAAGCACTTTTATGTCTTTTAATGCATCCCCCTCGAGGATGGCGGAAAAGAGCACTTCATTGTTGTTGGCGGCCTCTATTTCCTGGCGCAGCAGCCTCACTGCCGCCTGAGAAAACCATTTATGCATGGGAATTCACCTCTGCCTGCCATTATATCATTGCTGCAACCAAACATACTATCCCCCGGCGGAATCCAAGGTTAAAAAAAGCCTCTGGCACACCAGAGACTGATTGTATATTTATAGTGGCAGCTCTATTAATTCCTCATCCATCCAGTCCCCCCGGACATCTCGCACCAGCACCTTATGCTTGTAGATAAATTTTTTCGGCCACCGGCCTGAGGGCAGCTGGGGGAACCAAAGCTGGATTGTAGCCCTGGTTCCCGGAAAAAGCTCGACCCCTATTTCTTTGTACTTGGGGGGATGTTGCCACTTGCAGACCTGGTGACACTGATAGAAATCACCCATTTGGTCTACCAGCACACCACGGCCATTGCGACAATCCACCTGTTGGGGGAAAGCAGCCCGATTGCGCACGTGAAGAAGGAGGGTAGTACCCCAAAGGGCATACAGATCTTTGCTTTCCAGGGAAAGCACCTGTTTATAGCGACAATTTCGGCGGTAGAAACTGCATTCTCTGGGGCAGATAAAGACCTGATTGGGCTGCAAGTCGGCAACTTGCATGTCGAGATGCCTGCTCCCGGGAAAAACCGGAACAACTTCCCTTCCCGGTGCAGGAGCAGTTTCCCGTTGCCTGGTTTCTTGGGAGCGGGAAAATGAGGATTCCAAACTGATGTTTCTGTAGGCCTCCTCAATTTCTTTCGCCCTTGCCGGGTCGCCTCCTACATCTGGATGGTGTTTTTTCATCAGGGCACGGTAAGCAGCCTTGACAACTTCTTTAGGAGCCCCGGGACTGACACCGAGCACTTTGTAATAATCCTTCATTTCTCCCTCCCTCCCCTTTGCTGCTTCGCCGCCCCCCATTCTGTAATCCCTCTTACTTATGATAGGTTTCCCCGGCGTTTATCTTGCATGCCCGATATATCTGCTCCAGAAGAATCAGGCGCATAAGCTGATGGGGAAAAGTAAAGGCGGAAAAGCTTAAAATCAAGTCTGCCCTGCGGAGCACCTGTTGGCAAAGGCCCATAGAACCCCCGATACAAAATGAAATTGCACTGTTCCCGGCCAGGGCAAGATTATTGAACAGTGCAGCCAATCCCAGGGAATCCATGGTCTTGCCTTTTATATCCAAGGCAATGACATAGGACCGGGGATTTATTCTGGCTAACACTTGCTCCCCTTCTCTTTGCAGTGCTTGTTTCTGTAGGGCAGCCCCTTGGGGACAAGGCTGGTCGGGGACTTCCACAATCTCAACCTTCCCTAGCCTGTGCAAACGACGGCTATACTCCTTAATCCCCTGCAGCAGCCACTGTTCCCGGACTTTGCCCACAACCACAAGCTGGAATAGCATTTAAACCACCAAGTATACAGGGGGACGGGAACAAAAATCGCAGAAGTGGGGAGCGGTCCAATCGGAAAAAGAGACTTTGTCCAATAAATACAGGTCCGGGGGCATTTCAAAGACCTCGACAAATTCGTCTATGGCCTCATCCAGGTGCTGGGGACAGACTACATACAATTGCCTTCCCTCCTGTCAGTTGACGTTCAGTTCGGCTAAAGTTACTTCAAAATCCAGGGTTGAGTTGCCGCGAACCACTTTCACAGTGATGGTGTCCCCCACAGATTTTTTGCTGATTATGCGGCGCAGGTCACGAATACCTTCAATCTTAACATCATCAATTGCAATGATTATGTCCTTGGGTTTTATCCCTGCTTTGTTGGCGGGGCCGCCAAAGGGAGCTTCTGTAACCAATAAGCCGTAGTCGCTTCCTAAGTTATAAGCCTCGGCCAGGGAAGGAGTAATTTCACTTATAGTGACACCCAGCATGGGGCGGATTACGCGTCCGTCTTTGATGAGGGATTCGCTGATACTCTTGACCAGGTTGCTGGGAATGCTAAAACCAAGGCCTTCTGCATCGGTAATCTTGACGCTGTTGATGCCGATGACTTCTCCATTCATGTTCACTAAGGGGCCGCCGCTGTTTCCCGGATTGATGGCCGCATCAGTCTGGAGCAGGCCAAAGACCCAGTCGTAGACATCAAAGCTGCGATCGGTGGCGGAAATAATCCCCAGGGTCACTGAACGCTCTAATTCCAGGCCCCCCGGGTTGCCAATGGCGACGACAAATTCGCCAACAGTAAGTTTATCCGAGTCCCCCAGGATCGCCCAGGGCATGCCTTCCATTGCCGGAATTTTTAAAACCGCCAAATCGGTTCCTGGATCCTGGCCGACTATTGTAGCTTCTGTTTCTTCGCCGTTACTGAGGGTGACAATAACTGAAACTGCATTCTCCACCACATGGTAGTTGGTGACAATATAGCCCTCAGGACTGATAATTACGCCGCTGCCGTATCCTGTTGGCGTTGCAGGGGTGAACCTGCCAAACCAGTCCCTGGATTGGGAAATCCTTGTTATGCCAACGACAGCGGGAAATACCTTGTTCACTGCAGAGACAACTGCTGTCTGCTGATATTCCAAATCTGGCACTTTAAGAGAATCCTGATCCTTATAGTTCCAGGGCAAGACGGGGTCTTTGTGCTCTTGATTATTGGCTGCTGACTCCGGCATCAGGTAGGGAAGCAGAGCGGGCAAACACAAGAGCACAATCATGCCTCCCAGAAGGGCTGCAGCTAATAAGCCCAAAAACCGACGCCAACGGGAAGAACGGTTACTTCTTTCATAGTAGTATTCTTCCATTTTCGACACCACCTCTGCTACGAATTGTAGCAGATTTTCTATTTGACCTGCAACACCGGACCGGGACTGTGTCGGGGCAGAGCTGTCAGGCTGTCAAGGACTGGTTCCGAAGCCATGCCTTGAGCCACAAGATACTTACTTACTGCGGCAATTGCTGCTTCCCGGCTGTTGTTGACGGCACTGAGGTGGCCGAGATATGCCTGGGTGATCTTGCCTCTTGCCACTAACCTGGCCAGCACCCGGGCAGCCTGTAAATTGGAAAGATGTCCTCTGTCACTGGCCACCCTCTTTTTTAAATGCCAGGGATAGGGCCCCCTCTGCAACATTTCTGAATCGTGATTAGTTTCCAGGACCATGGCATCGCAATTAGCCATGACAGCAAGCATTTCCTCAGTGACACATCCGGTGTCAGTAAGGATTACCGCCTTGTGCCTGCCAGTATCAAAGATGTAGTTAACCGGCTCCTGAGAATCGTGAAATACAGGCATTGCCGTAACTTCAATGTCGTTTAAATAAAATCGATCCCGGGCATTGATGAGGTGAATTTTATCCTCTGCCAGTTTGCCCAGGGCGCCTTTTGCCCCCTGCCAGGTGCCTGCTGTCATGTAAAGGGGTATTCCCAGCCTGCGGCTGATGATACCTGCGCCGGCGATATGGTCATTATGCTCATGGGTAATCAGGATTGCGGTTACACTGCCGGGATTAACCCCCACAGCTGCCATAGCGGCAAAGGTCCGTTTGCCGCTTAGACCTGCATCCAGGAGCAAGGCCCTGCCCTGGTGGGCTATTATGTATGCATTGCCGCTGCTGCCGCTGGCTAAGGAATGAATCTCCATTTTACAGCCTCCATGGAAAAGCGGAGCTGCTGCCCCGCTCAGATTAGTTCAATGTCTGCGCCCAGGCCTTTTAGTTTGCCAATAAAATCGTAGTATCCCCGGCGCAGGTGTTTCACGCCGCGGACCCGGGTTTCACCCTGGGCGACCAGCCCGGCAATAACAAGGGCAGAGCTGGCCCGCAAATCATAAGGGCGAACGGTGGCCCCCAGCAGCTCTTCAACGCCTTCGATTACTGCCGCTCGGCCAGCCACTTTTATATTGGCCCCCATGCGCTTTAACTCATCTACATAGCGGAACCGGCCTTCGAAAATATTTTCTGTAATAATGCTGGTGCCGGAACATATTGCCAGGTATGACGCTAAGGGCTGCTGCAAATCCGTGGGAAACCCCGGGTAAGGGAAGGTTTTGACATCAATGGCAGTTCCCCGGACAGGGCCCTGGACTTGTATCCAGTCATCGCCTTCAACCACTGTTACTCCAGTTTCCCGCAATTTCGCGGTAACAGCTTCAAGATGTCTGGGAATAATATCTTTCACCGTTACGTCTCCTCCGGTTGCGGCTGCAGCCACCATAAAGGTACCAGCTTCGATGCGGTCTGGTATTATGCTGTGGGCAGTGGCCCCCCGCCGGGCATCGCCTGAAATGCGCAGCGTCCCTGTTCCCGCACCGCGGACGGTGACGCCAATTTTGTTTAAGAAATTGGCTACATCGATGATTTCCGGCTCCCGGGCGGCGTTTTCGATGGTGGTGGTTTCTTTCAAGCCCGCGGCAGCCAGCATAACGTTAATGGTAGCACCTACGCTAACCAGGTCAAAGTATATGTCCTCCCTGTCGTTGCTGCCGGGTTGCAGAATCACTTCCCCGTCTTTCACATTCCAATCATAGCCCAAGGCTTGAAATCCTTTGAGGTGTTGATCAATGGGTCGCGGCCCGATTTTGCACCCCCCGGGCATTCCCGTCCGGGCAGAGCCAAATCTCCCCAACAGGGCGCCCATAAAATAATACGAGGCACGCAATTTTGCGGCAAGGCCCTCGGGAGGAGTACCATTTACTGCTTGAGAGGGGTCAATTTTAATGGTGGTGGCGTCAAGCCACTGCACTTTTGCCCCCAAAGCCGAAAGAATATCGCACTGGGTATGTACATCTGTAAGCGGGGGAACATTTTCCAGAATACATGTGCCTTGTGCGAGCAAAGTTGCGGGAATAATAGCCACTGCGGCGTTTTTTGCGCCGCTGATGCCAACACTGCCTTTTAATGGGCCAGAGCGTCTGATGCGAATAATTTTTTCCATATTTACCCCCAGCCAATATTAATAGTCTATATCTTATTCAACACTACAACGGGTTTTCCTGCTGGAAACTATTGCTCCCCTTCAAGTTCTCCGGTATGGGCATTTACATAGTACTTGTCGCCTTCCTCGGATTCCACTACCCACACAGGGCTTACGCGCCATTGTTCACTAAGCACAGGGTTGCTGTACCACGAAAGATAGAGACGGGATACAGTTGTTCCCTCCTGCATTTGCCGTGCAGCCACTTTCAGGGCAGCTGTTGCCGGGATCGACAGCGTCTTTTCTCCAACGTAGCCAATTACGTCCACCCAAAGATATTCCATTTGGAGGATACTTCCACCCTGGCCAACCACGAGGATTATTTTTGAAATCTCCAGTTCCTTGCCATTCCAACGTTGCCTGTACTCGACGGTCCAGGTGCCGTCTTTATTGAGCTTGGTTCTGGCTTTTTTTGCATCCCTGGGTTGGCCAACGGTCCGCCGCAGAAATTGGTCTGCCAGCTTTTGGGCTTCCCTTTGGGAGATGCTGCCCTCCTCCTGGGGCGAACTGGAGAGATAGTTTATCCGCCCATCGACATAAAAATCTACCTTTCCTTGAACAGAGCGATATTCAGTTTTAACGCCGGAAGATAATTTCTCAAACTCAGGCCCTAGGAGGACAGCCGCCACTTCCCCTTCTTCAAGGGAAGCATTTTTTACCCCCAAAGGCTGCAAGCGCTTCATGCGCCTGGGTATCTTGGGAATGACGGTAATGTTCCGGTCTTCCAACTCACTTTTTGTGGCAGCGATTTCCTCAGCGCTGATATAGTTGGCAGGATTAAAAAATATTGGCCGCAGCCATAACTGGACCGCTAAAGCGAGGTTTAAAATTAAAAAAGCAATAATAAAGATGTTTAGCGTTCGTTCCCAATCCATTTACTGGCCTCCCAACTGTGCACTGATGTGCAAAATTCTGCCATCACCAGCGGCCACATAGATTACCTCATCTTCCGTTACAACTCGCCATGCAGGGATGAGGCGATTTTGCTGCCAGTAAAATACAGGGGCCAGATCGGCAATTCTCTTGTTTCCCTCGGCGAAATACTGTCCCACCTGTGTGTCAGAAGCCAAGTGCTGAGCCAGGGGCCTTGCCTCTTCTAAAGCTTCGGAAGCCATCTCCGACTCAAGAACCAGGTGGCGCTGATAGCTGCTGACTTGGCCCTGCTGGAACTCTACAGCGATGCCTGCATTCTCTCCTGCTATTGGCAATCCGTCTGCGAAGCTTGCAAACTCCAATCTTACCGTATCCTCCAGCTGGCTGCCAAAAATTATCGGCAGCATCTTAACCGGCCAACCCCCATGGGCACTGAGAAAATCTATTGAGGCCTGCATGAGCTGAAGCTGGTCTAAGAATACCGGCCCATTTCCCCGAATCCCCGAGGAATATTCCATCATTCCTGATGCATATATGCGCAAGGCGCCAAAACCATCAGTATAGGTCTTCACGCCGTCTGCCTCCTGAATAATTGAATGGGAGATAAAGAAAGAGCGAATTATCTCTTCAGCACTGACCTCCTCAAGCCGGCATGAAGGAACAGGCACACTTTGAGTTGAAGCGAGGTCAAAAACCCCGGGAGCAACAGTGTAAACTTCTGTGCTTTCCAGTGCCGCCAGGGGAAATGCTGTGGGATTGCGGGACTCATCTGCAGCCTGTTGAAATACCACGAGGGGTAAATCTGCCTGCAGTTGCCAAAGCATTCCGGAACGAGAATTAATGAATTTTACCGGACCGCCGTCCAGGGGCACCAAAATGCTGTCGATAGCTGCAAAGGGGAAATCCGTCTCATAAAACAGGGTCAGCCATTTAGCCAGCAGCCCCCGGGAGATTTGATAATCAAAGCGAAACAGCACTCCCGAGTTTAGGGTGTCGGCTGTGTATTGGCCTGCGACCCAGACATCACCGCTTTTTTCACTGCTGTATTCCATTTGCCCCAGAGCCAGGACCAGGTGTGAGTACATTTGGGAAAAGGTCTCTACCAAGACTGCCTTGCCCTCTGAGCTGTAAATATAAATCCTCCCGGGCAAACTGATTTCATGGAGCCCTGGCTTAGGTCCAAACCACGGTTTGGCTGCTTTGTCGCTGCCCTTGGGGACATGTTGTCCGAAAATTATCAGAGCCGAGAGGACAATGCTGCAAATAACCAGGCTGACCAGTAAAGCTGACTTAACCTTAATCACTGTGATTCCGCCCCCTTCCTGCCGTTTGCCTCCGGCGGGCTTCCGTCGCTGCCACCGGCAAGGGGATTGTAACTTCAGTCCCCACTCCTTCCTGGCTGAAGATGGTAACTGTTCCGCCGTGTTGTTCGGCAATTTGTTTGGCTATTGACAAGCCTAAACCAGTGCCTCCCGCCTCACGGCTTCTGGCCCTGTCGACCCGGTAGAAGCGTTCAAAGACTCTGCTCAAAGACTCGGCAGGAATGCCAATGCCAGTATCTCTGACCACAACTTCCACGTATTTGTTGCGGCTGCTGAGAGCAACAGTAACCTTGCCCTCAGCTGTATAACTGATGGCATTTTGAATGATATTTAAAAACAGTCTGTGCAATTGATCCCTGTCCCCCATTACCTTGGGAACATTCCGGGGCAGTCGCATTTCCAGGACCAGTCCCTTGGCTTCCGCCTGACCGCGCACAGCCGCATCGATTTCTCTCAATAGCTCCTGCACTGATACCAGATTATATTCCTGGGTACGGCTTTCACTGCGGGAAAGAATTAAGAGATCCTCAACCATCCGCACCATTCTGTCTGTCTCTGAATTGATGACACTAAAAAAATGTTGGCGGACTTCTGGTTTTTCATCAGGGTTTTCCGCCAGGGCCTCCAGGTAAGTCTTTATTGTCGTTAAAGGTGTGCGCAATTCATGGGAGACATTGGCGACAAATTCCTGTCGCATTTGATTAAGGCGGTTTTGTTCGGTAATATCCGACAGCACCACAATAGTGCCCTGCTTTTCACCGGCCTGCAGGAAAGGCAGCCGCTGCTGGCGAAGCACCAGACCCATTCCGCTCTCCAGATAGATCATCCCCTGAGATTCCTGAAGCTGGGGGAAATCTTTTGCCGTGCCCTGAGCCAACATTTTTTGTTTATTGACGCCAAACCAGTTACAGGCAGTGGCGTTGATGTGCAACACTTTGTCCTCATGGTCAAAGACAATAAGCCCATCACTGAGGTTGAGCAGAATTCCTTCTACCTTATCCTTCTCCTGCAGCACCTCATCCCAGCTCTGTTGCAGCTGGGAAGCCAACTCGTTAAAAGTTTCCGCCAGCTGGCCTATTTCGTCGTCGGCCCTGATTTTCAATGAGGGCTGAAAATCTCCAGCCTTCATCGCTTCAGCCTGGTTGGTAATCTTACGCAGGGGTTGGGTCAGAGTCCTGGAAAGGCTCAACCCCAGCAAGGCCGATACCACCAGGGCAATAGCTGCCCCGGTAATGAGGACAGTGCGCATTTCCCCCATAGCTGCATCCAGCTGTGCCAAACTTGTCGAAGCATATACAACCCCTGCCAGCAAGTTGTTGCTGTAGACAGGCTGGGTATGATAATAAAACCTTTCCCCGGACAATTCATCAAAACGTATAGAATCAGCCCCATGCCCCTGCAGGGCAGACAAAACCTCCTGCTGTACTATTTCGGTGCCAATCATTGACTCCAGCCCCGGAGAAGATGCAATCACTACCCCATACTTGTCCAGCAGATATACGTCTCTGTTTACGACATTGCAGAATTCTGCAACCAAGTGCTGCAAGCCGTCGGTATCGGGAAGAGGGCTATAGTACCTCCTGGCAAGGGTAGCCAGGAGCTGCACGTGATTGTGCAAACCACTCTTGACATCCTGCATATAATGATTTTCTAAAGATGAGAGCAGGTACACGCCAAAAAGCTCCAGTGCAAAAAGCAGCAGCAATATATAGACTAAAACCAATTTCCACTGGATGCTTTTCAATGCCCTCACCCCTTAAAGTAGTACCCCAGCCCCCTCCTGCTCAGGATATATTGCGGATTCCCGGGATTTTCCTCTATTTTCACCCTCAATCTGCGAATCGTCACGTCGACGGTGCGGACATCACCGTAATAATCGTATCCCCACACCTTTTTCAAAAGCTCTTCCCGGCTGAAAATCTTCCCTGGATGGCTGGCCATGAAATCCAACAACTCAAATTCCCTTTGGGTAAGGTCAATTACCTTCCCCTTTCTCTTGACGGTAAAAAAGTCCCGGTCGATTTCCAAAGAGCTCTCGGCCTGGGAAGCCTGCTTTTCCTTGACTGCAAAAGCCCTGCCCCGCAATTGTGCCTTGATACGGGCAAGCAGTTCTCTGGTGCTAAAAGGCTTGGTTACGTAATCGTCTGCTCCCAGCTCTAACCCCAACACCTTGTCAATCTCAGCGTCTTTGGCGGTAAGCATGATTATCGGGCAATCCATATGCTGACGCACCTGTCTGCACACGCTAAGCCCGTCGATACCAGGCAGCATTATATCCAGCAGAATTAAATCCGGCATAAATTCTGTGGCAGCTTCTACTGCTTCATCGCCGCGATAGACTGCACGCACCTCATAGCCTTCCTTTTCCAAATTGTACTCAAGGATATCCGCAATGGGCTTTTCGTCTTCAACAATTAAAATCTTGTACGCTCTGGCCATATTAGCACCCCCCGGTAAATTACTTTGAATATTATTTTCTATAATTAATAATAAACTGAATACTGGTTGCCGTCAACGAACCCCTTTGCTTATTATACCGCATATTAAAAGCCTGCGTGCTGGCAGGCTCAGGGTTTAAAAAATTGAAGCGGGTTGATGCGGGTACCGTTTCGCTGCACTTCAAAGTGAAGGTGATTGCCGGTGCTGTTGCCGGTGGAACCGACTTTGGCAATAATCTGGCCTTTGGACACCCATTGTCCCTGTTTGACCAGGAGGGTACTGGCATGGGCATACAGGGTGGCGTAGCCGTTGCTGTGTTCGATCTTAACATAATTTCCGTATGAAGGGCCATACTGAGATATTACTACTGTACCGGAAGCTGCAGCATATATAGGAGTCCCGCCGGGCGCAGCGATGTCAACTCCTCCATGGGTCCGGCCTCTGCCTCTGGAGGATCCAAAGCGGTCGGAGATACCGTGGCCAGAATTCAAAGGCCAGCGGAACATTCCGGTAGCAGCGCTTGGCCATTTGGAAGTTCCCCTTTCGATGACTTTTGTCACCGGCTGTTTTTCAACTTTGGAATGCACGACTTTCCTGCCGTTTTCAACACCATTCAAATATTCAACTTCATAAGTTACCGCCTTCTTGCCTGGCACTCCTTTGGTCACTACTGCAGACTGATAGTACCAGCGCTTGCCGGTATAGCGGGTGGTCGTTGCATAGCCTATAGATTCATAAGCTTTAACATGTTCCACAGTTTTAACATTGAGCTTGGGCTCAGCCACCACGAGATTGAGGACTTGCCCTGTCTTTAATACATTGCTGGACAGAGAGGGATTGGCTTTTTTCAAATCGGACTGGCTGATATTCATCGCGCGGGATATGGACCAAAGGCTGTCCCCCTTAGCCACCACATAGGTCTCTGTCTTCTCCCGTCCTTGCAATAAATAATCTACCGCTGCTTCCACTTCCCAGATTTCTTCCGGGTTGACCTCCAGAGGGCAGATTTCCACCGGGTCGACAATCTCAGTGCTGATCAAGGAACAATTGCTAGAGTCGTGGACAAAATTATTGGCTACTTGCTCCAATACTTCTTGGGCACAATCGCTGCTGGCTGTGCACAGCAATGGCTCCTCGTCAACGACAATTGCCCAGCCCAAGGTGGAATAGGATACCCTGGCGGCTAAAGCTGTTTTTACCTGGGATTCATTTGTCTCAGGTTTTAATTGCAATTCCCGCTTGGCTGAAATATCCTGGGAAAACTTAAGGTTGAGCCCTACATTGGCCTCCTCCCTGCGGAGCATATCCTCCAGCATGTTTGTATACTCTGAGAGGTTGGCTACAGTGCCGACATTTTCCCCATCTATATAGACTCTGTATACAAAACCGGGCTGGTAAAGGGCAAAGGCAGCAGAGCCCGTTGCTAATATAAGCAGCAGTGTAAGACAGATAAGCAAGATTTTTTTCCTCAATAGGTTCCACCTCTTCTGATCAGACTCGTTCTATTTTTCAATTCGCTGTTTAGATGGAGAATCCTGCTGGAAATTTGTTGAAACAAAAAAACCGCAGCA